>JAITKV010000055.1 GCA_031278215.1 Spirochaetaceae bacterium
GCGGCAAAATCCCCCTCGTGGGGAACCGCGGCGCTCCAGAGCACCCGGCTTTCCCCGGTTTCCCGCTCCGTGTCAAGCAGGGCCATCTTCAAACTGGTGGATCCGATATTTATTCCCAATGACTGCATGTCAAATACTTCCTTAATATAAGCTCTATAGCTGTATAATAATAACAAACCGGGAAAAAGGGTTCAAGGGACGGGAAAAATGAAACTCCCCGCCCCAGGGCGCCCCCGCCGAAAGGCGGGTTCCCGGGTACTCGGCCCCCTCGAATAAAAAAAACAAATTTTTTACATCAGCCCTTGACAAATATAATAACAATAAGTATTGTGATTGTAAAGATGATATATAAAAAAAGGAAGCACAGCGCCAAGCGGGATGCGATTTTAAGGGTTTTAACCAAAACGGACACCCATCCCGGCGCCCAATGGGTGTACGACCAGCTAAAGCCCCTGATCCCCGATCTGTCCTTGGCCACGGTGTACCGGAACCTTCGGCTTTTTAGGAAAGAAGGAAAAGCTCTTTTTGTGGGGGTAGTCCGGGGAGAAGAGCGCTTCGACGGGGTGGTAGAACCCCACCCCCATTTGGTGTGCAGCCACTGCGGCCGGGTAATCGATCTTCCCTGCCCGGAAGACCAGGTGGTCCAGGGGACCCTGGAAATCGAGGGCTTTACCGTAGATTGCCGCAGAACGGTATTTTACGGCTCCTGCCCGGACTGCGGGCCTTTTAAAGAAGACTACGGCCTAGACCGTTGTTAATTTTTTGTTTATGGAGAGTACCAGTATGAAAAAATGGGTTTGCTTAGTTTGTGGATACGTCCACACCGGGGATCAGCCCCCGGAGGCCTGTCCAACCTGTAAGGCCCCCGCGTCCAAGTTCAAGGAACAGACCGCGGGCGCCGCCTTTGCCGCCGAGCATGTGGTAGGGGTAGCCAAGGGAGTGGAAGAGGATATCCTCACGGATCTTCGGGCCAATTTTAACGGCGAATGTTCCGAAGTAGGCATGTACCTGGCCATGAGCCGGGTGGCGGAACGGGAGGGCTATCCCGAAGTGGCGGAGGCCTACAAACGTTACGCCTTCGAAGAAGCGGAACACGCGGCCAAATTCGCGGAACTTCTGGGGGAAGTGATTACCGCCAGCACCAAAAAGAACCTGGAACTCCGGGTGGAAGCGGAATTCGGCGCCACCGCCGGCAAGGTCGATGTGGCCAAGCGGGCCAAAGAACGGGGCTACGACGCCATCCACGACACGGTCCACGAAATGGCCCGGGACGAAGCCCGCCACTGCGCCGGCTTTAAGGGTCTGCTTAAACGGTACTTTAGCTAAGGGAAAGCCCTGGAAACCCCGATTGAGTTCCCAGGGCTTTCGGTCAAAGCCCCTGTACAGGGCCGCCTAGAAGGGGCTGTATCGTATTCCCTGGTCGTATATGTCCTTTCCTTCCAGCCGTTTAAGGACCCCCACCGCCAGGTAGGTTGCCGGGGTCAGGATCACTTCCAGGGCGCATTTAAACAAGTAATTGGTCAACACCAGGGTAAGAAAAAGTTCCCAGCCAAAAACCCCGGTAAGGCTTGCAATAAACACAAAGATTAGACTGTCCAGCAATTCCCCCACCAGGGTACTGCCGATAGTTCTGGCCCAAAGCAGGCGGCCCCGGCAAAGGACCTTCATCCTGGAAAGGACCATGGAGTTGGAAAATTCCCCCGTCAAATAAGCGGCCATGCTTGCCAGGACTATCCCCCCGGAACTCATGCCGCCCAGGATCGCCTCGTACGCGGCGGCGCCGGCGTAGGCTTCCCAGGCCCCTTCGGCGGGCAGGCGGCGGAGCACAAAAAATACCAGGGCCGACAGGGCAAGGCCCCCAAAGCCGGTCCAAATAACCCGGCGGGAGGCGCGAAAACCGTAAATTTCCGTCAGAATATCCCCAAAGACATAGGACAGGGGAAACAAGAGGGTTCCGCCGTCAAAGGCCATGGGTACGCCAAAGACAGAAAAGCCCAGATCGATTATTTTTGCCGACGACGCGATATTACTGGTGATAAGGATCGCCACAAAAAAGGCCCCCATCCAGTCCAGGTACTTAAAAGCGCCGCCGGAAGCGTCCCTTTGCAGCATCCCTGTTTCATATCATGAAATCAACACCCGGGTAAAGCCGCCGGAAACCGCCACGTCCCGCAGCTCTTCAAGAAATTGCCGCGAGGGGGTCCCCAGGTTCCGGTATTCCCTGCGAACCCCGTATACCCGGAAGGGAATAAGGCGATAGCGGATATCGCTTTTTGCAAGATAGGATTTAAGCATCCGGGCGGTTTTTTCCACCGTCTCCCGGGCGCCGTAATCGGCGCCGGTAACCACCGTGCGGACCTCCGTAAGTTTTCCCATCCGGGCCAGGACCAGGGCGCTCCGAAAGACCTCTGCGTTGCCTGAGCCCGTTAGTTCCATGTGCAGGGCGGGATCCGCAGCCTTAATGTCCAGCATAACCCCGTTGCAGTGTTCCAGCAGGTCCCGGTGTTTTTCAAAATCCAGGGTCCCGTTGGTTTCAATAAGGCAGCTTAAGCCCTGGCGCCGGATCACCGGGAAAAGATCCGTCATAAATTCCGCATAGAGGGTGCATTCCCCGCCGGAACAGGTAATGCCCCGAATCTTGCGGCTGTGTTCCATTACATGATCCAGCACATCTTTAATGCTCATCCGGCGGATCCGGGGAGAGGAATCCTTGCGGCACGCGTTGGTGCAGCTGCCGCAGTCAATACACCGTTCTTCTATCCATTCGGGACTAAGCCCCGGATCGCCGGGCCGCAGGGCCCCCACGGGGCAGTGATAGGCGCAGACTCCGCAGCCGTTACAGTCTCCCAGGGTGTCCGGCACATGACAGTACCGGCAGCGGAAATTGCAACCCTGGAATACCAGTACGGATCTAATGCCGGGACCGTCCACCGCGGAGTAATTAATAATCCTGTTAATCGGCGCAGTCATGGTGCGTTTTTAGTATACCACAAACACCGGGACGGTGTATGTATTTTTGCCTTGACCTGGACGGCGGGGGGCTTTATTATGGGCTATGGCGTTAAATTGCGGAATCCTGGGACTGCCCAATGTGGGTAAATCCACGATTTTTTCCGCCCTTAGCTCCGCCCCGGCGGAAGCGGCAAACTATCCCTTTTGCACCATCAACCCCAACGTAGGAATTGTAAACGTCCCCGACGAAAGGCTGGAAAAGCTTTCCGCCCTCTTCAAACCCCAGCGGACTATTCCCGCCACGGTGGAATTTGTAGACATCGCGGGCCTTGTTAAAGGGGCCAGTAAAGGGGAAGGCTTGGGAAACCAGTTTCTTTCCCATATCCGGGAGGTGGGGGTTACCGCCCAGGTGGTGCGGTGTTTTGACAATCCGGACATTATTCACGTAAACAACCGGGTGGATCCTAAATCCGACATGGAAACCATCAATATAGAACTGGCCCTGGCAGATCTGGACACCCTGGCAAAACGCCGGGAACGGGCCCAGCGGTCCTGCAAAATCCAGGAAGAAAAGAAAAGCGCCGCCCTGGTTCTGGGGGTCCTGGATAAAATCGAACCCCTGCTGGAAGAAGGCCGGGCCGCCCGGGAAGCCTCCCTAAGCGACGAAGAAAGGGCCGCGGTTTTGGACTGTCATTTTATCACCATGAAACCCCAGATCTATGTGTGCAACCTGGACGAAGAGGGGATGAAGGCCCCAGAGGCGGGGAATGCGGGGGCATATATCCGGGCGGTGCAGGATCGGGCCGCCGCGGAGGGCACCCAGGCCATCTGCATCTGCGGAAAGTTCGAAGCGGAATTGGCGGGAATTGAAGAGGGGGAAGAAAAAAAAGCCTTTCTGGCGGAGTTGGGCCTGGCCGAACCGGGCCTCTCTTCCCTGATCCGGGCCGTCTACCGCCTTTTGGGGCTGCGGACCTTTTTTACCGCCGGAACCGATGAATGCCGGGCCTGGACCATCCACGGGGGGGACACGGCCCCCCGGGCCGCGGGGATTATCCACAGCGATTTTGAACGGGGTTTTATTAAGGCCGAGGCCTACGGCTGCGCCGACATTTTCCACTATGGTACGGAGGCAAAGATAAAAGAAGCGGGCAAATACCGTATAGAAGGGAAGGATTACATCGTTGAAGACGGAGACGTGCTTTTTTTTAAGTTTAACACCTAAGATCTGGAGGTGAAACCCATGGTAGAACCGGCGCAGCTGCAAAAATATTCTCTTTTTGGAGGGCTTTTAGAGGAACAGATACAGAAGATCCTTCCGTTCCTGGAAAAAGAGGAATATGAACCGGCGGAGGATATTATAGTGGAGGGGACCCCGAATGACCGGATACGGTTTATTTTGGAAGGCCAGGTAACGGTGACTAAAAACAACACCCCCCTGTACCAATTCGGCACGGGGGATACGGTGGGAGAAATGGAAGTACTGGACGTGATGCCCTCGGCGGCCACAATAAAGACCCTCACCAATACCAAAGTTCTTTCTATTTCCAACCGGGGGCTGCGGGAAATATACAAAACCGACATTCACTCGTTTTCGCTTATCATTATGAACCTTGCCCGGGATCTTTCCCGCCGGCTTAGGCACATGAATGATATGCTGATAGAAAAATCCCCATAAGCTGCAACTATTTTCCTTTATCGGGTGTCAAAGGACATGGGGAGTATATGCAGCAATTAGGAAGCAAGGGCCGTAAACCCTGGGCATTTTTAGACGAATTCCGCGGGACGTTTTTTACGGGCCAGTGGCCCACCCTGCCGGAAATGTTTACCATCAGTTGTAAACGCTACAAAGACCGGCCCTGTTTGACAATTTACGAACCGGGCCGCATCAGCCTAAGCTACGCGGAAGCGCTGGCTAAGATAAAGGCCCTGGCCCGGTGGCTCCACAGCCGGGGAATTAAAAAGGGGGACAAAATCGCCCTTACCGGAAAAAATTCCCCCGAATGGGCCGTGGCCTATATGGGGGTTCTGTTTTCCGGGGCCACGGTGGTCCCCATCGATTACCAGCTGACAAACGACGAAATGGACCTGCTTATCAGCACCGCAAAGGTTCGTATTCTTTTTGTGGACGAGGAAAAATTCGACCGTTTTACCGGGGACAAAACTCTAAATCTGGAAGAGATCGTATCCCTTGGCAGGGATAAGGGCGTTTATGTGTACGATCTGGACGGGCCGGAAGCGGACATGGATGCCGCCGAAAGTCAGGACCTGGCGGCGATTCTTTTTACCAGCGGAACCATGGGAAACCCCAAGGGGGTTATGCTGACCCATGAAAACCTGGTGTCGGACTGTTATCTGGCCCAGGGACACATGAACCTGTACCCCACCGATGTATTTTACGCCCTGCTCCCCCTCCATCATTCGTATACCATGCTGGCGGTGCTTATCGAAACCCTTTCCGTCGGCGCCGAGGTGGTCTTTGGCAAACGGATGGTTACCAAGGCTATCCTAAAGGACCTAAAGGAAGCAAAAATCACCATGTTCCTTGCAGTACCCCTGCTTTTTAATAAGGTCCTGGCTTCCATAATCCGGGGTATAAAAGAAAAGGGGCCCATTGTATACGGGGTAATTTCTTTTCTGATGGGAATTTCCGGGTTTATTAAAAAAGTCTTCCGGGTTAATCCTGGCAAAAAAATGTTCGGCTTTATTTTAGAGAAGGCCAGCCTTACCACATTGCGGATCGGCATCTGCGGCGGCGGGCCCCTGGCGCCCAGTGTTTTTAGAAAATACAACCAGCTGGGAATTGACTTTGTCCAGGGCTACGGCCTTACGGAAACCAGCCCGATCATCAACCTGAATCCGGTGGAACATTATAAAGAAACCAGCGTAGGCCAGGTGCTTCCCTGGACGGATATGAAGATCCTTAACCCCGACGACCGGGGGGTGGGGGAAGTAATTGTCAAGGGCCCCATGGTAATGAAGGGGTACTTTGAAATGCCCCAGGAAACCGCCGAAACCTTTACCCCCGACGGGTACTTAAAAACCGGGGATCTGGGGTATCTGGACAGTGAAGATTACCTTTACCTTACGGGCCGGGCAAAAAACATGATCGTCAGCCTGGGGGGAAAAAACATATACCCCGAAGAGATCGAAAACGAATTCCAGCTTTTTGAAGAAATCGAGCAAATTCTAATCCGGGGCTATACCGAAGGAAAAAAAGAAACGGCCGAACACATTGAAGCTTTAGTGTACCCCAGCCCCGACTTTGGGCGGATCGATGACGAACCGGAAAAGGAACGGATTAAAACCCGGATTAACAGAATTATCCAGGAAGTAAATCAAAGGCTCCTTCCGTACAAGCGCATTGAACGGGTAACTATCCTCGACGCGCCTATGGAAATGACCACGACGAAAAAAATTAAACGGGACGCCGTGTAAGCGCCGGGGCCGCCGGAACGGATGAATCCGGAACTGAAACACCGGCGCCGGAACACCGAATCTAGCCGAAGCTAACCCTAAAGCCCAGGCCAAAACGGAATCCTTCTATGGGGGGCAGGCCTTCCCTGGTCCAGATACGCCACAGGGGAAACCAGGCCCGGATGTCGAAGCCCAGGAGCACTCCGTCCAGCACGTCAAAATCCATGCCGCCGCCGATAAAGGGAAAGATCCAGCGGCCGCCGCCCCAAAAATACCGGGTTATTTCTTTTGAAGCCTCTCCAATGGTATAACCTGTGGGCCCGCTGCTATTGGTATGCTCCTCGTTGTCCTTAATGCCGTAGGCCCGGAAGACAATACGGGTATCAAAACCCAGGCCCCCGTAGGCCCGGATGGTAAACGCGTCTCCCCGGGGTCTAAAGCGGAACACCGGCTGCAGCCCCCAGAGCATGCCGATGACAAAACTGGTCCTGAATTCGTCGTTGGCGGGAACCACCCGTTCAAGGCCGTAGTCGTAGTCATAGGTATTACCGTACAGATCCAGGGAAAGCTCCAGGGCCAGAAGATCGTTCAAGGAATAGGATACGCCGCCCCCCAGGGAAGGGAGTATGGGCATGGGGGCCGACGCGTTGCCGTTATCTTCGGGAAAAAACAGCATCGAACCCCGGATAGACCAGTCAAGGGTTTCAAAAAAAGAGCGAAAACCCTGAGCCCCCAGCGGCAGGGCGGACCCCATAAGCGCCGCTCCCACTACCGCCAGCCGAATCACAGAAAAATACTTCATAGCGCCGGGTCCTCCACCAGGGTTTCGATCCGCCGTACAACATCCTCCGTATAGGCGTTAATATTCTGCACCGCTTCTTTCTTTACCCGAAAACCTATGGCCCCGGGATGACCCCCGCCGTTTTCGATTTTAAGCCCCGTAAGTACCACCCGTAGATCCGTGTGCAAAAATTTAGCGCTGCGCCGCAGGCGGAATTGAACAAAGTCCGACAGGGACGGGTCGTCGTAGTATACCACCAGTCCCAGCTTGCCGCAGTTTTCCGCCAGGGTGTCCGCCGCGGCCTTGGAAACATTTACAATCAGCTCGACCCCGTAGGCCGTAAAAAATTCCGCCGACTTGTCCTTGTCCATACAGATATAGTGAATCGACCGGTCCGTATTTTTAAGGGCCATAATTCCGTCAAAACAGCGCTTTTCCTGCACCGAAAAATTCTGAATCACATCAAAAACCGCCTCCATGGAAGAAAGGTTTTTGCTGTTTTTAAGGGTCTTTTCCACCAGCAGATGATCAAATATTTCGCTGAAGATCCGGTAATAAAACTTTTCCCGCCTGGTTTTAAGATACTTGCCCATTTGGGAATCCCCCACGATGCCGGTTAGTATGGCCAGGGCCAGGTTCCGGGTAAAAAAGTCTATCTTTTTGAACCGGTCCTTTTGATAAGACATCTTAAGAAGGAAGTACCCGATAAGCTCACAGGTACTGGACGCTTCGCCCACCAAACGATAGTCGGGGTCTCCGGTATATTCGGAGTCCGCCCCCAGATGATGATCAACTTCGATCTTACAGACCTCCGGATCGTCCATCAGGGAGCTTATCTCGCCGTTCCGGGCTATCATTTCCGGTTTGGGGGTGTCCAGTACTATCACCGTGGAAAAAGATTTAACGTTTACCAGCTTTCCGTACGCCACGGAAATGCCGTTATATTTGCAGATCGACAGAAGGTAACTAAACTGGGCCATCACCGGAGCGGCAAGATAAATGGTTACTTCTTTGTTAAATTTATTGAGGAGCAGGGCAAAGGCCACCAGGGAGGCAATACAGTCCGTATCAGGATCCTTGTGCCCCAGGAGCAAAAAGGCGTCCCGGTCTATGATTTTATCCCGAATGGCGTTTACAATACGGTTTTTTTCCGCAATGGTTTTGATTTCGGTTTTTTGATTTTCCATTCACGCTCCCATACTATAATACCGTTTTTATAAATCGATTTCCAGCAGTAAAAACCCGGCGGCGCCGATATTCCAGTCCCGCTGTTCTTCCCAGGCCGCGACCAGTACATTGCCCGTTACGGCGGCGGCGGTATACCGGAACCCTTCGCCCCCCTGGCCGGACAGGGCCGGCAGGCTTATGTGGCCGTCCCGCAGGGAAGCTCCGCCGGCGACGCCGTAGGCCCCCCGTCCGTCGGGAAGCAGCACCAGGGCCAGGCCGCCGCCGTTCTGCAGGGGAGGGCGGTAGTATCCCGAAACTTCCAGCGGCGCCTCCCCGTCCGGAGCCCCCGGCCCGGGCCGGCTTTGGTAAAGCCGGGGAGACCCGTATTCTTCCGATACCACCGTGGCGATACATGGTTTTCCCGCAAGCCGCTCCGCCTCTTCTAAAACCACGGTAAGGAGGGCCGGCGCCGGGCTGCCGGGTCCGGCGGCTTCCAAAAAGGACTCCGGGCTTATCCTTTCTCCGGGGCCGGACAAATCGGCGGCCCGGAAATACAGGGGCCCCTCCTTTCCGTCCCGGCGAATTTGCCGGTAATACCAGCCCCCGGAAGCCTGAAACAGGGCGGAACTTTCCCAGCCCCGGGCCGGAGAAAAATCTTCAAAAAGCGGCAGGGCCAGTTCCTGCAGCCCCCCGGGACCAAGGGTCCACAGGGCCTTTTCCGGAATCCGCTGCTCCCCGGTGGAAAAAAACCGGTCCCTTCCCAGCAGGACCGCGGGTTCCCCGCCGTACCGGAAAAGGGAAATCAAGGCGTAGTCTTCCCAGGGGGCGGTTTCCCGGTGGTAGTACACCGCCAGCTCCGCGGGGGCGGTTCCGGTGTTCCGCCGTTCAAAGCCCAAAAGCCCCCCCCGGTTCACCCCCGCAAAAAGAACCTCCGCGGAAGCCCCGGCGTCGTAGATCCCCGGAGAGGCCCCGGGAAGAAATGCCGTTATATACCGGGCGTGGCTCCAGGGAACAAAGGGGTTAAGGGACGCTTCCCCCGGAGAAGGAATAAGCCGGGGGCCCTCGGGCCCCAGTTCAAACCAGAAGGGCTCGCCGGGATGGAAAAAGGCGCCGGGCCGGACCAGGGTCAAGGCCTGAAAGGCCCCGCCCTCCGGGGAAACGGCGGAGGGGCGTTCCGTTTGTATATTGCAGGCCGCAAGGACCGTAAAAACAGAGGCCAGGACCACAATTCGAGCCATAAAAGCAAGTGTAGCCTATTTGGGCCCGGATTTATACCCACCCTAAAAGGGTTCCCAAAGCTGGATCTCCGGCGAAAGATGCAAAATTCCCTGGGAACAGAGATAGATTTCCGGCCAAGAAGAAAGGTTTAAGACGGCCATTTGACCTTCCTCCCAGGATTCCTGTTCCCGAAAAGGCGATGCGCTAAACCAGGGACCCCCGCTCGGGATTCTTATCTCCACGGGGGTCCGGGGCGCGGCCTTAACCAGGCTTTTCCTAAACCCGGAAAGGGCCGTCTTTTCCGCGATATCCTTCCAGTCCGCCAGCCAGGGATCCTCCCGCAGTTCCTCCACTTCTTCCCGGAGCAGGGAGCGGAACCGCGGCCAGTCAAAGTACTGGGGGCGCCTGCGGGAATCCGCCCCCGGCAGGGACCGGGCCAGAGCCAATTCACGGTAGAAATTGGCTTCTACCCCCGCCTGCCAGCTTAGATAGATACCGCCTTCGGAAACGTCAAAGGGGTACAGGGCCCCGGCGGGACAATAAAGCCCCGGAGGGATCCCCCGTTCCGGCCAGTGGGGCCAGGCTGTAAGCGGGCTGGGCCACTGGTACAGGACCCGGATCTCCCCGGGATCCGGTCCGGATATTTCCTCCTGCCGCAGCCTTCCCCCTGGATCGTACCATTCAAGACGCCAATGGGGTTCCCCGAATACCTTAGCGGCGGGGATCGGGGGAAAGTGCAGGGAAAGGCTCTTGTCCGTATCCATGCCGCAGGAAAAGAAAATCCAGCCCAGGAAGGCCGGAAAAAACAGGGCCCCCCTTCGGAACCGGAAAAAAATTAAAAAAACCCGGCTTTTCATACCCCTATCAGGGCATAGATTCACCGTTTTGCTTTATTCAAGATTGCTATAAATAACAAAATATTGCATACTATAACCGAAATGACCGCGGACCGGATCGAATATCAAAAAGCTCTCGACGAAGCCTTGAACGCCCGGGCTTCGTGGCTTGAAAAAACCGAATTCCCCAAATTTAAAGAAGAGTTCAGGATCTTCCAAACCGCCTTCGGCGTTCTTTACAAGCTGCTTATCCAGAAAAAACTAATCCACGAAGATCCCTACAAGCAGGAAGCAAAAATGGGGGAAATTACCACCCCCGATCCGATCATCCCGGACGGCGACAAGATGGAGCAGCTTACCATAAGCCTTTCCGCCTATGACAACCAGTTGGATTATCTGGTTAACTTTTTCCAGTTTAGCATCGATTTTTTTACGCTGGAAAATATTAAGCGGATCCTGTCCCTGATTAAGTACATCGATTGGGCCCGCTTTACCAGCAACACCCAAAGCCCCACCACCAAGGCCCTGGTGGATACGGTAAACACCGCCCGTTCCACGGGGGACCCCCTGACGGTTAGCGCCATAGGCGAATCCCTGGAAAAGCTTAGCAAGGGAACGGGGGCCATTATCGCCTACCTTAGGGAGGCCACCACCTTTAACCGTGAAGCCTATAAGCTGGAACTGCGGCAAACGATTACCGAAACCATGAACGACGTTACCCTGGACGGGATACGAAAAAAATTCGCCGCCACCATGGGGGGCAGGCCCTTTTATCCCGACTTGGCGGAAGAGCTTATCAAAGAAGACTACAGCCCCGGGGGAAAACAGCTTAGGGACGAAATACTTAAGCGGCTTGCGGTCCCCGAAACAAAACCAAAGACCGCCGCGGCCACGATTTCGTTTAAAGAAACACTGCTAAACGGTTTACTAGTGGCCGGTTCTATTTCTACTACCCTTAACGACATTGCCCCGCGGCTGGACGAAAACAACCTGGTGTTCCAGGACCGCAGGCAAACTTTTTTTGAAAAGCTTAAGAATATCTTTAGGCAGATGCTGCACCGGAGGCCGGATCCGGTGATGTACGACATTGAATACATCGATTCGGCCAAGGGAACCACGGTAAAAGAAACGATAAATTTCAATGTCTTCCGGGCAGAGATGGACAAAAAAGCCCGGTTCCTTATGTCCCTAAGCAGCCGGGGGGGGGTTACATCCCGGCTCGAAGCGATGGACGAAAAGCAGCTTCTGGGAATGCTGGAACGGTCCATTCGGGAGGCCCAGGGGCTTCATAAGATCCTTACGGGTCTGGACGAATTGTTTAAGACGGAAGCCCCCCGGGAAAACAGAGATAAGATTAGGGGCATTAAGCCCGAATTGGCTTCAATAAAAAACGCCATTATCAGGGCAAACCAAAAACGGCACGAATACAGCGCCCAACTTGAAGAAAAAGAGCAACTTAAGCGGCTTGGGGTTAATCTTAACGCCTAGCCCGGAGGTATTAATATGAAGCGGACAATAAGGGTAATTGTTTTTTACCTGGGATTTTTATTTTTTATGGGAAGCTGCAAAACAGCTCCCGGCGTTCAGGAAGGGCAGGAACCGGCGGAAAGCCTCCCGGCGGACGGGGCATGGAGCGCCGTCCCCGGGGCGGAACAGCCCGACGGGGGCAGAATCATTTTTCCCCTGCCGGGGAACTATGCCGAATCCCGGTCTCCCAGTACAGAGCGCAGCGAATTAACGGCGGTTTTTTCCGGGGAGGAAGTGGAGTTGGACTTCCGCAAGTCCTACCTGGCCAGCGAAGCCCAGATATTCACCGCCCTGTACGAGGGGCTCGTTTCCTACCACCCCCTTACGCTGGAACCGGTGCCCGCGGCGGCTTCGTCCTGGCGGGTTTCGGAAGATAAAAAAGTCTGGACCTTTACCATCCGGCAAAACGCCCGGTTTTGGAACGGCGATCCCCTGCGGGCCCAGGATTTTCGCGCCGCATGGCTGTCCATGCTGGATCCCGCCAGACAAACGCCCTACTCGTCTCTGTTCGACATTATCGAAGGGGCCCGGGATTACCGGCTGGGAAAAACCTCGGATCCCTTAACGGTGGGCGTTAGCGTCCCGGGAGAAAGGACCCTGGAAGTACGGCTGAACGCGCCGGTATCGTTTTTTGCCAGCATGCTTTGCCACCATTCGTTTTACCCCATCCATCCTTCCATGCTTGAACCCACGGCAAACTGGTCGAACCCCGTTTCCAACGGCCCCTTTTACGTAAGCGGAACGGATCCAGACGGCATTACCCTGTCTAAAAACGAATTGTACTGGGATACCGGCCAGGTACCCTTGAAAAAAATCACCCTGCGCTTTACCGATGACGGCGACGAATCCGCGGCCCTGTGGAATTCCGGGGAAGCCCACTGGCTTGCGGGGTCCGTAAATTACGAGGCCCTGCGTGATAACAACGGCATTGTCCTTAACCCCATGTTTGCCACCTATTACTTTTTTATCCGGTCCATCGGCCCCTGGAAAGATCACCGGCTGCGCCGGGCCCTGGCCCTGGCCCTGCCCTGGGAAACCATCCGGGGGGATGCTCTTCTTCCGGCTAAAACCCTTGTGTATCCCATCCCGGGGTACCCGGAAATAGCGGGCATGGAAAAAGAGGACGCCGAAGAAGCCCGGCGCCTTCTTGAAGAAGCGGGGTATCCCAAAGGAGTGGGCCTGCCCGAGGTAGTTATACGGATTACCCCGTCGGAAGAGCACGATCGCATTGCCAAGCTAATGGCCGCGGCCTGGATGAATTTGGGCGTCACGGTTAAACTGGAGGTAGTTCCCTATAACCGGTACTTCCAGTCCCTTAAGGAAGCGAATTACAACATCGGCTCTACCACCTGGATTGGAGATTTTGCGGACCCCTACACCTTCCTGCAAATGTGGCGGCGGGATTCCAACCTAAACGACGCGTTAAACGACGATCAGGACTACGAAGACCTGATGGACCAGTCCATGACGGAAGACGGGGCGGCCCGGTTTGCAACCCTTTCCAAAGCGGAACAGATGCTTTTAGATCGGGGAACGGTGCTTCCCATCGCATACAACCCCGCGGCAAATGTGGTGGATACCGAAGAAGTTGACGGCTGGTTTCCCAATGCCCTGGATATTCATCCCTTTAAGTACTTTCGCTTTAAGGCCTTTAAACCCCTGCCGGGGGTGGCCAGGGCAAAATATACACCATAGGGGCTGGGGCTGTTCAAAAACTAATTAGTGTCTGTCTACAATGTGTCTACATTATAGACAGATTCTAGTTAACCGCGCGCTAAACGGGGGGCCCCCGAATACGTTTTCAAACTTTCCGGAGGCCCCGGATAACAGGCCGGGGTTCCCGGAGCTTCCTTGTACCCGGCAAACCCAAATCTACGGTGTATACAAGCAGCCCGCCGCGAAACTAACAAGACCGGCCACCGTTACCGCCGCGGGAATGGTGATAAGCCGGGAAAACACTATGGCCGGTATTCCCGCATTGATGGTCGCCGGTTCCGTTTCGCCCATGGCCAGGCCGGGAGAAATAAACTCGCTCCCCATCTGGGCGTCGATGGCAAAGAGGACCGGCAGGGCCATGACAAGCCCGATCTGCCCGGCGGCAATTTGTTCCCCCGTCAGCAGCCCCAGGAACCGGACAATAAACATACCGGGGCCGGTAAGGGGCGAAACAAGCGGCAGGGCGCAGATAAGCCCCGTCATCAGGATCCCCCCGGGAAGGTTTTCGGTCATAATCTTATCCAGCCCGGCGCCGGTAAGGGCGCCGATGATCAGCGCCACAAAAGCCGCGGGAAGCAGTCCGTACCACAGGATCTTATAAAGGGTCCGTATACGCTTCCCGTCCAACACCGGGAAAAACCTCTCCGGCCCCGGCGCTTTTTCGCTAAACAGTACAATCTCTTCCGCCGGTATTCCCGGCGCCGCCGGCAGTTCCGCCGCCGGTAGTTCCGCCGCCGCCGGTAGTTCCGCCGCCGCCGGTATCTCCGGCGCCGCCGGCGTCGGCGCCGCCGGTATTCCCGGCGCCGCCGGCAGTTCCGCCGGCATTCCCGCCGGTATTCCCGGCGCCGCCGGTATCTCCGCCGGCGCCGCCGGGAAGGGCGCTTTTTCCACGGGCAGTTCCAGCCCCCGGGCCCGCAGATGCCGGTCCACGGCTTCTACGGCCTGGATCAGGGCTCCTTTTTTTCTGTCCGGCACACCCGGTTTATAGGGGCGCCATTTTCGGCGCCAGCCCAGATCCACGGCATCCCGGCTAATGCCAATGTCCCGCAGTTCTTTTAAGGAAAGCCCCGCGTATTCTCCCAGTTCCTCGAACCGGGAAAAAATTATACGCCCCCTCATGCTGTGAACGCCTATGACCTTGTCTTCCCTAAAATTGTACACTAACACAAGGATCTCTCCGGGTTTAAAAAGACCCCGCCGCTGGCCTATACCCAGAATGCCCTGGCCCAGCCATTTTTTAATTATCCCCTGGTACTGTCTAAGCTGCAAAAAATAGGCCATAAACATTTGAAGGGCTAAAAGAGAAAAAATAATCAAAAACACAGTATCCCGCTGACTGATATGGAGCCTCCTGTATGTTTTGTACCCAATAGATTTTGGTTTGCAAGGCAAGGAATTAGCTAATTCTTTGCCTTGCAAGCAATTACAATCGGAGTGCCCTGACAATATTAAATTGTCAGGGAATAAAGTATCCGGATGTGAAGTGTACCCTCTTTAGATATTTTCGGGAAGCTGTCGAAAAAGCCCTTTAACAAATTTGTTTTTTCGTATATTATAGTATGTAATGAGCAAAACTCCTAAGGGTTTTCAAATTGATCAGAAGGTGGTATACCCCAGCCAGGGGGTGGGCGTCATCCAGTCCATCGAAAAGAAAACTTTTAAAGACGAAAAGATTCTGTACTACCGCATCTACCTGGAAGTATCGGATATGACCATCATGGTTCCGGTGGAAAAGGCGGATACCCTGGGGATCCGGTCCATAGTTCCAAAAGACGAGGCCCTGCGGGCCCTGGAACTAATTGGCGAAGACTATGAGCCCATACCTTCGGACTGGAAGCTCCGGTATCAGATGAACCTGGATCTGCTTAAAAAGGGGAGCGTTTCCGACATCGCAGCCATAGTCCGCTCCCTGTACCACCGGAGCAAGGTTAAGGAGCTTCCTATCCTGGAACGAAAACTTTATGACTCCGCCTTAAAATTACTGGAAGACGAAATTTCTTTTTCTCTTAAAAAAACCCGGGAAGAAGTGGAAGAACTTATTTTTAACCGCCTGGAGTCAAAATAACTCTTTTATGAATTCTTCTATTGCCGCCATAATCACCGCCGCAGGTTCCTCAAGCCGTATCGGCGTAAAAAAGGAATACCGTTTGGTGGGGGATAAGACCGACATGGAAGGGCGGCCCCTGACGGTGCTGGGAAAAGCGGCCCTGGCCTTTGCCGCCTGTTCGCGGATCAGCACCGTGGTAATCACCGTTCCCAATGATCCCAATCTGGGGGAATTTGCCGCCCGGGACAGCCTGCCGGCCAGGCTTTTGAAACACCGGGGGAAACCCCACTTTTTCTTTGTTCCCGGCGGACCAACCCGGCGCGCGTCGGTTCACCATGCCCTTTCCCTGCTGGAAGGATACCATCCCGGTTATGTGCTTATCCACGACGGCGCCCGGCCATGGATCGAGCCCGCCCTGATTGACCGGGTAATCGACGCCATGCTAAAGCACCGGGCGGCAATTCCTTTGCTGCCATTAACGGACACCCCAAAAGAAATTGACGAGGCGGGTTTTGTTAAACGCCACCTCCGCCGGATGCTGGTAGGAAACGCCCAAACCCCCCAGGGCTTTTCTTTTCCCGAGATACTGCGGGCCCATAAACGGGCCGCCGAACGGGAACAGGGCGAAAATAAGGTCTATACCGACGACGCCGAAGTGTGGGGCGAATTTGTGGGGGATGTTTTTGTGGTTCCCGGTTCGCCGCTGAACAAAAAAATTACCTTTCCGGAAGATTTGGAAATGCTGGTCAGGGGCGAAACGAATGAACCTGCGAATCGGCCTAGGTCATGACCTGCACCCCCTGGCAGAGGGCCGCCCCTTCCTGCTGGCAGGGATCCGGCTTCCCTTTGAAAAGGGGGAACAGGGCCATTCCGACGGGGACGTGCTGGCCCATGCCGCGGCGGACGCCCTTTTGGGGGCCGCGGCCCTGGGCGACATAGGGGAACTTTTTCCCCCCCAAGATCCGGCCTGGAAGGACGCGGATTCCATGCAACTGCTGCGGCGGGTTTGGGGCCTGGTACGGTCCGCGGGCTGGCGGCTGGTAAACATGGACTGCGTGGTGATCTGCGAAAATCCGAAAATTCTTCCCTTTAGAAAACAGATCCGCACGGCCCTGGCGGCCGCGATGGACGCGGAAACCGGCTCGGTATTTGTAAAGGGTAAGACCGCCGAATCCCTGGGCCCCGCGGGGAAGGGACTGGCGGTAGAGGCGAACGCGGTATGCCTGCTGGAAAAGATCTAAGGCGCGGCGGGGGCGGCGTCCTGGAACCGGGGCCCGATTGGGAAAGCATTGTGGGGGCCCTTAAAAAATGGCGGAAGGATCTGCGGGGAAAAAAGCCCGCCGCCCCTTCGGTAAGCACCGTGGCGGAACGGTATAAAAAGGATCCCTGGGCGGTGCTGGTTTCTACGATACTAAGCCTTAGAACCAAGGACGAGGTAACCCTGCAAAGTTCCCGGGCGCTGCTGGAAAAGGCCCCAAATCCGGCGGCCATGCTGGCCCTGGACGAACGCGCCATCGCCGCCCTGGCTTACCCTGTAGGATTCTACCGGACCAAAGCGGCAAACCTAAAAAAAATCGCCGCCCTGGTGCTGGAAAAATACCGGGGCCGGGTGCCTTCGGATCTGGACACCCTGCTGGAACTGCCCGGGGTGGGCAGAAAAACCGCAAACCTGGTGATCACCGAAGCGTACAACAAGGACGGTATCTGCGTAGATATTCATGTTCACCGGATTTCCAACAGAACCGGCTGGCTTAATTCCCGAAATCCCGAAGAAACAGAAATGATCCTGCGAAGGATCCTGCCCCGGAAATACTGGAAGGGCATTAATTCCCTCCTGGTACTTTACGGGCAAAATTTATGCCGCCCCGTAAGCCCCTTCTGTTCGCGATGTGTAATTACGGAATATTGCAAGCGAATTTCGGTTGATACATCACGATAATTCTGATACCATGGCGTATATTTTATTTTATACACAATAGATTTTGGTTTGCTGGGCAAGGACTTTGCCTACAAACAATTACAATCGGAATTCCCTGACAATTTGAAATTGTTAGAGAATATATTAAGGAGAACAATCAATGAAACGGATTCTTTTGGCTGTGTGTATCTGCATTTCTATGCTTACGGGATGTAATAAAATCATGGAGGAGCTTGGTCTGGGAACCGGTTCGGCGGACGAAGGATATAACAGGGAGGAAAATGCCGTTAAGCTTAATAAAGAAACCGCCTATTACAACGGCTTCCTGGGCATATCCTATTCGATTCCGGGGAACTGGTGGCTTTACGGAGTAAACGAGGACAATACCAGCGAATCTTCGGGGGACATTACTTCCGATACATCCATGGCCTTGAATTACTTCCAATTTGGATCCTACGATATTCAATATGTGGAACTGCTCTCTTTTGGCAACGTAAAACAATCTACCAATGACAATCATTTAGGGTTTGAGGTCTCCGCCGAATACGTTGACGGAGTCGATTCCACCGCCGCATTTATGCAGTACTTTGAAGAGTACATGCTGGAACCCGCGGAGGGAACGGAGTATGCACTTACCGGTTCCGATCGGATATCGATAAACGGCAAATTCTTTGAACTGCGGGATTATCTTGCAGACCGGGAAGGAGACGATGATTATAAAATAATCACCCTGACATGCCCGGTAAAAGAAGGGTATTTCCTTAATATCTACGTTGACTATTGGCCAAACAACACCAAGGCGCAACCGGCAATTTTAGACAGCGTCAGCCGGAACCTAAAGTTCTATTGATCCGCCGGGCCCTTCTGCCGTTCCCAGTGGGGCAGGGCTTGGTCCTGCCCCCGATCCTCCGGTTCTTCTTCGTTCTTTAGGGCCGCCTCTTTTGCCGCCTGCTCCTGTTTTTCATCCCGGGCCAGTTTGCGGTTATACATAAAAAGGCCCAGGGCGGCAATGACAATACCGTCCATAAGGTACCTTTCCATTTTCTCGCTGAACCCCAGGCCGGTAAAATGCCGGACCAGGCTGTAGACGATGATCAGCACCCCCAAAGAGGCGGTTATAAATAAAAGCTGTTTACGGGTTATCTTCACTTTTGATCCTTTGATCTTTATGATCGATATGATCGATATGATCGATTTTTTAACCGGTCCTTATGACCGGCTGCCTTATCGTACTTCAATCTTTTAATCCCAGCTCAATAATCAATTCCACTTCGGATCGGGAAATATTAAGGTTCCGGGCTATTTCTTCCGTTCCCCAGCCCTGACGGCGCAGGCGGATCACGTTGTCCCGGACCGCAATAGCCGGGGCGCCCTTGCCGGATCCGGATTTTTTGTTTTCTTCTTTTAGGACCGCCTCCAGAAGTTTTAGTTCTTCCTGGGCTTCTTTGTTTAATTCTTCAAACCGGGTTTCTGCTCTGGCAAGCCATTCCCGGGCGGTTTGCATTTTTTCGATCCGTTCTTCAATTATCGCAAGCCCCGCATCAAGGACCCCCAGTTTTTCCGTGGTAAACCGGGCTTTTTCATGGGCCGCGGCCAGCTCGTCAATGGCGGGCCTAAACGAATCCAATTCTGTTTCGGCCTTGTCAATATTTTCCCGGCATTTTCTAATAGCCGCTTCGGTTTCTTCCAGTATTTGAAAATTCCGTTCTATGCTGTTGTGGGTCTCTTCCAGAATTTGATTTTTCTTTTCTATCCGTTGGTATTTATCGTCCGCGACGGTAATGGCGTCTTCAAGTTTTCGCAGGGATACCTGTATGCCCTGGAGGGTGTCGTCCGCGTTGTACACCTCTTTAAGTTTTTCTTCTACCCTTTGGGAAGTCTGGATAAGCCGGGTAAAATCCCGTTCCATAATGTCCAGGTGATTTTTTTCCGTCAGGAACCGGGTCATCTTGGTATTAACCTCGTCTTCTAAACGCCGGATCTTGATAAATTCCGTTTCCAGCCGGGCCGCCTCCATCCGGTGTTCTTCAAGGCCCGCCATATCCCCCTTAAGGCTTTCTATGTTCCGTTCCAGGCTTGTTTTAAGTTCGTCGGTTCTTTCAAAAAGTTTTGACTGGGCGCTGAATTCATTAAGCTCCCGGCGTATCTCTTCGGCGTTGGTTGAAAGCCGGGAGATACGGCCTTCGATTTCATCCATACCGTTCTGGATCTGTTCTTCAAAGGTTCCGGTATTCCGTTTAAGCAGATCAAGCTCCGCCATTATCTTTTCGGCCTGTTTTTCCAGCTGTGCGCCAAGTTCTTCTTTTAGGGAAAGTTCAATGCGGCGCCGTTCCGCCTCCGCGGCCTCTTCCAGGGAGGAAAGTTTTTCTTCCAGGGTTGAATACCATTCGTTTAAACGGCGGTCCACCTCGGTACTGCGCCGGCCCAGTCCGGCGGCAAAGTCCTCTTCAAAAACCTGTAGTTTTTCGGAAACATTTTCGTAGGCCTGTTTTTTAAGGGCGGTAATTTCATTTTCCAGGGCGCTAATTTCGACCCGCAGGGCCTCTGCGGTGGCGGTAAGGGCCGCCCCGGCCCGATCCCGTTCCTGCCGCTGCTCTTCTTCAAAGAGGGTAAAATCTTTAAGAACCCGGTCCTGGGCTTCCTTCATAAGCAGCCGCAGTTGTTCGTCAAGTTTTTGGGCGTCATCGGTCATGGATTCAAGATGTTCCCACTGCTGTCTTTGATCTTCCCGGTACGCGCTTAGCCGTTGATCCACCTCTTGCAGGATGTTCTCTTCGGCCTCGGCGGTTCTGCGGGCCAAGGTTTCTCCCAGGGCGCTGATTCTTTCCTCCGTGGCCGTCATGGCGGCTTCCCATTGCTTACGCTGGGAAAATGCCAGGGCGTCCATGGCCTCCAGGTCCCGCTGCCAGGCCAGGCGATATTCCTTTTGCTTTTCCTCCAGATCCGCATGATCCCGCTGCCAGGCAAGCTGGTAATCCCTTTGCTTCTTCTCAAGCTCCGCATGATCCCGCTGCCAGGCAAGCTGGTAGTCCTTTTGTTTTTCTTCAAGATCCGCATGATCCCGCTGCCATTCTTCTTTGTATGACTTTACCAGACCTTGAATTTCCTCTACCCGAAGTTTGGCGTTTTTGTGGTATTCCCGGAATTTTTCTTCCACCGTCTCTTGAAAACGGCGGACCCGCATCATGGCTTCTTCCCGTAACTTTGCCAGGGCGTCCTCTTCCAGTTTATCCGAACGGCCCGCGGCCCGTTCCAGGGCTTCTTCAAAGGTTCTGTGGATCACCTCCACATTCTGCGCCAGCCGGACCTTCCATTCCCCGTCCGCCGCGTCCATCGCGAGCCGGTACTCTTCCACCCGCCGTTCCGCATCCTCCGCCGCTTCCTTAAGGGTTCTGTTAATTGTTTCGGCGTCCCGCGCCAGCCGGGCCCGCCCTTCCCCCTCCGCCGCGTCCATCGCGGCCCGGTATTCTTCTATCCGCCGTTCCGCATCTTCCGCCGCCTTCGCAAAAATCGTATTAGCCGTTTCCGCATCCTGGGCCAGCCGGGCCTGCCGTTCCGCATCCTCCGCATCCACCGCGGCCCGGTACTCTTCTATCCGCCGTTCCGCATCCTTTGCCGCTTCCTTAAGGGTTCTGTTAATTGTTTCGGTGTCCCGCGCCAGCCGGGCTTCCCATTCCCTTTCCGCCGCGTCCACCGTGGCCCGGTACTCTTCCATCCGCCGTTCCGCATCCTCCGCCGCTTCTTTAAGGGTTCTGTTAATTGTTTCGGCATCCTGGGCCAGCCGGGCCTGCCCTTCCCCCTCCGCCGCGTCCATCGCGGCCCGGTATTCTTCTATCCGCCGTTCCGCATCTTCCGCCGCCTTCGCAAAAATCGTATTAGCCGCTTCCGCATCCTGGGCCAGCCGGGCCTGCCGTTCCCCGTCTATCCTATCCACCGCGGCCCGGTATTCTTCCACCCGCCGTTCCGCATTTTCCACCGCTTCTGCAAAGATTTTATTTATGGTTTCCGCATCCTGCTGCAGTTGGACCTTCCGTTCCGTGTCTATCCTATCCACCGCGGCCCGGTGCTCTTCCACCCGCCGTTCCACGGCCTCCGCCGCGTCCCTAAGGGTCCTGTTTAGTATCTCCGCATCCTGCTGCAACCGGACAGTCCGTTCTTCGTCCGCCGCGTCCATCGCGGCCCGGTGTTCTTCTACCCGCCGTTCCACGGCCTCCGCGGTTTCCTTAAGGTCTTCCACCTCTTCCCGAACCCGGACAACAAGGGCTTCCGCGGTCCTTTCCAGGGAAGCGGTATTTTCCCGTTCAAACTGCAGTTCCAGGTTCCCTATGTTTTTTTCCAGATTTCCCGCCTGGTTTGTCAGTTCCCCTATTTTTTTTGCCGTCTGTTCCACAAACGCCGACTCTTCCCGCAGGCGGTTCATGTTTTCTTCTATCCGGGCGGTCATCCGGATCAGATCTTCCATGGACGCGTCGTACGCGCCGATCCGTTCCCCTATCCGGGCAACCTCCCCTGTCCGGGCAAGTACCGTTTCTGTTTTTTCGTCCATTTCGGCATTGGTTTGGATAAGACGGTTAAGCAGTTCCTTGGCGGAACTTTTTTGCACCTCCAGTTCCACCCCGTAATCTTTAACCGCCTGGGCCTTTTCTTCTGCAAACCCCGCAATTTCTTCTTTAAGCCGTTTACCGTATTCCCGGGCAAGATCAACCGACCGGTTTCCCCGGTCCATGTACCGCACCATAAATATGACCACGAGGCAAATTCCCAAAACTACAATATTTCCAATGATAAACACAGTCATTTTGCCCAGCCTAACACATATTTTTGTAATTGGCGATAGTCTTTAAAAACAAAGTCCGCCCCGCCGGAACCAAAACACCGGCCGGTGCTAAGGGGGCTCCGCCGGATTAGCGCGGTGCGCATTCCCGCGGCCTGGGCCCCCGCAATGTCGTATCGGGGGCTGTTTCCTACGTAAAGAATTTCCCCGGGGTCCAGGGAAAGGGCGCGGGCCAAGGCGGCAAAGGGAACGCCGTCGGGCTTAAGCCGCCCCGTTTCTTCCGTAGAAAGGATCGCGTCAAAAAGACCCTGGAGCCCCAGAAAGGAGATCTTACGGGCCGGAGGAAAATCGGACAGAAGCCCCAGTTTAAGCCCCCCCCGGCGGAACGCGGCCAGGGTTTCCCGAACCCAGGGAAAGGGCCGTATCCGGGCAAACAGGGATTCCCAGTCCTGGTAAATAAGGCGTTCGGATTTTTCCCGGATAAAACCGGATTCTTTTCTAAGGATCAACGCCATAAGAGAAGCCTGTTCCTGATAAAAAGAATCCAGGGAACCGGCGGTTCCCCGCCGGTGCAGCCGGCGGCGTACCAGGGCAAAGGCCCTAAAAAAACAGGGATGGGCAAGAAGCAGGGGAAATAAACGGCAGTAAAAACGGTAATTTGGATAGAGGGTTCCATCCAGGTCAAAGGCTACGCCCCGTATTCCCGGGACAGACGGTCCACCCTTCCCTCCCCTCCCAAGGATACCCATGATGTAATTATACCATATACAAGACGCCCGTGCACAGCCCCGGATCTATTCTAGGGATCAAAGATCCCCTCGACGGGGATTCGTACCAGGTTTACCATGCCCCGGGGATGCCGGCCGATAAAGCCCGCAAGATTTGTTTCCTCGGCGCTTTCAAAGACCGCCACTTGAAAAACCCCGTATTCGCTAAAATACGGAACCAGCACCGCCACATGGTAGTACTGCCGCAGGGGAAGGGCCGAGGCCCTCTCCCGGCTGACCGCGGCAAGATAAAGATACCCCGGCTCGTTTACAGCCAGGGTATACAGCAGGGGCTGCAGACCCTCTATACTAAACCCCGCATTCAGCAAAAATGCGGGGTAATTTCTTACAGCGGCCCGTTCTCCCCGGCGATCAACCAGGGCGGCAAAGGTTCCCTGCCGGACCTCGACATTTTCCAGCGTTGCAAAGGAAGGGGAACGAAGCGCCCGGGCCGCCTCCAGGGCCAGATTTCTGGTCCAGTCCAGGCCAAAAAGGGCGTCCTGGTCTTCATAGTTAGCCGCCAGAGAAGAGGTCCGGGGGCTTGCCGGAACCTTAAGGGCGCCAATGTCAAGGCGCCTTCCCGTAACGGGCCGGAGCACGCCGTCCACGATCCACTTGGCAAAGCCCGAACAGTTAAGCCCCGGCGTTCCGGTCTGCCCCTCCAGGGTTTCGATAAATACGTAGCGGTTATTTTCGTCCAGTACGCCGTCGTCCCGGAACGTAAGGGACGGCAGGGCCGAACGGACCTTGCCGACAAAGGCGCGTACATCCCGGTACATTTGCGGATCCGGGTCAAAGTAGCGCCGGGGAAAGCGGCCGCCGGCGGCGGCCAGGACTTCTTCCACGGGCAAAGAAAGGAGCCGGTTAAAGGGAAGGCCCAGGGGAAGCCCCCGGACTATATAGGCCCCCTGGACAACCACGTCCAGTTGGGTTTTGTCGTTTCCCAGGGGGCGAAACTGTACATAGGCCATGGGATCGCTTCGTAAAAAGATCCGTATCCGTTCCGGCGCGCCGGTATTCAGGTTCCGGAAATATATCCAGGAACCCTGGGCCCAGCCGGTGTAAACTCCGTTTCGCTCCCGGGCAAGGATGACCAATACTTCGTTGTCCCTCCGTTCCGCCCTAACCTGAACGGATATGCCCCCGGGCAGGGTGTGGATAAAGGATCTGTTCCTAAGGACCTCCGAAAGATTTTTGGTAAGCCACGAGTCCCGAATCGAAACCCTAAGGGCGGAATCGTCTTCTATGGAAGCCACCGCCACGTCCGCAGAAAAAAGCGGGAAAGAAAAAGTTAAAAGGCATATATGTAAAACAATAAATTTTATGATAGTATTGTACAGGGCCATTAGACTCTATTATCGGCTCAAAAGGCCCGAAAGACAAGTGAACAGGAAGGAGTATACACCATCGGTAGTTCCGGACGTTCATAGAATGCCTTCGCGGCGGGATTAACGGTTTACTAATCCTGATCCCAAGGGTTGAAAGGAACTTTAGCTGGAAACCATTCTTTGCTACGGAGATTCCAATACCTGGGGCTGCAGCCCCCGGGGGGAACGCTGCGGCCCTGCAATCCGCCGGCCCGCGGCAACGGCCTTTTTGCTTAACGGGCAGGATCCGGCGGAGGGGAAAATACCCCCCGGCATGTGCGGGGGGACCGGAACGGGCTTCGCCAGCTTATTCCCATACTCCACAGCCACCAGCCCCTGGACCTGGTGATTTTTACGCTGGGAACCAATGATCTAAAACGGCGGTTTAATCCCAGCCCCTATGACGTTTCCCGCGGGGCCCAACTGGCAGCCCGGGCCATGGCCGGGCAGGTTAGGGAACCGCTGGAACCCCCTCGGGCTTCCCCTATTCTTCGCCGTCCGGCTCCCTAGGAACCTCAAGGATCCATCCGTCATTGGCGGAAGCATCCAGAATAAGGGATTCCCCCGCGCTCTGTTCCCGAATTTTATACGTCCCCTCTCCCCGGTAAATAAAAACCGCCGCTCCAAAGGCGGCGATATTGGCCTGATCTTCGGGCGCCTCGTTTCCGTAGATTACTCCGGCGGATTTTACAAAGGAGCCGGCGGTAAAGACCGCCCCGCCCTGGGAGGCCGCCCGGTTGGCGGAAATATATCCCCCCTGGATATCAATGGCGCTGGTATTATCCGAGGCTACGCCTCCGCCGTGTTCCGCCGCCCGGTTCCCGTGAATTTCCCCGGCCTTAAGGAGGATCTTCCCCTGGTCTATAAGCGCCACTCCCCCGCCGGAACCGGAGGAACGGTTCCCCCGGATAAGGCCCCCTTCCATGGTCAAGATCCCCGCCTGGTTTAACACTACCCCGCCGCCGGCTAAATCGGCGGTGTTATCGTGGATTGTCCCCCCGGACAGGGTAAAGACGCCGCCCTGGCGGATTGCCACGCCGCCGCCCCCCTGGGCATGGTTGTTGCTTATTTCCCCGTCCCGGATAGTCAAAACGCTGGATTCGCCTACCACCGCAACCCCCCCGCCCATGGCGGCGGAAAAGTTGTCCAGGATCCGGCCCCCTTCAATAAAAAGGCTTCCCCCCGGAGCAACCACCACCCCGCCGCCCAGACCGCCGGATCTGTTGTTCCGTATCACCGCGCCGGGTCCCAGGGTAACCAAAGAACCGGAACCTATGCCCAGCCCCCCGCCTTCGTCGGACGCGGCGCCGCCGGAAATTTCGATGTCCTCCAGACGGATATTTACCCTGCCCTTGACTAAAACCGCCCGCCGTCCGCTGCCCTCCGCGGACAGCGCCGCGGGCTCATCGTTCAAAGCCATTCCCCGGATAAGGATCCGGTCTTTTCCCGTACCCTGAATAATAAAAACCCTGCTGGCGTCGGTGGACTGTTCGCTGGCCACGTCGAGCTTTCCCAGGATCGTGATGATTTTAACGGGGCCTTCGGAGGCCATTACCAGGGCTTTAAAAAGCGAGCGAAAGGGAGTTTCTATCGAAAGGCCGTTGTTACGATCGCTGCCCCCCGCCATGACATAATAGGTATCGGAAACCGGATCCTTAGCAGAAAAACTGGCGCAGGCGCAGATAAAAAAAACAAAAAACAAAAAACCGGGATTTTTCATACCGCCATGAGCTTACCATGAAGCGGATTAAACTACAATACTCGGCCCCGGCGGGATCGCACCCCCGCCTCTAGGAGTTTGTTGCGCTTCGTGCATAAAATCCTTAAAAAACCGCCTTATCAAGCGATTTTTTCCCTTGCAAACTCCACTGGCGGCGCCAAAAGCGGCGCCAAGCGGCGCCAAGCGGCGCCAAAAGCGGCGCTAAGCGGCGCCAAAACCTACAAGCGCACAGGCCCTAGGGGCCCAGGGCGCTTAGCGCCATCTCCTGGCTCGGCCGCCGCTCTTCAATACTCTTAAGGACAAGATCGTAATCCAGATTTTCCACATGGGCGGATAGTTGATCCACAAACGCGTCGGTGGCGGCGTCGTCAAAGGTTTTTGTCCGCAGTTCCCCCACCAGGGAATCGGCCTCGCTGCTGGCCCCGGTGGAACAGGCCCTGTGCAGCATATCGAGTTTTTCTTCAAGAAAGTTAACGGAGGCCCTTTGCCGGACCCGGGGTTTTTCCGCGGCGGAAGAAAGGGCAAAACGCAGGGCGGCCACTAGGCCGTTCAGAAGTTCCATAAGCGGAGCGGCGCCGGAACCGCATACCCCATAATCCCCCTGCCGCGCGGCCCGTTCCAGTTCCAGGGCCCTTTGGGACAAATCCCCGGCGCCGATGCCGGCCAGGATGCCCTTAAGCCCGTGGCAGGCTAAGGTATAGGCGTTCCAGTCTTCTTCTGCCAGGGCAGCCTTTAGGGAGGATATTTGGGCTTCGGCGTCTTTGCAAAAAAGGCGCAGCCCTTCGCCATAGGCCGCTCTGCTGCACCGCACCCTGGACAAGCCGTCCCAGATATCAAGACTTTCAATATGGATAAGCCGGGTAAACAGCAAAGCCAGGTCCATGAACCATAGTACCACGGGAAAATAAATTGGTCAAAGCCTATGGAGTAATTTATCGTTTTCTTTTATTATTACAATATTAGCAGTAGGTACGGAGGCTTGGATGAAACTATACAGCCACGGTCAGGTGGTTTTTCTTTCGGTCCTGGCGGGACTTGCGGCGATCTTTGCCGTCCTGGGGCTAATTTTTTTTACCGGGGCCCTTTCTCCTTCCGGTAGGGCCGTAGAAAACACAGACCTTGCCTCCGGCGGATCCTTCCGGTCATCCGGCGGGCTGCGGACAGAAGGCCGGGCCTATACGGCCGCGGATCTGGTTCCCTACAGTGCCGGCGAACAGGAAAACATTACCGTTTACGAGCAGTACAACGAGGCGGTGGTAAACATTACCACCGAAATCGTAGGCATTAACTGGTTCCTTGAACCGGTTCCCCAAAGCGGGGGTTCCGGCTCCGGCTCAATTATCGACACCCAGGGTTTTGTCCTAACCAACTACCATGTGATCCAAAAGGCATATAAGGTCTTTATCAACCTTTTCGACGGTTCCCAGGTGGAAGGAACCGTGGTGGGAACGGATCCGGAAAACGATCTGGCCATTCTTAAATTTACCCCTCCCCGGGGAATAAATCTTAAAACCATACCCTACGGCGATTCAAGCGCCCTTAAGGTGGGCCAAAAGGTACTAGCCATCGGGAACCCCTTTGCCCTGGAGCGGACGCTGACGGTGGGGATCGTATCCGGCCTGGGCCGGCCCATCCAGATTTCCCGGCAGAACATAGTCAGGGACATGATCCAAACCGACGCGTCCATTAACCCCGGCAATTCCGGGGGGCCCCTGCTGGATTCCCAGGGAAGGATGATCGGCATAAATACGATGATCTATTCCCCCTCCGGCGGTTCGGTGGGCATAGGCTTTGCGGTGCCGGTAAATACCGCCAAGCGGGTGGTGGCGGAACTTATTGAAAACGGCAGGGTCCGCCGGGGCTGGATAGACGCTTCGGTGGTGCAGCTTTTTCCCGCGTTGGTGCAATACGCAAAACTTCCCGTATCCGAGGGCCTGCTTATTTCCAGGACCAAGCGTAACGGCCTTGCCGAACGGGCGGGGATACGCCAGGGTTCCGAACCGGTCCGCTATGGCTCCAGCGTAATCTACCTGGGGGGCGACATCCTTATCATGGCGGATAACATGAAGGTGTCTACCCTGGCGGACCTTTACGCCGCGCTGGAAGACAACAAGCCGGGGGATCAGGTGGAGGTGGAGGTGATCCGCGCCGGCAAACCCGTCCGGCTTCGCCTAAGCCTGGCAAACCGGGAAGAGGTGCTGGATCAGTGACCGGAACCGCCGCCCCGGACACGGAAAGCTCCGGGGTTAAGGTTTTAGAAAATTCCCCGGAGGAAGACTGGGCAATAGAGGAGATAAACCCCTCCGGCGTCCGGGGCCCCGGCGTCCGGGGCCCCGGCCTCCGGGGACATTTCCGCTCCGCCATATTTGATTTTGACGGCACCATAAGCCTTATCCGCGAAGGGTGGCAGGGGATCATGATCCCCTATTTTACCGCGGAACTTGCCGCCTGCCCCGGCGCGGCGCGGATCCCCCCGGGGCTTTTGGAAGAAGAGGTCCGGAATTTTATCTATGTAAACACGGGCAAACAAACCATATACCAGTGTATAGAACTGGCGGAGCGGGTAAAAAAACTCGGGGGCAGGGCCCGGGGGGCGCTGGAATATAAAAAAGAATACCATCGCCGCCTTTCACGGCGCATTGCGGGACGCATTGCGGAGCTTAGAGAAAATCCCGGGGCCGCGGAAAAATACCTGGTTCCGGGAAGCCTTGCCATCCTGGGAGCCCTTAAAGAACGGGGCCTCCCGCTGTATCTGGCCAGCGGAACCGACGAAGTCTATGTAACACAGGAGGCCCGGCTTTTAGGGGTGGAGGGGTATTTTGACGGAATTTACGGCGCCCGGGATAACTACAAAAGCTTTTCCAAAAAAATGCTTATCCGCCGCATTATTAGCGGCCGGGGGCTTCGGGGAGAAGAACTTCTGGGATTCGGCGACGGGTATGTGGAAATAGAAAACATTAAAAGCGCCGGGGGCTTTGCCTGCGGCCTTGCCACGGACGAACGGCGCCGGCGGGGGGTGGACCGGTGGAAACGGAACCGCCTGGAAGCCTCGGGGGCGGATATTATTATCCCCGATTTTACCGGCGCCGGCAAACTTATGGACTACCTGTTTCCCCCATAACTTGTCCGGGCAAAACCGTGTCCCGCGGAAACAGTTCCGCTAAAGCAGCTTTTAGAACCCAGGAGGGGCCATGCCCTTTGAACAATTTGACAGATCCCGCCTAGAACTGCTTCCTATTTCCCGGCGGGTACACGATCTGGATCTTTCGGTGATGCTGGATCCGGACGGCCCCGGGCCTTCTTTTTCCCATCCCGCCATTGACATTTTGGCGGAACGTATTCTTAAAGCCAGGGAACGGGGCGCCGCGGTGCTGATGATGATGGGGGCCCACGTGATCCGTGCCGGAACCGCTCCGTACCTTATCCGGCTTATGGAAAAAAACCTTATTACCCACTTTGCCCTAAACGGCGCCGGGGCAATCCATGACTTTGAATTTGCAGAAATCGGAGGAACCACCGAAAATGTGGCCAGGTACATCAGCCAGGGCCAGTTTGGCCTGTGGATCGAAGACGGCTTGATTAACGAGGCGGTACAACAGGGAGACGCCCGGGGGCTGGGCTTTGGAGAATCCGTCGGCAGATACATTGAAGAAAACGCCTTTCCCCACCGGCAGTACAGCCTCTTTGCCGCGGGCTACCGGCTGCAGGTTCCCGTAACCGTCCACGTGGGAATAGGCTGCGACATAGTCCATGAACACGCAAACGCCGACGGCGCCGCCATAGGCCGGGCCAGTTATACCGATTTTTTAATATACGCCAGGACGGTGGAAAATTTGGAAAACGGCGTTTTTCTTAACGTTGGTTCCGCCGTAACCGGGCCCGAGGTATACCTAAAATGCCTTTCCATGGCCCGCAATGTGGCCCGCCAGCGGGGCCGGAAGATCGTCCATTTTACCACCGCGGTGTTTGATCTGCTTCCGCTGGAAGGGGTTCAGGTTCGGGACGCGCCGGAAAAAACAGACCCCCGGTATTACTTTCGGCCCTGGAAAACCATCCTGGCCCGGACCGTGGCGGAGGGAGGGGAAAGCTATTACATCCAGGGTTCACACAGGGAGACGATCCCCGGGTTGGCAAAAAAGCTGCTTCAGGAAAACGTCTAAACGCTTAAGGCGTTCCCAAAACTTCGGTTTTTGGAAAACAAGCCCCGCTTGTCAACAAGCCCCGCTTTAGTTTCCGGATGTTTTCTTAACCTTATCTTGACGGAGGATTTTATCGATGGAAGAGTACCTTAAAGAATACACCGCCGCTTTAACGGCATGCATGAACAGCCTTGACGGGGGGGAATTTAAAAAAATCATCGCCATTCTGGGAGAGGCCTATAAAAACGACAAACAGGTATTTATCGCCGGGAACGGAGGCAGCGCGGGAAGCGCCAATCATTTTGTCTGCGACTTTGGAAAAAACGCCGTGGACTTTAAATCGGGAAAGCGGCGGTTTAGGATTATCTCCCTGTCGGACAACATAGAAAAATTTTCCGCCATCGCCAACGATATTTCCTTTGAAGAAACCTTTAGTTTCCAGCTTGCCAATTTAATGAACCCCGGAGACGTCCTTATTGTTATCAGCGCCTCGGGCAGTTCCCCCAATGTGATCCGGGCCTGCGAATTCGCTAAATCCAGGGAGGCAAAAATTATAGTCCTGGCGGGCTTTAAAGGAGGAAGAATAAAAGACTTTGCCAGCGCCGCGATGATCGCGGACCTTACAAGCTATGAACAGATAGAGGACATACACCTTATGGTGCTTCACATGATCATTTTTTATATCAAAAACCATCCCGAAGTTCTGGGCCTGTAACATGCCCGTATTACGCGAAGACCGGCTTGAATTTTTTCTTTCTTCTTTTCCCCGTCTGCGGATTGCCGTGGTGGGGGATCTGTTCCTGGACCAGTGGCTTGAAGTAGACCGCGGCCTGGACGAGGTTTCGCTGGAAACGGGGCTTACCGCATACCAGGTGGTGCGCAAGCGGCTCTACGCCGGCGCCGCGGGAACCGTCCTGGCCAACCTGGCGGCCCTGGAGGCCGGGGAGCTCTACGCCATAGGTTTTACCGGCGACGACGGCGAAGGGTTTGAACTGCGGCGAAAACTTGCGGAATTGTCCGTTAACACCGGCGCCCTGGCGGTCCTTCCGGACCGCATGACCCCCACCTACACCAAACCGGTTTTTTTGCAGGCCCCCGAAGGAAAATTTATAGAATCCCACCGCTTCGATCACCGGAATACACAACCGGTCTCCAGGGCCGCCGAAGATGCGATCATCTTTTCCCTGCACAAAATTGCCGAAAAGGTAGACGCCATTATCGCTTTGGATCAGCTTACCGCGGAACTCCAGGGCGTCCTAGGCCCCCGGGTGCGGGAAGCGCTGACGCAAATCGCCGCTTCCAGAGCGGGCCTTATCGTGTACGCCGATTCCCGGGCATTCATAAGCCGCTTTCGGCGAATAATTATCAAGTGCAACGATCATGAGGCCATGCGGATTGTCCATCCGGAAAAAACTATCCCTTTCCATGAACGGATCGGCGTCGAAGAGCTTATACCCTGCCTGCGGGAACTGGAAAAAAGTTCCGGCGGCCGGGTGTTTATTTCCTGCGGGGCCCAGGGGGTTCTGGTCCGGGATAAAAACGGCACGCCCCTTTTAGTCCCCGCCATTCCCGTTCCGCCCCCCGTGGATACCGTGGGGGCCGGGGACGCGTGCAGTTCCGGCATAGTCGGCGCCCTGTGCTGCGGGGCAAGCGGCGAAGAAGCCGCGGCCCTGGGAAACATTGTGGCGTCAATTACCATCCAAACCATAGGCAGCACCGGCACGGCAAGCCCAAGCCAGGTGCGGGACCGCTACGCCGCGGCGTTCCACGGCGCCGGGGGCGGCCGGTGACGGCGCCCGGCGGCGCCGCGAAGAACCGGCGGCCGAAGCCCCCCGTTCTGGCCCTGGACATGGGGGGGTCCAAATTCATTACCGGCCTGGTAAGCGAAGACGGAAAGATCCTCAGATCCCGCCGGCAAAACTGGAGTGAAACCGCGGCGGGCAAAACCCTCAGCGCCGAGGGGCTTCTGGCGGACATATATCCTGCGATCCGGAACATGCTTGCCCTGGCCGATCCCGCCCCCCTGATTTTGGGGGCCGCCATTCCGGGACTGGCGGATCCAAGCCGGGGCCTGTGGGTAGAAGCAAGCTTTTCCGGCATCCGGGACTTTCCCGTGGCGTCAATTCTGGAAAAAGAATTCGGGCTTTCCGTAAAGATAGAAAACGACGTTAACGCCTGCGCTCTGGCGGAACGGAAATTCGGCTGCTGCGGCGGGCCCGGCTGCGAACCGGTGGATGACTTTTTATGGGTTACCGTGTCCAACGGTATCGGGGGCTGCATCTTTGCCCGGGGAAAGCTCTATACCGGTTTTTCGGGAAACGCCGGAGAAATAGGCCACGTCATTGTGGAAGAAGGCCCCGGCGCCCGGCCCTGCAAAGCCGGCCACCGGGGCTGCGCGGAAATGCACGCCTCCGGGCGGGGGCTGGCAAAAAATTACCTTGCCCTGGGGGGAAGCCGGACCGCGGAGGGAACGGAACCGGACGCCAAGGCCATTGAAGCCTTGGCCCGCAAAGGAGACCCCGCGGCGATAAGGACCTACCAATTGGAGGGGCTTTACCTGGGCCGGGCCATCGGAGCCGCGGTTAACCTGCTAAACCCCGGCCGGGTAATTATTGGAGGGGGCGTTTCCCTGGGCTACGATCTTTTTAAAGTTTCCCTGGAAGAAACCTTAGAAACCCATGTCTACAAAAACGCCAATCCCCGGCTGCGGGTGGAACCAAGCCCCCTGGGTTATAACGCCGCCCTGCTGGGCGCGGCGGCCCTGGGCTTAGAGGAAGGCTGACAAAAGCCGCCGGGGTTTTGGCGGCGGGGCCCTGCGCGCCGGAAGGGTCCCGAAAACCGGGGCCTAGTCTATACCCGCGGCCTTTCTAAACCGCAGAAGGGTGGCGGCGGCAATGGGCCGGGCCCTTTCGGCCCCCGCCCTTAGGATCCGGTCCAGACCCTGGGGATCGCCGATAACAGCCCGGAACCGTTCCCGCAGGGGGGCCAGGCTCCTGTTTACCACCCGGAATAGTTCTTCCTTGGCCTCTCCCCAGCCCATGCCGCCGGCACGGTACCGGGCGGCCAGGGCCCGCTGTTCCTCGGCCGACGCAAAGAGCTTATACAGCAGAAATATCTGGCTTGAACCGGGATCCTTGGGTTCTTCCACCGTCTGGGAATTGGTTACGATCCTCATAATAAGTTTTCGCAGCTGGTTTTCCGGAATAAAAAGGGGAATCGTATTATTATAACTTTTGCTCATCTTCCGGCCGTCCAGACCGGGAACCACCGCCGCGTTTTCCCGCACCGCTCCCCGGGGCGTCTTAAGCACCGGCTGTTTATAATTGGCGTTTACCGCCTGGGCAATGTCCTGGGCCATCTCAATATGCTGAACCTGATCCTGCCCCACCGGAACCACATCGGAATCAAAAAGAATAATGTCCGCCGCCATAAGCACGGGGTAGGTAAAAAGACCCATGTTAACCCCCGCATCGGGGTCCCCTCCCCTTTCGCCGTTTTCCTGCACCGCGGCCTTGTAGGCATGGGCCCGGTTCATCAAACCCTTGGGGGTAAAGGCCATGAGCATGGCGGCCAGTTCAAATACTTCGGGAATTGACGATTGGCGGTAAAAAATAACCTTCTCCGGATCCAGCCCCGCGGCAAGCCAGCCTGCGGCCACCTCCCGAATGCACCGGTTTAGTTCCCGGGGATCCTTCATGGTATTAAGGGCATGGTAATCCGCAATAAAATACCGGGCGTCGTATTCTTCCGCCAATTCCAGGGCCGGCCTAATGGCCCCAAAGTAATTACCGATATGGAGATCCCCCGTGGGCTTAATGCCCGTCAGGGATACTTGTCTGTGCGCCATACAAAAGCGTATCACGGAAGAAACCGGGGGTTCAAGGTTTCCGGCGGGGTTTACTCCGCCACAAAGCGCCACAGTTTATTTCTGTCTTCGGCCGCGGCGCCGGAGCAAGGATCGGGGCGTTTTTACGGTAATAAGAAGCCCCAAGCCGGGATGTTTTTATACACATATCGGAGGACCCGGGCGCAGCATCAGTCTGCGTCGGGGGCCGTTTCTTTAGGATTCGGTCCGTACTGGTTTTCGCCGGGAAAACTATCCTGAAGGGTGTAGATCAAAAGAATTATGCCCCCCACCAGGGGAATAAGCCCCAGGATCAAAAAAAAGCCGGTGCGGCCCGTATCGTGAAGACGGCGGACAGAAACGGCAAGGACCGGAACAAGTATCGCCATCAAATAAATAGACGCTATAAAGGAAAGAACAAGGGAAGGCAAAGAATAGGAACGAAATACATAGTCCACCCCGATGCGTATTCCGGTAAGGGCGCAGATTATGGCAAGATGAACAAGGGTAGAGATCCAGTACTCTTTTCTGCGGGCCCGGCCGTAAAAGACCGCGTATTTCTTTAAAACTGCAAGATACCACTCCATAAAAACTCCTTTATAAGCGCAAAAACCGCGGCGGGTTTTTTATACTCCGGCCTTTGCTTCCGCCACGCGCCGGGCCCCTTCTTCCCGAAGCAGGTACTTTTGTATTTTCCCCGACGAAGTCAACGGAAAGCCATCGACAAAAAACACGTATTTGGGAATTTTAAACCGGCTTATCTTGCCCCGGCAGTAATCCCGTACATCCTCTTCGGTCATGGAAACGCCGGGATGGAGGATGATAAACGCGCCGACCTCTTCGCCGTACTTTTCGCTGGGAACGCCGATAATCTGCACGTCCTTAATTCCGGGCATTGCATAAAGAAAGTCTTCTATTTCTTTGGGGTAAACATTTTCGCCCCCCCGGATGATCATGTCCTTGATACGGCCCGTAACCCGGAAGTTGCCGTTTTCGTCCTTGACCCCCAGGTCCCCGGAATGGAGCCAGCCCTTTTCGTCAATGCACTTGGCGGTTTCTTCGGGCATCTTGTAATAGCCCTTCATGGTGTTGTAACCCCGGCAGCAGAATTCGCCGTGGACCCCCACGGGGCATTCTTCGCCGGTGTCGGGGCTGCGAATGCTGACTTCCACTCCCGGCAGGGCCCGGCCTACGGTTTCTACCTTTACTTCCAGCGTATCGTCGTAGCGGGTCTGGGTCATGACCGGAGACGATTCGGTAAGGCCGTAGCAGATAGTTACTTCCTTCATGTGCATAAGGTCGATAACCTGGCGCATGGCTTCTATGGGGCAGGGGGAACCGGCCATGATCCCCGTGCGCAGGCTTGAAAGATCGAACATTTTGAACATCGGGTGGTTAAGCTCGGCGATGAACATCGTGGGCACCCCGTAGACCGCGGTGCATTTTTCTTTTTGGATGGTGGCCAGTACCAGGAGCGGATCGAACCATTCAACCAGCGCCGCCGCCGCTCCATGGGTAATAACCGCCATCATCCCCAGCACCAGGCCAAAGCAGTGGAACAGGGGCACGGGCAGGCATACGATGTCGTATTCGGTAAAGCGCTGGTTGTCGCCGATGCCAAGGCCGTTGTTAAGGATGTTCCGGTGGGTAAGCATAACCCCCTTGGGAAAGCCCGTGGTGCCGGATGTGTACTGCATGTTCACCACTTCGTTGGTGTCGCATGCGGCTTCTATTTTAAGGATGTCTATTTCCGGCGTGTGCCGGCCCAGGAGCAGGATCTCGCTCATGCTGTACATGCCCCGGTGTTTCTGCTGGCCTATGTAGACCACGCTTTTAAGGAACGGAAATTTTTCCGACCTTAAGCACCCGCGCTCGCAATTTCGCAGTTCCGGAATAAGCTCGTATACCATGGCGACATAGTCCGAATCCCGCCAGCCGTCTATAAGGAAAAGGCACTTTAGGTCGGACTGCTTTACCAGGTATTCAAGCTCGTGAAGTTTATACCCGGTGTTTATTGTAACAAAGATCATCCCCGCCCGCGCGGCGGCGAACAAAAGGACATTCCAGTCCGGCACGTTGGTAGCCCAGCAGCCTACGTGGTCGCCCTTTTTTAACCCAATCGCAAGCAGGCCCCGGGCAAGATCGTCCACCCGCCTGTCAAACTCGCCGTAGGTCCAGCGAAGATCCCTGTCGGCATATACAATAAAATCCCGATCCGGCTGCTGGCGGGCCTTTTGCCGGAGAAGGGAGCCAAGGGTTGTTTCAAGGTATGTCAAGTTTCGCTTCCTGTTTGATTGTACCCGCGGCCCTATGGCCGCGGCCCGCGGTCCTAGGGCCGCGGGGAATTAAGCTTATCATAGCTGCATCCTGTCTACCCCGGCAGTTTGCTGCAGTTATACACAATAGATTTTGGTTTGTCGGGCAAGGACTTAGCTAATTCTTTGCCCGAAAAACAATTACAATCGGAGTGCCCTGACAATTTCAAATTGTCAGGGAATAATCAGCGTTTCCTAGGCCGGGGTATAGATCACCGCCAGTATTCCGGCCGGTCCCCCGGAAGAAAAAACCCTGTGGGGCACGATGGAATCGTAATAGATTGAATCGCCCTGGTTTATCGTATAGCTGTCTTTTCCGTACTCAACTTGGATTGTCCCCTCCAGGACATAGATAAACTCTTCCCCTTCGTGGGAAGACTTGGGCTGATCCTCGTCGTGCTCCATGTTCACGATAAACGGCTCCATGTGCCGGCTGCTCTTGTCGGCGGCCAGCGCGTGAAAATAATGCCCCCGGCCCGATGTTTTCGCCGCGCCGGCCCCGCCGCCGGCATTTCCGGTGATAAAGCGGACCGTGCCGGAAGCCTCGCCGTTCCGGGTAATCACCGGACCAAGCTCCTCGTGATCGTCCAGCAGGGTGCCCAGCCGCACCCCCAGGGCCCGGGATATTTTAAGGAGGGGGGCCAAGTCGGGGATATGCCCTTCTTCTTCGATACGCCGTATCAGTTCCGGATCAAGACCGCTCCGTTCGGCCAGGGTTTCTCTGCTTATGGAATAGGTCTTGCAGAGCTCTATAATTCTTTCGCCGGGATTTCGTTTCGCCGCCTTCGTCGCCATAGAAGAATCCTAGCAAAAGACGAAAAAAAATTCAACGCCGATCTTCCCCTTATTCTTTTTTTTTACTATCATGCTTTTATCCCATGGATATTCACAAACGGCTTGCGGCCCTGGGAACGGCGATCCCCAGGCTGCTGCTGCCCCGGGAAGGAACGGATCTTTCCAGGTGGGCGGTTATTGCCTGCGATCAATTTACCCAGGACCGCTCTTATTGGGAACGGGCCGCCGCCGCGGCCGGAGACGGGCCTTCCGCCCTCCACTGCATTTTTCCCGAAGTGTTCCTGGACGATCCCGGCAGGACCGAACGCATCGGAAGGATCCACCAAACAATGAAAAAGTACCTGGCGGAATCTCTTTTTAATTCCTACCGGGCCTGCATGTATGTGGAACGGGACACCGCGTACCACCGGGGAAGGCGGGGTCTGGTGGTATGCCTGGACCTTGAACGGTACGACTGGTCTGCGGACAGCAAGCCGCTTATCCGGCCCACCGAAGGAACCGTTCCGGAACGGCTGCCCCCCCGGATGGACGCAAGGCGCGGCGCGGCCCTGGAACTGCCCCACATCCTTGTCCTTATCGATGATGAAACAGACGAACTTCTGCGAACCCTGGGAGACCGGGTCAGGACGGGAACGCCCCTGTACGACACCCCCCTTATGCTCGACTCGGGCCGGGTCAAGGGATGGCTCCTGGACAGGGAAGAGGACTGGAATTATCTGGCCGGGGGTCTTGAAAAACTCATCTCCCCTCCGCGGATCCCCCATGCCCAGGATGCGGGGGGGCGGCCCCGGCCGGACCAAAGCCCGCCCCCGGCGGAACGCGCCGGAAATTCCCCGGAGGGATCCGGAAAGTTCCTCTATGCCGTGGGGGACGGCAACCACTCCCTGGCCGCGGCAAAGGCCGTTTGGGAGGAATATAAAAAAACCGGCGGAACTTCCGAGGGCCCCCGGTGGGTAATGGCGGAACTGGAAAATCTGTATGATCCGGCCCTGGCCTTCGAGCCCATACACCGTTTTATCTTCGGCGCCGGGACGGAAGAAATAAAAAAGCTCCTGGCCCCTCTGGCCGGTTTTTCCCTTACACGGCTTTCCGGAACCGGAGCCCGGGAAAAGCTGCTTTTCCTGGTAAAGGAACAGGTTCCCCGGACCCGGTTTGGGATCATCGCCGGCGTTCCGGGGGCGGCGCCGGAGGAAGCGGGGATCTTCCTTGTCGAGGCGGACCCCCTGCCGCTGGCCCTTGAACGTATCCAGCCCCTGCTCGACGGTTTTGTAAAGGATAGACCGGGCCTTTCCATTGACTATATCCACGGCGGCGAAGAGCTTTTTCATCTGGCCCGCGGATCCGCCGGCACGGGCATACTCCTTCCACCCTTTAACAAGCGGGAGCTTTTCCGCACCGTGGCGGCCCGGGGCCCCCTGCCCCGAAAAAGTTTTTCCATGGGAGAGGCCGGGGAAAAACGATTCTACCTTGAATGCCGAAAGCTTTTTGAATAGACTCCTTCGGCGCCCAACCGGGGTTATCGAACACGTTAATGCGGTTCCGCGGGGCGGATAAGCGCCGAGGGGTCAAAAACAGGCAGCCGCAAGGTAAACACCGAACCTTCCCCGGCGTGGCTTTTTACCTCCACCACCCCCCGGTGGAGCAGGGCTATGTGGCGGACTATGGCAAGCCCCAGGCCGGTTCCGCCGGGATCCTGGGTCCGGCTGCGATCAACCCGGTAAAAACGCTCAAAGATCCGGTCCAGGTGTTCCGCGGGAATACCTATGCCCTGATCCTTTACCGAAATAAGAAGTTCCCGGTCCCGCCGCTGCGCCTCCAGCCATATCTTCGATGAGGGCGGGGAATACTTTACCGCGTTGTCCAAAAGGTTAACCAGGGCCTGGCCGATAAGGACGGCGTTGATTTTCGCGGAAAGATCCGCCGCACAGCGGACGGTGATCCGGATTTTTTTTTCTTCGGCCCGGAAACCGGCGGAACCGGCGGCTTCTTCCAAAAGCCCCTCCAGGGGGGTTTCTTCCATGCCGGGACGGGAACCGCGTTCATCTTCCAGGCTTACCAGGCTTAAAAGATCGTTGGTAAGATTTTCCATGGTCAACGCGTTTTTTTCGATGATCCCGATAACGTGCCGAAGCTGCTCTTTATCCTCCAGGGAAGAACCCAGGAGGGTTTCGGCGAATCCTTTGATAACCTGAATGGGGGTCCGCAGTTCGTGGGACACGTTGGCGGCAAAATCCTTGCGAACCTGTTCCAGTTTGTGAAGCCGGGTAATGTCCCCAAGCACCATCACCACGCCCCCGGGGCTTTTCTCCGGGTCCTCCGCCGGATCACCCGCCCTTGACTCCCCGGAACGCGGATCCCCGGACTCCGCCGCGGGTAAGGCCGCGGCCCTGGGGGGCCGGCTTAGGGAAGATGCAAACACCCGGAACCGGCGTGGAACGTCCGCGGTATGGCAAAGGATCTCCAGTTCTTCGGGTTCCTTCCCCGCCAGGACCCTCTTTGCCGCTTCTTCCAGTTCCGTGGAACGGGTCGCCTCCAGCAAAGACAGGGATCGGGCCCCGGCATCTTCGTCTATCCCAAAAAGGATCCTCGCCCGCCTGTTTACCATGTGGAGCAAAAGCTTTTTATCCATGGCAAAAACCGCCTCCGACATGCCGTCGAGGATCGCCCCAAGGCGCCTGCCTTCGGCCTGGGCGGCTTCTATCCGGAAACTTAACTCCGAAGCCATGGACCTAAGGGCCCCTTCCAGGGTGATAAATTCTTCGGCTTCGGAGATGATCCGGGGAGAAGTACGGGCCCCGGAGGAAGTACCGGCTAAGGGTAAATGCGCCGACCGGGCTATCGTTACAAGCCGGGCAAAGGAAGCGGAAAGGGATCGGGAAAAAAGATACACCGTCGTTAAGGCCGTAAGGAAAAAAAGGACGCCGGCAAGCAGAAAGGGCGCCGCGGCGCCGGAAATCCGCCGCCAAAAATTCGGCGTCTCCATGGAAAGGCGAAAGACCCCCACCGGCGGATCCTCCGGGGCCCTGTCCGGCGGATACACCGGCAGGGCGGCGTAGAGCAGTTCCGTGCCAAGGCTGGCGGAACTTCTTCGGGCGCGTGCCTCCTCTCCCCCCAGGGCCGCCTTTACTTCGGGCCGATCCCCGTGGTTGGGAAGGCTTTCCCGGGGAAACCGGGAATCTGCCAGGACCTCTCCGCCGGACCCGATAAGGGTAAGCCGGAAGGGCCCGGAAAGTTCCGCCAGCCCCTCCCCGGAAACCTCCGTTCCGGGGCCGGTAAAGAAAGCATCCGGGAACCGGTCCGAAAGAAGCGGCAGCATAAACCGGGCCGCGTAGTGAAGATTCCGGGCGTTGGTCTCATAGTACAGGGAATCCATAAAAAGAAGCACCGAAACCATAAAGGACAAAGACAGCCCGAAAACACTAAGGGTTAGCACCACAAGACTTTGCCGGAAAATGGTTTTCATGGACCTGCGCCCAGGGATCTACGCCCCATACCTAGGGGCTTTGTAAGTTTTCCGGGCCCGTCCCTACGCCCATTTGACCAAACCGGTTTTGTAGGGGTGTACCAGGGCTTCGTGTTTGGGAAGGATCCGCACCGTATGTCCCTGTTGGCCCGTGTCGGCGCATTCAATGCGCACCTGGTATATCCACTGGTTCTCCTCCCGGCTTACGGCTTTCATTTCTGCCCGGTGGGCGTTAAGGATCTCGGGGCTCTGGTTGGAAACCGAACCGTAGTACAGTTCTACCAAAAGTTCTTCCGGCAAAAGCGAGGCCAGATCAAGCCGGGCGGTAACGGTAAGGGAGTCCCCCCGCTGCATAACCGGCCTGGCGTTTGACTCCACTTTAATGATCTGCAGTTTGTCCCAGGAGCTTCGTAATTTATGAAGATACGCCGCCAGGGCCTTGGATTCCGCATAATCGTCCTTGGCAACCCGGCGGTAATTTTTAAGGGCCGGAAAGTAAAACAGGTTGGAATAATCCATAAGCATCCGGTGGCTTGACATGGACTGGCCGATCTCCCTCATGCAGGTTTTCATCCGCCTAATCCATTCCCGGGGCAGATTGTCCCGGCCGCGCTGGTAGAACAGGGGAATAATATCCCGTTCCAGCAAATCGTAGAGGGCCTTGCTTTCCACGTCGTCCTGAAGCTGGTTGTCTTCGTACTGTTCTCCCTGGCCTATGGCCCAGCCGACTTCGGGATTGTACGCTTCGTCCCACCAGCCGTCCATGATCGAACAGTTAAGCACGCCGTTCATGGCGGCCTTCATGCCGCTGGTACCGGAGGCTTCCATGGGCCGCCGGGGGGTGTTAAGCCATACGTCGGCCCCGGAGGTAAGGTAATGGGCCACGGTCATGTCGTAGTTTTCTATAAACACGATCCGGCTTGTAACATCGTTCTTTTCTGCAAAATGGATAATCTCCCGGATCAGTTCTTTGCCGGGCATATCCATGGGATGGGCCTTGCCGGCAAAGATCAGCTGGATGGGCCGCTCGTTATCCTTAAGGAGCCGGATAAGCCGTTCCGGATCCCGCAGAAGCAGGTTCCCCCGTTTGTAGGTGGCAAAGCGGCGGGCAAAGGCCAGGGTAAGGATGTAGGGAGAAAGGGCGTCTTCGGCCTGCTGAAGGCGGCGTTCCACCGCGCCGGTCCGCTTTAGGTGCTGGCGAATCCGGCCCCGGGCAAAGGCCACAAGCCGTTCCCGGCGGCGTTCATGGGTACGCCACAGTTCCTCGTCGGAAATCCGGTCCATGCGGTTCCAGATAGCCAGGTCCGTGGGTTCTTCTTCAAAATGGGGGCCAAAGTACCGGTCCAATAGATCCTGCATGCCGCTGGAAACCCAGGTTCGGGGATGGACCCCGTTGGTTACATGGTGAATGGGAATCTCGTTCAGCGGAAGGCCCGGCCAAAGATTTTTCCACATTTCCCGGGACACCACCCCGTGCAGGGCCGCCACTCCATTGGCATAGGCCGCGCATTTAAGGGCAAGAACGGTCATGCAGAAATTTTCATGATCATCCTCGGGCCGTTCCCGGCCCAGGGCAAGAAAATCTTTCCAGGAGATTCCCAGTATGCCGGCCCAGTTCTTTAAGTACTTTTCCAGCAGCCCTGTGTCAAAGCGCTCATTCCCCGCGGGAACCGGCGTATGGGTGGTAAAGATGTTGGTGGGCCATACCGCTTCCAGGGCCTCGTAAAAGTTAAAGCCCCGTTCGGTCATTACCTCCCGGATCCGTTCCAGGGCCAAAAAAGCGGCGTGGCCTTCGTTCATGTGGCAGGCCGCGGGATTAATCCCCAGGGCCCGCAGGGCCCGGATTCCCCCGATGCCCAGCAGTACCTCCTGGCGGATCCGGGTTTCCTTGTCCCCCCCGTAGAGGGCCGCGGTGATGTTTCGTAGATCCTGAGGGTTTTCCGCGATATTGGTATCCAGCAGATAGAGGGAACTGCGGCCCACTTTAACTTCCCAAATCTGGGCAAGCGCCTGCCGGCCCGCCATATCCACCGATATGTTAATGGCATTGCCGTTTTTGTCGCATTTAAGCTCTACCGGCATGTTGTACCAGTCGTTTTCCGGATAACTTTCCTGCTGGAACCCGTCGGCGTTAAGGACCTGGGTAAAGTAGCCCTGGCGGTACAGGAGGCCCACCCCCACCAGGGGCAGCCCCATGTCGGAGGAAGTCTTCATGTGATCCCCGGAAAGAATTCCCAGGCCCCCTGAATATATGGGAAGGGATACATCCATCCCGTATTCCATGGAAAAATACGCCACCACGTCTCTTTTAGAGCCCCGGTACCAGGTCTCACTCTTTTTGTACTTTTGAAACCGAGAATATACCCCCTCCAACGCGGCCAGATACGAATCGTCCTGGGCCACCTGGGCAAGACGTTCCTGGCTTACCATCCCCAGGGTCCGCACGGGGCTTTGCTGGGACTTTAGCCAGCAGTCATAGTCCAACCTGATAAAAAGCTGGATGGCGTCAAAATTCCAGGACAACCAGAGGTTGCGGGCAATTTCTTCCAGCGGCCGCAACGCGTTTGGCAGCTTTGGTTTTACCGTATAGGTAGATATGTTCATACACTAAATTTTACGCTATTTTTGCCCGAATGTAAAGCATTAGAGAAACGCCATTAAATGACGCAATCAGCGCTTCCTTGGGGCGTGGGCCGGGCTTCCGCGAAAAGGATCCCTCCTAATGGCCCATAAAAGTCCCGGTATTGACAAGTCCGAAAAAAATACACACAATGGATTCGGGTTGCAGGCAAGGAATTAACTAATTCTTCGGCTGCCACAATTACAATCGGAGTTCCCTGACAATTTCTAATTGGCGGGGGAAAAATAACGTAATACTAAATCCACCACCGGTTAAATTCGCGGAGTATAGTAGTGCTAACTGTTACCGGCCTCGGCCTTTCCTACGGCGAACGGACCCTTTTTAAGGACGTTAATTTAAAGTTTACCCCCGGCAACTGCTACGGGATCATCGGCGCCAACGGCGCGGGAAAATCCACCTTCCTTAGGATCCTCTCGGGAGAAACGGAACATGATAAGGGGAACATCACCGTTTCCAAGGGGGAGCGGATAGCGGTGCTTAAACAGGACCATTTTGCCTTTGACAAATACCCTGCGCTGGAAACGGTGATCATGGGGCACCCCAAATTGTACCAGGTACGCAGGGAACGGGAGGCGGTTTACGCCAAGGAAGACTTTAGCGAAGAAGACGGCATGAAGGCCAGCGAGTTGGAGGCGGATTTTGCCGAACTGGGGGGCTGGGAGGCGGAAGCCCAGGCGGGGCAGCTTCTTTCCGGCCTGGGCCTGGACCAGGAGGATCACGAAAAACCCATGGCGGACCTGGACGAGTCAAAAAAAATACGGGTCCTGCTGGCCCAGGCCCTTTTTGGGAACCCCGATTTACTTTTGCTGGACGAGCCCACCAACGGCCTGGACCTGGAATCCATAGCCTGGCTTGAGGATTTTCTGATTGATTTTTCAAATACCGTTATCGTGGTTTCCCACGACAGGCATTTTCTTAATGCCGTATGCACCCACATCTGCGACATCGACTTTGGGAAGATCGTCCAGTATGCGGGGAACTACGACTTTTGGTACCAGATGAGCCAAATGCTTCAGAAACAGGCCCGGGACCAGCAGAAGAAAAATGAAGAAAAGGCCCGGGAACTACGGGAGTTTATCCAGCGCTTTGCCAGCAATGTGGCCAAAAGCCGCCAGGCCACAAGCCGTAAAAAAGTGCTGGAAAAACTGGATCTGGACAACATCACGGTTACAAGCCGCAAGTTTCCCTTTGTGGGCTTTAAACCCCACCGGGAAATAGGAACCAACGTACTGCGGTTTGAAAAAGTTTCGGATGAAAAATCGGAACTGGCGGATTTTTCGTTAACGGTCAACAAAAACGACAAGATCGCCTTTGTGGGAACGGAGCATCAGGCCAAGACGGCCCTCTTTGAGATGGCGGCCCGGGAAAATCCCCCCGATGGAGTGTATTGGGGTCAAACCGCAAGCTTTTCGTACTTCCCCAAGGAAAATTCGGCCTTCTTTAATTCCGATCTTTCCATTACCGGCTGGTTAAAGCAATATTCGCCGGATCAGGACGAAACCTACGTGCGAAGCTTCCTGGGCCGCATGCTCTTTTCCGGCGACGAGGCTCTTAAGCCGGTGAATGTCCTTTCCGGGGGAGAGCGGGTCCGGTGCATGCTGGCCAAGATGATGCTTTCCGGGGCCAACGTGCTTATCCTGGACGAACCCACCAACCACCTGGACCTGGAGGCAATTACGGCCCTAAACAACGGCCTTATAGCCTTTCCCGGGGTAATTCTTTTTAACTCCCATGATCATGAGTTTATCACCTCCATTGCCAACCGCATTGTAGAAATTTTGCCCCGGCCCCCCTCGGGGGCCGCGGAGGTCATCGACCGCCGGATACCCTTTGATGAATACCTGGCGGATCAATCGGTTAAAGAACTGCGGTCCGCCGCGTACCACCACGCGGAACGGCTGCGGATATGAAACGCCCCCTTATCCTGGGGACGGCGTGGGCGGTACTTCTTACCGCCTGTAGCTCCGGCTCCCCGGACCGGCGTTCCGGGTCCCAAGCCGAATTGTACGAAGGAGCCCTAAGGGCTAAAATTGCCCAGATGCTGATGGTGGGCTTTCGGGGCTTGGAGCTTACCCGGGACAGCCCCATTTACAGCGACATAAGGAGCCTGGGCATAGGGGGGGTGCTGCTCTTTGATTACGACATCCCTTCCCGAAGCCGTCTTCGGAATATCCGTTCCCCGGAGCAGCTTAGCCGGCTTAGCGCGGATCTGCAGGCGGCGGCCCCGGTACGGCTCTTCATCGCCATTGACCAGGAAGGGGGACGGGTTAACCGGCTTCGGAGTGAATACGGCTTTCCCCCAAGCCTGGGGGCCAAAGAAATGGCCGCCGATCCCAGCGGAACCCTAACCAGGACCCAGGCCGAAGAAACCGCCGGACTCCTTTCCAAAATGGGAATCAACGTAAATTTTGCCCCCTGCGTGGACCTGGACCTTAACCAGGAAAATCCCATTATCGGCGCCTACGGGCGCAGCTTCTCTCCGGACCCGGAAACGGTGGCCGCCCACGCGGCAATCTGGATTAACGCCCACCGCAGCCGGGGGATAGTGTCGGCCATAAAGCATTTTCCCGGCCACGGCAGTTCCCGGAACGACACCCACCGGGGACCGGCGGATATAACCGGCCTGTGGCAGGAAACGGAGCTTATCCCCTATCGCCGGCTTATTACGTCCGGAGAAGGCCGGAACCTTATGGTGATGACCAGCCATGTGTTCAACGCGGACCTGGATCCCCAAAATCCCGCCACCCTGTCCCCGCGGATCCTTGGAGAACTGCTTAGGGCTACGCTTGGGTTTAAAGGAATTATTGTTTCCGACGACCTGGACATGGCGGCGCTGAGGACCCCCTACCGCTTCGACGAAATCCTGGAAAAGGCCATCAATGCGGGGGTGGACCTGCTATGCTTTTCCAACAACGGAGACCGGTACGATCCCCTGACGGCGCAAAAAGCGGTGGACACGATCTTTGGTCTTGTGGAAGACGGCAGAATAAACCGGAAACGGATAGAAGAATCCTGGGGCCGCATTATGGCGGTAAAGGGGCAGCTGTAATTTTTCATCCATGCCAATGCGGATTTTGTACCGCTTAAATTCCGTCCGTAATCCATTTTATAGAAAGACGCTGGGGAACCTTTAAAAACTTTAAGTTTCCAAAGGTTCCTTAGTGGATATTAAAATAATACCGTTCCAGATACGCAATGCGCCGGTGGGCTTCGTCATAACGGCTGCTTTGAGGATATTCCCGCACCAGGCGGCGGTAATACTCCAGGGCGCGCCGTACATCCCTGGTGGCTTCGTTGTTGGCCTCAAGAGATTGTCCATAGAGCCAATAGGCCTCATCGCTGCCCCCGGGATAGTCAATCATGAATTGATCCAGGGCCCCAAGGGCCCCGGCAATACGGCCCCCGTCGTATTCTTCCCTGGCCCGGCGAATCCAATCTCCGGAAGCCGGCGGCGAAGTATCCGGGGGTAAAAAGTCCACCGGCCCGGTTCCCGGTGTTTGAAGACCCTCCGGCGGCGGGATAGCCGAAACCGCCGCAGGCCTCTCCATATCCGGGGCCAATGCGCCGTCTGCGGCGGCGCCGTCTACGGCGGCTGCGGCGGCGTCTGCGGCGGCGGCGGCGCCGGCGGCGGTTCCTCCGGGCGCCCCGGTTCCTTCCGTAACAGCGGCGGCTTCCTCCGGGGCGGAATCCGGCGCCGGGGGCCAGCGGGGCGAAACATATACCCGGTCCGGCGCCACATGGGTGGTGGACCAGGCGGATCCGGCGCTTTCGGGGGAAGCTTCCACAATCACCTTCACGTAGTCATTTATTATGTGATCATGAATAAAATCCTGGCGGTTAAACTTAAGGGTATATGTTCCTTCCTGTTCCGCTTGAAATACAAAGACCATCCCCTCCCGGTCGTTGCGCCGGGAATCGAACCGTACCCCCCGGCGGGATCCGAATTCCCCCAGGTATATCCATCCCGGCCCCCGGAAAGGAATTTCAAGATACTGGCCCTTAAGGACCCGGACGGTCCGGGAATAGTCCGGCGCCGCCTCCCGCGCCGCCTCCGTAGAAAGGGGCTCGAAGGGCATGTCCGGAACAGAAACCGCCGGCTCTTCCTGTTCCTGCGGAGGGGGCGCCGGCTGGGAGGGCCTAACATTGGCCGGAACCGCGGGGGGAGGCGTTTCCCGCCGGGGCTGGGGGGGCGGCGCGGGAGGCGGCGCTGGGGGCGGCGCTGGGGGCGGCGCGGGGGGCGGCGCGGGCACAGCCTGGGCCGCCTCCCGCGCCGCCGCCGGGGCCGGAATTTCCCTCTCGCCGGGAGCTTTTTCGGGATAATCGGCCTCTGCCAGTTCCAGAACCGGATCGAGAAGTCCCGAATCCTCCGTCTCCCCATCCGGTTCCTGCGCCGGAAGGCTTACCGAAGCTTCTTCTGTTTCCGCCGGGCCATCCCCGGAACCGCCTCTGCGGCCCCGGGCGCCGCCCCTGTTAAACAGACCCCCTTCTGCGCCGGACGGTTCCGGCCGCTTTGTTTCGGGGCGCCCTCCTTCAATTTCGGGAATAAGTTCGCAGGAAAAGAACAGTACGGCGGCGGCGATGGCCGCTAATTTCTTCACGGCACATGCTCCAGCAGAGAGTCAATCCCCGACTCGATGCGGCCGCGCCAAAGACCCTCGGCGCCTTCCATGGGATTGGTCCAGAAAGGACGGGCGTCTTCTTCGGTCCAGCCGTCTTTGGGTTCCCGTTCCAGCAGCACCGGGGGCACAAAGTCCGGTTCATAGGGAAGAAAAAAATCTTCCGTGGAGAACGCCGGATCCGCCGGGCTTAGCTCCGGCGGTCCTGAAACCTTGTCCCTGCCAGACCGGAACCGCAGCAACAGAAAGGTTAAAAACAACAAGACCAATACCAGCGCCGCCGCGGCGGCCGCGACACGTGAATGAACCTTAACCAGCGTCGAAAATCCCGAAAAAAAAGCCCCGCATTTTTTAATTATATCCGTAACAATCCTCCCCGCCCCCATAACTTGAGTATTACAGTTTTTTGTTGTATTGTATAGTCATGAATGAACGGCTTGATTCCATGCTGCGGCGATACAGGGAATTAACAAAACTAATTGAAGATCCCCGGCTGGTCCGGGACCAGAACAAGTACCGGGACACCATGCGGGAATATTCCCAGCTTAGCGCCGTGGCCGAAGCGGCGCAGGAAACGGACGCCCTAAGGGAACAGATGGAAGGGGCCAAAAACATGATCCAGGACGAAAAGGATCCGGAAATGAAGGAACTGGTCAGGGACGAACTGCGGAACCTGGAAACCCGCCTAAAGGACGCCGGCGACAGGCTTAAATTTCTTCTTATTCCAAAGGATCCCTTGGACGAAAAAAACATCATCATGGAAATCAGGGCCGGAACCGGCGGAGACGAAGCGGCCCTGTTTGCCGCGGACCTGTACCGCATGTATTCCCGGTTTGCCGAAACCAGGGGCTGGAAATTTGAGATCATGAGCTCCAACGAAACCGAACTGGGGGGCTTTAAGGAAATCGTATGTTCCATCAGCGGCAGCAATGTCTACGAAAACCTCCGCTATGAATCGGGGGTGCACAGGGTCCAGCGGGTCCCCGCCACCGAGGCCTCCGGCCGGATCCATACCTCCGCGGTAACCGTGGCGGTGCTTCCCGAGGCGGACGAAACGGAGGTTGACCTTAAACCGGAGGACCTGCGCATCGACGTAATGCGGGCCGGGGGTCCCGGGGGGCAGTGTGTGAACACCACCGATTCGGCGGTGCGGATTACCCACCTGCCGTCGGGGATTTCGGTGCACTGCCAGGATGAAAAAAGCCAAATAAAAAACAAGGCCAAGGCCATGCGAATTCTACGGGCCCGAATTTACGAAATGGAAGAGGCCAAAGCCGCCAACGAACGGGCCGAGGAGCGGAAAAGCCAGATTGGATCCGGAGACCGGTCGGAGCGGATTAGAACCTACAATTTTCCCCAGAACCGTCTTACCGATCACCGGATAAACCTAACCCTCTATAAGCTGGACCTGGTGATGCAGGGTGATGTGGCGGAATTGTTCGACGCCCTAAAGCTTTCCGCCCGGGACGCCCTATACGGCGCCGCGGCGGGGGAATAAAGCTCCGCCCCGGGCGCCCCGTGCAAGCGGGCCCCGGATCTTTCCCGCGGCGAATAAAGCTCCGCCCCAGGGCGCGGGGAGCGGGCGGGGAATTTAAAAGCGGTAGATCGATTCGGTATTGTGGGTGTCGATAAGAGCCAATTTATTGGCCCCGCCGTTTAGTTCCGCCTCGGTAATCTTTCTTACGGGGGTGTGGCCCACAATCTGGTTGTAGCCCCCCAGGGGATCGCTCTGCAAGGATCTTGGCCGCACCCAAATGGGGCTTTGGGTTATGTCGTCGCCGTAAATATTAGGGCCGTTAAACGCCAGGATATTTCTGTCCCCTTCAAAGGCTTCGTTGATCTCTTCCGGCTTGGTTCCCCCTATGGAGTTAAGGAACCATGAAGTAACCCCCGCATGGGAGATAATATAGTTGTCTTCCGTAACGTACACAATTTTAAAGAGCCGTATATTTTCTTCTAAAATCGCACTGATTTTGGAAAAGTTAAGGCGCTGAAAACCCGAATATTGCTGATTCTTTACCCCGCGAAGGTAGTGGTAATCATGATTTCCCAGACACAGCTTAATACGCCGATCCTTCCGGGCGGCCTTGCAAATTTCTTTAAAGTTCCGGTATTGCCGTGAAAAGGGTATATCAAAACTGTCGAAGTAATCCCCGGTAAAATAAAAACTTTCGTAGTCCTGGCCGGTGTAGTTTTTCCAGAAAGCCCTGCCATGAATATCCCCTATGGCATACCGCATGTGGTAGTATACCACTTAGAATATTTGTTCGTCCACCGGTTTACCGCCGGGAACCATGGGCAGGACCATCTCGTCTTTGTCGATCACCGCCTCTATAAGGACGGCGCGGCCTTCGGCCAAATAAAGCGCGGCGCCGTTGAGGGCCCCGGTAAATTCCTCCGGGGTGTTTACCCTAAGACCGCGGATGCCGTAGGCCGCCGCCAGGGCGGGAAAATCCGGCTTTTCCCCAAGTTCGGTTTCCGAAAAATTTCCACCGCAAAAAAGCTTCTGCCATTGACGCACCATGCCCAGGCCGTGGTTGTTTATAAGCACGATCAGCAGGGGGATCCCGTGGACGCTCAAGGTCCCCAGTTCGGGACTGTTCATCCTAAAGGAGCCGTCTCCGGTAAAGAGAACCACAGGGCGCCCGGGATTGGCAAGCTTTGCCCCCAGGGCCGCCCCCAGGCCAAAGCCCATGGCCCCAAGACCCCCGGAACTGATAAATGACCGGGGTTCGGAAACCGGGTAATACCGGGCCGCCCACATTTGATGCTGCCCCACATCGGTTACCACAATGGCGCCGGGCTCTAATTTTTCCGCGGTTTTTTCTATAATAAACCGGGGACAAAGCCCCCTGCCCCGCCCCGGGGTACGGCGGGCGTCTTTTTTTTTGAGTCCTTCGATTTCATCGTTCCAGATGGAAGCCGCAGAGGGGGGAAGCTTTTTAAGGATCGCTTCCAGAATCTGTTTTAAGTCTCCGGTAACGAAAAAATCCGAAGGGACATTTTTATTTATCTCTGCGGGATCAATGTCCAGGTGAAGGATCTTCGCAGCCTTGGCAAAGTGATCGGCCCTGCTGGTAACCCGGTCGGAAAAGCGCGACCCCGCCGCAATAAGAAGATCCGCCTTCTGTACCGCCTTGTTGGAAGCCGCCGTACCGTGCATGCCGATAAGCCCCGTACAAAGCGTAAAATTCCAGGGAACCGCCCCTATGCCCATTAAACTCATGGCCACCGGGGCCTTAAGCCTGCGGGCAAGGTCCATCAGTTCCTTCGAGGCCCCGGATCTGTTCACCCCTCCTCCGGCATAGATCATGGGCCGCCGGGCGGCCCGGAACATTTCTACGGCCCTGTCAATATCCGCCGCGGTAAAAGTAGGCCGCTGGCTCCGCAGGGTAAGCCGCCGGGCCCGTTCCCCCAGGGCCTTGTAATCCTCCCAAACCGCCAGGGCCGCGGGCTTCCACTCCGCCTCGGCGGCGCAGATATCCGAAGGAATATCGATAAGCACCGGCCCCGGACGGCCCGTCCGCGCCACCATAAAGGCTTCCCGGACCAGTTCCGCAAGTTCCCGGACATCCTTAACGATCCAGTTATGCTTAACCACCGGCATGGTAATACCGGCAATATCAACTTCCTGGAAACTGTCTTTTCCTAAAAGATGAAGGGGCGCATTGCCGGTAATGGCCACCACCGGAGAAGAATCCATGTAGGCCGCGGCAATTCCCGTAACCAGGTTTGTTGCCCCGGGCCCGGAGGTGGCAATGCAGACCCCCGTCTTGCCGCTGGAACGGGCATACCCGTCCGCCGCATGGGCCGCATGCTGCTCGTGGCTTACCAGGATATGGCGTATCGTATTCCGGTACTTATACAATTCGTCATAAATTGCCAGGACCGAACCGCCGGGAATGCCAAATACCGTGTCCACCCCTTCTTCAATAAGAGATTCAATGAGGATCCGGGCGCCAGAATATTTCATGGTTTTGCTTTACCCATTGTTTTCATGTTTAATTCTTACACTTCGGGAGAGTATCAAACTCTCCCTTTTTTTTTATCTATCTTTTCTTTCTGTATCTTCAATAAGACATCAGATTGAAGTAAAAGATAATCCTGTAATTGTTCGTCAAGATTATTATATATTGCTATTAATCTTTCAAGTTTAACATCGGGCGGCGGCGAACTGAACATTTCATCTTTTCCAGACTTTAACCATTCTTTATTGACGTTAAACTGTGTAGAGACTAGATGTATAATCCGGTCATTTACACTTTGATTTCCTAATTCTATATCACCGTAAAAACTTTGACTTATATATATTCGTTTGGAAAATTCCCGTTGGGAAAGTCCCAATGTGATTCTGATTTTCTTTATCCGGTCGTTTATCCGCTCCATGTA
>JAITKV010000026.1 GCA_031278215.1 Spirochaetaceae bacterium
GGAAAGCCCTGTCTGCCAACGAGAAAATCAAACGGATAATCGAGAAATATGGACTCCGCGCCGTGAAAGGCATTATTTCACTTGTGATAAAATGATATCAAAGAACAGAGAACAGAGAACAGAGAATAAAGGAAAGCGGATTTCTTACTTTGCTCTTTGTTATTTGTTAATTGTTCTTTGTCTTAGCGGGGTATGACCCGGGACGTAACAGGCTGGTTTTTATGCTCCCCTCCTGCGTCCAGGGCTTTATAGGGCCATAGGGCCCCGCTGCCTCGATTACAGGGCCGCCGGCGGCCGGGGAAAGTCCCGCCGCCGGCGGGCTTATGTATAAGAAGCCCGAAGACACAACCGCAAAGCTCTATAAGGATATAGTGGTTGTCCGCTTTTGCATTGATCCGGCCTGCCCGGATTATGTAGATTAAGCGCCTGCAATATCTTTATAATAGGGAGTAACGGTTTCCGAACTATAGAACTCGCTTAATTCTAAGCCGCCCCTTGTTCCTGTAATATACCGGTATAAAACACCTATGGTAAATAAAAGATGCTTATGGAGTAAAAAAGTTGTTTTCCCTTCTGTTTCGTAAAAGACCCCTCTGCAACAGGCCGCTAGGCCGCCATGTTGTTTTTTGCAGAAGAAACCTTGTGAACCCGCACGTTCCGGTTCTGTAAAAAGTGTTCTTTTGCGGGGGGAATTCTGTCATCGGTAAATACGGCGGTAACCTGGCTGGGCGTAAGCAGCCGTTCCCTGCCCTGGTGGAAGAATTTGTCCGAATCGGTAAGGACATACACCTCCCGGGCCTGCCGGGCAATGCTTCGGGCGGTTTGGGTGCGCAGATGATCCTGGCCGGTGAAGCCGAATTTTTCGGTAAAGCCGTCGATTCCCACAAAGAATTTATCGGATAAAAAAATATTTGCCCATTTACCGGTCATGGCCCCGACCATAACCTGGGAACTGGCCTGGTATTCCCCTCCCAAAAGGATCAGATCCGCATAGGGGGCGTTGCGGATATGATTAGCAATGAAGGCCGAATTGGTAATAATTTTAACCCTTTTATGATTGGCTAATTCCTCTGCCAGCAGGGTACAGCAGGAACCGGATTCGATAAGGATCGTTTCTCCGTCTTCCACCGTTTGCGCGGCGGTTTTGGCTATTTTGCGCTTAATTTCGTAGTTAATCGCCATACGCTTGCTTACATCTTCCGAGGGTCCTAAAATCGCATACCCGTGTTCCCGCTTAATAAAGCCAAGATTGTCCAAATAATCCAGGTCTTTTCGAATGGTTACCTGGGAAACCGCCAGTTCTTCCGCCAGGGTATTAACTTTAACCTGGTTGTTTTCGGCAAGGATAATTAGGATTCTTTCTTGTCTTTCGGTCATGGGGGCTCCTTATTTTTAATTTATCTGTATATAACATACTAAAATAATCATAAAAGGCAAGGAAATTTTCTTGCCCCATGCGTATTTTTTGATGCGGAACATTCAAAATACTTGTAAAATTTTTTATTCTGCGATAGAATAACGGTATGATAAGAAAAAGTTTGTTTTTGGCGCTGTTTATAGGTTTGGGTTCCTTTCTTTTTGGACAGACCGGATCCGGTTTAAGCCTTGGCTTAGGTTTTCAGTACGGAACAGCCCGGATTTTTGATAAGGGCGACACGCTCCGGGAAATTTCCGAACCGGGGCTTCTGGTAAATTTTCGCTTTATACCCGGTTCACTGGGTCTTTTTGCCCGCCTGGGAATGCTTTTTCCTTCACAGGTTACCGAAGGCGGTTTGGAGCTTTCCCATGATGAATACGATTATATTCTCTTTTTGAACGGCGCCGCGGGGCCCGCGTTTAGCGTTTCCTTGAATGATAGGTTTAGTTTTATCTTTGACCTGGGGCTTAGCATTAACGATCTGCTCTATGGGGGCTCTTATAAGTCGGATATTGACACCACCTGGAAAATCAAATTTAGCAATATGGGGCAGACATATATACAAAAGGGCGGGCGTGTATTTACCGATGTAAAAATGAAAGAGATCTATAACGATATAGCCTTTGGCCTTATGGGCAACGCCGCGGTGCGTTTTAATTTTACCCGGAATGTGTATATGGAACTGGGCGTGGCGGCAAGCTTTGACTTTTTACGCCTGCGATCCTATAAATTTGCGGCCGATTTTAGCGGCCAGGGCGCGGATTGGGCCGATGATTTTCCAAACGGCAAAGTGGAGGATGACGAACTAATTCTGGAATCCGACAGCAATATTGGCGTCTTTAAACAGTTTACCGTTATTCCCAGCATAAGCGTGGGCTTTAGTTTTTAACTGCGCCGCTTTACCAGCCTAAAAGACCAGTACAAAATATTAAGAAAACTCCCCATAAAAAGGGTTACTCCCCAGGTGGTTTGGTGTTCAAAGGGGTTTACAAAGCGGTCGCCAATGTCGGTAAGAACCTCGGAGGTTCTGGTAAACAGATCCCAGGTATTCCACCGCAGGTAACGTCCCATGTAGATGCCAAAGCTGCCCACGAAAAGCAGGACCGTGGAAAGGCCCGTAACCAGGGGCTGAGGCAGTTTTTGCTTGAGGATCCGTTCTATATCCCAGAGGCTTAAAAAACCAAAGAGCAGCCCCGTCCATGCATAAGAAAGGATCATCAAGGTATCGTACCAAACCGGCATATTTTTAATCACCCGAAGATGAAACAGATCGGTAATAATGTAAGGGGCGTTAGGAAAAAAGAGGAGCCAAAAGACAAGAAACACCAAAACCCCCAATATGGATTTTTGAATTCGGGGCCGGATAAAAGACAGGCTGGTTAGGGCCCAGGGAACAAAGGCCAAAAAGAGGTTCCAGTTAAGAAAGAAAAATCCCCAGGTTCCTGAATACAAACGGCGGAACAAAGAAACAAAAAAACAAAACAACGAAAGCAGGATCATAAAGGCCGTTTCGTCAAGCCGGCCGGATTCTTTTAGCCACTTAATCACAGTGTACCTTCCTAATGGTGTTTTTTCCGGCGCTGCCGGGATACTTCGTATAAAAGTATTCCCGCCGCCACCGATACATTAAGGGAGTCGATGCGGCCCTGGCAGGGTATGGCGGCTATGCCGTCGCAGTGTTCCCGCAGCAGCTTTGACAAGCCCGCTTCGCCCCCCATGACCAGGGCAATACGGCCGCGTAGATCTATCTCCGCGGCATTTTTGCCGGCCATGTGGGCGCCGTAAATCCAGAATCCCCCTTCCTTAAGAAGTTCCATGGCCCGGACCAGGTTTGTCTCTTCGGCATGCGGCACCCAGGCGCTGGCCCCGGAAGAAGTACGGGCGATTATGGGGGCATTTTTTGCATTCCGCCGGCGCCGGCTTACCACCAGGTCTACGCCAAATTGATCGCAGCAGCGCAGTATGGCGCCGTAATTGTGGGGATCCGTAATTTCGTCCAGAACCAGAACCAGGACGTTCCGGCGCTCCCCCAAACCGGCTAAAAATTCCGTCAGGGTCGTGGCGGCGGTTTCCTGTTCCGGCACTTCCAGTACAACGCCCCGGTGATCCGGCGCCAGCCGGTCCAGGCTGGCGGTTCCTACCCGGTCTACCCGGATCTTGCAGGCCAGGGCTAGTTCCACCAGTTCCCGGGCCCGGGGGCCGGGTTTAGACGCCAGCAAGGGTCCGCAGGGCGCCCCGGATCTGATCTTTTCTTCTATGGCGTGAAATCCCGATAAACAACCCATGATATTCCACGGGAATTTTATAATATCTTCCGGTTCCTGTCCATGCGAATTGTCCGCGGTTTTGAAGATCCCGCCTATTGCCGCCAGGGAAATAAAAAGTCCCGCCAGCTTCGGCGGCCTGTTTTTTCCCGTTCTTCCGCCAAAAGTTCCTTCCAGGGCACGGGGTCCCTTCGGAGTTTCACACCGCGGAGTTTTACACCGCGGGGTTTTCGGCCGCTGTTTTCCCCGGCCCGCGGGAAATTGGGAGCGTCGTATTTTAGAATTCTAAGTCTAAGGCCCTCGTCCAAGAAAAGCAGGGACCATCCGGGACAGGGGATGATCAATACCGTAAAGATTAGATTTACCAGTAAAGAAAAGATACAAAACCCCGTATTATCAAAAAAAAGAATAAAACATTTTTTTAAGCATATAAGGGGGCGCTTTCCAAGCCGCCGGTATACCGCCGGGTAAAACTGCAGGGTTCCCAAAAAGAAAAGGCATATCCAGCAGCAAAAAAAGGCCGCGGCGGTTCCAAAGACCGTGCCAAAGCGCAGGTACACCGGTATGGTAAAACGGATAATGACAAAAATCACAAGGGCTAAAAAAAAGAGCGCCGTTCCGGGAACAAGGGAAGATGTAAGGTTTTTTACAAAATCCCCCAGGCTTAGGGTACGGTAATTGGACACCGGTTCTAGGGCCGCAGAGGCCGCGCAAAGGTATACAAAAAGCCAGAATACCAGGAGGCAGAAAACCAGCAGCCCCGGAAGGGTTCCGCCAATAAGCGGCGGCAGAACAAAAACCAGGGAAAGGGAAACTAAAAATCCCAGGTTAAGCGCCATGATCCTAAAAAGGTTGTCCCACAGATCGTAAAAAAATTTTTGCAGTAAAAATCCGGTCATATATGCCTACAGCAGTCCGCTCCGTTTAACTTTTAGATAGTACCGGATAAGGGTAGAATTAAGTTCCGAAGGAAGACATTCCAGGGTTAAAAGTCCCGAATGTTCCCATACCTTATAGAGTTTCCGCCGGGCCTCCAGGTAGGCAAATGCCGCCGCGGTTTCCAGGGCCTCTTCTTCGTTTGAAGGGATCCGCCGGGCAATGGATTCGGCCTCCGGCTCCCGAAGGCTTACCAGGAGCAGAAGGTGCCGGTCCCGGATGTGACGGATTATCCAGGAAAGGGATTCCCCGTCTTCTTCCCTAAAGTTGCTGATCATAATAATAAAGGTCCGCCGCTTAAGCCGTTTTAGGGCGCCCTCCAGGGCAGAAAAAAGAGAAGAGGGGGCGGAGGCGCTCTTTACATCGTATAGGTTTTGCATCAACGGCGAAAGGCTTCGTATGCCCTTGCGGGGGGGAAACCAGCGTTCTTCGGCGCCAAAGCAAGCCAGGGCTACCCCGTCGCCGTACTTTAACGCCGCCCAGGAAAGGACCAGGGCCGCTTCCAGGGCGCTGTCGAACTGGGTGCGGCGGATTATTTTTTCATCCCCCGACGCGCCCCCGCGGGGGAGAGCTTCTTCCTGACGGTGCAGGCGGTACCCCGAATCCAGCAGTAACAGGATCTGTTGATCCTGTTCTTCCTGGTATTCCCGTACAATTACCTTGCGCCGCCTTCCGGTGGCCCGCCAGTCTATGGCTTTAATCGAGTCTCCCCTTTGATATTCCCGAAGGCTCATAAACTCCATGCCCTGACCCCGTTTTCGTATATTTTTTTGTCCCGTCTGTTCTAAAATGCTCCGCAAATCGCCGACATTCTTCGCCAGCGTTTTGAAATTCGGGAAGGTCCTGCCCCGGCTTATGCAGGGATGGTGCACCTTAAGCCGCCAACAACCCAGGGGGGACCGGAAAAGAAGCTGGACTTCGGGGAATTCCCAATTACCCCGTTCCAGGGGAAGGACCGTATAGGTAAAGAGGACCTCGCCGTTTTTTTCTGGCAGTTGCCGGAGCCTTACCGGAAAGGCGGAAACTTCCATGCTGTCGGGGTAGATGTCAAAAAGGCTTGCCCCAAAGGGCAGGAACGCGCCCCCGGAAGCCCTGCGCAGGGTAAGGGTAACCGCGGCTTTTTCTCCCAGGGCAAGGACGCTGGGTATAAACCGTTCGGCCCTAAGCCGGTTAGTTGCGAGGAGGAGAAAAAAATCAACGGTAACGAACGGCAGCATTCCCAGGCCGGCGGCGATCCACACAAAAAAGACGGTGTTGGAAAAAAAAGCCGCCATCCCCAAAAAAAGCCAAAGCAGGGCCGCTATAAAAAGAACCGGGCCGGGTTTCATGTGCGGGGCGCCTCGATGGTAGAAATAATTTGCTCTACTATGCGGTTTTCCGTAAGCCCTTCCAGTTCCCCTTCGGCAGAAAGGCTAAGACGGTGGGCAAGGACCGGCGCCGCCAGGGTTTTAACATCGTCGGGAATGATAAAATCCCGGCCCGCCAGCAGGGCCCTGGCCCTGGCGCAGCGTATCAGGGAAAGACTGCCCCGGGGGCCGGCGCCGCATTCCAGGGCGGGCTTTGACCGGGTGGCCCGGCAAATCCGCACCGCGTAATCGATTACCGTCCCGTCGCAGCGAAGGGACGAAACCATATCCTGCAGGGCTTCAAAATCGCCGGGGCTCATTACAGTTTTTACATCTTCCACCGAAAGCCGGGCGCCGCTTCCGCCGGCCAATACCCGGCTAACCATGTCTTTTTCTTCTTCTTCCGGGGGATAATTAATAAGGGCCTTGATTAAAAAGCGGTCCTTTTGGGCGTCCGGCAGGGGGTAGGTTCCTTCGTGTTCAAAAGGATTTTCTGTGGCCAGCACCATAAAGGGCCTGGGCAGTTCGTGACTTACCCCGTCCAGGCTTACCTGGAATTCCTGCATGGCTTCAAAAAGGCTGGCCTGGGTCTTGGCGGGGGCGCGGTTAATTTCGTCGGCAATAAGCAGATGGGTAAAGACGGGCCCCTTTTTGGCAATAAAAGTACCCCCGGCGGCATCGAGGATTACCGAGCCGGTAATGTCGCTGGGCATTAGATCCGGGGTAAACTGCACCCGCCGGGAATTTCCCCCTATGGCCTGCGCCGCGGCCCTAACCAGCAGGGTTTTGCCCAGGCCGGGGGCGCCCTCTACCAGTATATGTCCTCCGGCAAGCAGCGTAATAAGCAACTGGTTAACCAGTTCTTCCTGACCTATAAAAGCCTTGGCGATTTCTTTTTTTACCATTTCCAGCGTCTCGGCGGCGGATTCGATGGTGTATTCTTTCTTCATGGTCTCTCCGGGTCTCTTTGTATTTAGGTCTTTCCATTTTACCCATACCGGGAAAGTTTCGAAAACCCCGATGGGTTTTAGGCGCGATGCGCAACAAACTGCTAGGGTATTTTACCTCCGGGGCCCAATGGAAGCAACTCGGCGGGTACGCCGGTTTATACACCATCGGCAACTCCCGGCATTCATAGAATGTCCGGGAATAGTTCCCTGATAATTTCTTTTTGTTCCCGTAAAAAATCCCTGCCATGGCGCCGGTTTACGCGATTTTTCGAAATTCCTTCTTTTTCCGGTCCGGTAATGCTTTGGCCGGCCATGGAAGCGGCGGTATCAGGCTCGTTCCCCAAGATCCGCCGGTGCTGTTGCAGGGCCTGCCGGTAGATTTCCAGGTACCTGTCCACGGCCCGGTATTTTTTAAGGAACCGCCCCTCCGCAAGAAACCGTTCCCGCAGGGCTTTACCGGGCAGTTCCGGCACGGGCTTGCTGCGGCCAAAGAGGGGAATTACCATCCAAAAACCAATAAAAACCAGAAGCCCCGCGGCAATAAAAAGCGCCGCCGGATTGCCCCGGGTAAAAAGCCTTCCAAAAAAAGGATTATCCTGGAGTAAATTTTGGTATGGTTTTTGGATAAAAAGGACGCCTCCGGTTTTTCCGGGATTAAGAAGAAGGTCCCAGGCAAGATCGGCGTTATCCTTAAGAAAGGAGGAATTAAGAAAGTAGGCGTTGCCGGTTACGGTTAGGCGTCCTTTTCCGATATACAGGCTGACCAGCCGTATGCCGCCGGAGCGCCACAACACCGCGATGCGTTCTACCGGAGGGGGCTTTTCCGTAATGCGGTAGCCCCGGGCGGCGTCCAGTAGGAATGCGGCGTCCTCCGCATCCTGGTTTGAAAGGGTTTCGCCGTTAACAAGCCCCAGGGTTTCAAGATACCCCTCAAGTTCTTCTTCCGGGGTATCTTCCGGATAATCCTGGGAAATAACAAGGAAGCCGCCCTGGGCAATCCACCGGGTAAGACCCTCCCCCGCGCCGGACCAGTCGAAGCGGGAAGCCTGGATAAAAACCGTTTGTTCGGCGCCCTTAAGAATATCCTGAATATTTCCCTGTTCTTTTTTCCGGTACCCTATGCCGGTGGAATCCAGCCACCGCTCCAGGGCCAGCAGCGGATTTGTTTCCGCTTCTGCGGAAGGTTCCACCCACTGTGGGGCCGGACGCCATTCCAATTGGGTTACGTAGAAGATAATCGCCAGGGCCGTAATGGCCAGGATAAAGAGAAAAATAACGGCATAAAAAGACTTTTGATTCACCTCGTTCCCCCGTCTTGTTCAAGGGGATCATGGGCGCCGTACAAAACGCGGCAGTCTTTTACGGATGCTTCAAAGATTTCCTTTCCCGGATCCCTGCCGCCGTAGGCAAAAGAAGTCCAGCGGCGTATAAAGCTTTCCAGAATTCCGGCTTGAATGTCCGGTTTGCCCCGTGCCAGGGCCAGGGCTTCGTATTCGGTGGTTTCGTCCGAAAGGGGCAGGCCCCGGCGGATCAATACGGCCATGAAGGCCCTTAGGCAGCAGGCCCATCCTTCCCGAATCCGGCCCTCCCCATAGAGGCGTTCCGCCTGTTCCAAAAGACTTTGGGGGTCCTCTTGGGGTTTTTTTGTCCGGCCCTCTAGGGCCCCCTGCTGTTTTCCGGTTTGGAAAAACCGCTTGTGCCGAAGGACCGTATAGGCCGATATGCCAAGCGCCGCGGCCAGGATTATTATTACCGCCACCCTAAGCGCCTTGCCGGAAAAATCCCCCGGGGGGGACCACCTAAACAGACCCCTGGAATTGGGTTTAAACCATAACTGCCGGGTTTGCTTATAGTACCCAAAGTCCGGCGAAGCAAGCACCTGGTCTAATGCCGCCGATTCGGGGGCGGCCGTTTTTTCCGGTAGTAAAAGTTCCGCGGAAATTTCCTGCCCCCCGGGGGCTTCGGCTTCCGCGGCCTGGGGAAATACAAAGGCCGTTCCCAGAAACAAAAACAAGCCCAGAAGCAGCCCCCGGGGGGCCCCCGGAGAGGGGTTTCCGGCGCCGGCGTTAAACGTGTCGATCCCCGGCAGCCCCTTTTTTTGGGTAATTTCTTTAAACAAAAGTTCTATATCCCAGCCTTCGGTTTCTATTCGGCTGTTGATGTAAAGCCCAAAGCCCATGCAGACATACAAAGATCCGATTAGGGTATGGTTTATTATAGAAAGGATGCTAAAACTACCGGTATACAGATCTATCACCGATATGCCGCCGGGAAATATTTGGGGAAAGAAGATTTGACCCATACTAAAAACAAAGGCAAATTCCCCCAGGCCCAGTATAATCTCCAGCCCCAGGCAAATAAGGGTAAGGGGAAGACCAAAGTCCAGGCCGTTTCTGCTTAAAAGCTGTTTTCGCTGGTACAGCTGGCGGCCCGTAAATTCCTCCAGTACCGTAACGGGCATTCGGGCGGAGCGGAAGGGAGAAAAGCGGCGCCAGAGGAGGTCGCCCGCAAGTCCCCGCCACAGGGTCCTGCCCAGACCCGTAAAGAGTTGTTTTACAGAAGCCCGGGGATTAAAGAAGCGGACCGACACAACTTGAAGAACAAACCGATCCAGGAAAGGAAAAATCCACCAGAGCAAAAAGCTTTTGAACGAACCTTCCCCGGGTTCCTGGAACGGCAGCAGCTTAAGGATTAAAGCGCACAAACCAAAGGGGATGCTAAAGAATAAGAGTATGGGTTTCCAGTTTAAGCGCCAGAGGAGTATGCCCATGTCGGCGGCCTCCCAGCCGCTGCGGCGGCGAAGGGACACCGGTACGCCGGTCATAATTTTTCCGGTCATGTTTTTCTGCCCGAAAATACAAAATACAGGGTTAATAAAAAAATAATCCCCGCCCCCGTTCCGTACCGGAATATTTTGGGAATTTCATGCCGGGAAGACCAGAACGCTTCGATGGCCGCCGCTATTACCAGCATCAGGGCGCTTCCGGTGATGATCGGCAGGGCGGTTTTTCCCGCCTCCCGCAGGGATTCTCCCCGGCTTAATCCCCGGGTAATAAAAAGGCGGTACCCCAGGATAAAGCCTCCCTGGGCGGCAAAGATCAGCGCCGTAAGTTCAAAGCCCCCGTGGCCGATTATAAACGGAAAAAAAGTATCCTGGAATCCTGCATGAATTATATGGCCCGCGGCGGCCCCGATAAATATTCCGTTAAAGGCCAGTATAAAAAGACTGCCAATCCCCGCCAGGACCCCTCCTGCAAAGGATTGAAAGGCGATAGAAATGTTATTGTAAATATAATATCCGAACATGTCCGCGTCGGTGCTTACGTTTCTGGGGCTTAGGTAGTATTCCCCTTGGGGGTTATACATCTCTTCCAGGTTCATCACCGCTTGCGGGGGCAGCAGTTCGTAGACAAAACCGGGAAAGCGAAGGCAGCCCAGGGCGGTAAAAACCGCCAGCCCAAAAAAAATAAGGGAACAAGCCCCAAAACTCCGCCAGTGGGCCCTCGCGGCCCGGGGAAAGGAGCGAAATATAAAATTTCCAAGGCCCTTCCAGGAAAAGGGCGCCCTTTCGTAGAGCAGCTGGTTCCCCTCTATGACAAGCCGGTTAAGCCTTTCAATCAGGGCCGGATCAAAACCATGGGAACGGGCGGTATTAAGATCCCCCGTAACCAGCCGGAACGCCCGGGGAAACCAGAAGGCCCTTTGCTTAAGCAGCTTTCCCCTGCGGCGGATAATCCGCTCCAGTTCTTTCCAGTCGTTTTCCCGCCGTTTGATAAAATTACCCTGGGTCATGGGGTCTCCAGCGTCCTGGCTATGCCCAAAAGATACGCCGCCGGGCTTTCCCCGTTTTCCGGACCGGCGCCGGAATACCCTGCGGTCCCCGGCGCCGCCCAATTGTTTAAGGGGCCGGCGGAAGGGGCCTGGCCCTGTAAAAAAGACGCCAGGGGCCGGGCAATTTCTTCGGCCCGGCGGCGCTCCAGCAGCGGATACCGCCGGGCAAACATCAAAATACCCTGTTTTTCCGCGTAACTTAACAGCCGCCGGGGAACAACGGGGGCAAATTTATTAAGCCCGGACATGGGGCCCCGCCGTTCCGGCGCCTGGGATTGCAGGGTATGGACAACCAGGGTGCCCCCCGCCCAGTCCCCCAGGCGGCGAAAACCAGGACTGGCGGCCATAAAAGTAAAGCCAATGATAAAAAGTCCCATAAAAGTGTCCACAAAGCGGAGCAGATTGCGGATAAGGGAAGAACCGGGATCGACCGGGAAACCGTCGCTGCGGACCACGCGGATCCCCATTATTTTTTTTCCCAGGCTTTGGCCCCGGAAAAAAAGCTCCCAAAAAACATGGAAAAACCAGTTTAGGACAAAGTAGAGAAGCTGTATAAACCAGTTTCCCAGGACAAGAACACTACCGTTAAGCAGAAAAATGCCCAGCAGAATAAGGCCCAGAAAAATCTGATCGATCCCATAGGCCATGGCCCGGATTAACAGTCCCGCGGGGTAGAGGACATATTCAATCCCTTCCGGAGTTTGTACCCGGAAAGCGGCGCCGTCTGCCCCGGTCCGGGGGGCCGGAAAACCGCCTTGGTTTGCAATTCTGGTTTTCAAGGTATTGTATTTTCAAATTTTTTTAAGGTTTTTACAAGCTTGGCGGGAAGATTCTTTCCGGGGGCCTCCCCGGAGGCCTCCGGGGAGGGTGGAATAAGGGGCGTTATGGTTCGTCTTCCTGCATTTTAACGAAGGTGGTAATGGTGTTTAAGATGTATTCCTGGTACTTTGGCTTAAGGCTGCTATAGAGGGCTATTAATTTGGTGTAGATCGTTTCTTTGTCTTCCGCAAATATTTCTCCGGTTCCGGTTCGCAGCCAGGTGTCGTTTACGTTAAAGGAATCGCAGATCAACTTGATGGTGCGATCGTTAACGATCCGTTTTTCGGTCTCTATACAGGCAAGCTGCCCCGCAGAGACGGTGATAATGCTGGAAAATTCATTCTGGGTAAGCTTAAGGACTTTTCTTAGCTTCCTAACGCGCTGATTTACTGTGTCTTCCATAAAGATAATAGTACTAAAAAAATACCCGGCAATCAAATAAATTTATAGGCGATTTACCGGAACCCCTTTAATTTTAAACCGGATCGCCTAAAAAGAGCTGCGGGGTTGTATCAAAATGACCCGCTTTTTAGCCAAAGTGGAGAATCGAACTCCAGACCTGTGCATTACGAGTGCGCCGCTCTGCCAACTGAGCTACTTTGGCGTATTTTTGGACTATACAGAAAAAAAAAGCCAAATTCAAGGGAAAATTTGACTGATCCCTTGACACTTTTTATTTTGAGATATACGATTATACTCTGGATGTAAAACTATTCACAATTCTTAATACAAAGGAAGGAAAATATGGGAAGCATAGACCTGCCTAAAAGCCCTAATGTGTTTCATCCCGAGAAACCGAGCGCCGTTGGTTCAAGGAACTCCCTGGCCCAGGAATACAGGGATCAGCAAGCCGAGGTGAACCAGCTTTTGGAGGAAGAAACCAATAAAGTTGTCCACCATATCATCTCAAAACTCCCCAAAGATACCCTTGAACGCATCGATGTCATGGGCGGTCTAAAGGAAAAAATCTACAACTACTTTAATCAAAACTACCAGAACATGTTTAACCGTTACATAGTAACGAGTGAAGACGAGATGATTAAAAAGGTCCGGAATTTCATTGATAAAGAGGAAACCAAAGTTCTGGCCCGGTATACGCCTAAAGAGGTTGCCAACCTTCTTGACGAAGTAGGGGGCGCGGACAAGTTCAATACCGGTGAAATCGAAAAATCCATGATTAATATGTACGGTCACCTGCAGGGTCATGTCCAGCGGGGCGTCAACGATCTGGAAAACTTAACCAACAGTATTTTACGGCAAAAGACCGATACCGGCGCTTTTATCCGGGGCGAAAATGCGTATTCGATTGTAAAATGCGCTTTTAAAGACAACCTGTTTAAGCCCAAGGCTGTAACGGACGTAAAACTTTCCGTCAACATCCTTGATTCAGAGCTTATCAGCCCGATTTTCCACTATCAGGTAACGGTGGAATACCTTATCAAAGAGCTGCTTTCCAAGTACATCATCGAAATGATCGATAAGGACATAGAGCGGCTTAAAGACGAGCGGATCGATCAGGGCCTGGAAGAACTTACGGACAGCGAGATTATCTTTACCAAAATGGGTAAGATTGAACGCTATACCGACGACAATATGGACGATCCTAAGTCCAAGCGCTATTCCTTGGTGGCCAAGAACATCATGGACCGGCTTTCCGGTCTGCGGGCCGAAATAGATCCCGCCGAGTATGATCAGCTTAATATCCGGGAAAATCTTAAAAAGATTGTCGATATTGAAAATATCCGGACCCGGGGCTTTAATACCGCCGTTAATTCCATTACTTCAATTCTGGACACCTCCAAAATGGGGTACCAGTACATTGAAAACTTTAAAAACGCCCGGGAATTGGTGGTGCGGGAATATGAAGATACCGATGCGGCGCAGCTGCCCGACGAACGGTACCAGGTTAGAATGCGCTATTACGATTCTGCCCAGCTTATCGAAGAACGAAAGGCGTACGATGTGCAGATGAAGAGCTTTGAAAACGAAGTTCAACATCTTTGGGACGTACTTTTGGTAATCTATGAAAACGCCAAACCCGCTTTTAAGGTTACCGACTTTAAAGACCTGGCCGATAAAAACAGAAAGAAAATTCGCAAGGAAATTAAGGCCAAGACCGGGGAGCCCCTGTACGAGGATATTGCCAAGGTCTGGGACGAAATTACCTTTATTAAGACCGGCGAAACCGAGGTCGAAAGGATGAACAGGACCTATGTTTACGAAAAAAACAAGGTCCATCAAAAGATTATCCTTATGCGGAACAAGATGAAGGCCATGTACGACTACCGGTACCCCGTTGAACGGCGGGTCATGGAAGACAGGCTTGGAGAACTGGAGCGGGAATTTAACAAGTTTGATTATATGATCAACCCCTACCACATTCAGCCCGGACTGCTTCTTGATGTTGACATTACCTCCCTTAAGCGGAAGAAAGTTACCCTTAACGGAATGGCGAATGTGCTGAATGAATTCCTCCATGGCGTTTCCAAGGGCTTCCAGGATGCGGCTTTTGCATCCTTTAGCCGCCGCCGGTCCACCATTCGGGAAGATATTGCCCAGTCCTTTGCCGATTCTGGAGCGGATGAGGCTTCTCAGGCGTCTGTTTCCCAGGCCCCTGCCCAAGCGTACCTGGACATGCTTAATAGCGATGAAAGCACCGCGTTGGTCCCCGGTAAGGCGGCAAAATCGGGCCGCGGCAGGCCGGCGGCTGCTAAGCCTAAGCGGAGCGGCGGCGGAAAGGGCCGTGCACGGTCCGGCGGCGGTCGCGGCCGCATACGGCAGATATAGTTCAAAGCCGTACCGGGCGTGCAAAATGCCCGGTACCCTTGTTTACAGAAACCGTATAAGTATGGTGTATAAAACGGCCAGGCATGGAATCGGCGGATTCCCTGCCTGGCCGTTTCGCGTTATGCCCGGATATTCCGGAAACGCCCTGGGGTTTTGGGGGCTTTCGGAAGTCCGGGGTTTTAGGAAGTTTTGCCAAAAACCTACTGGTGCAACAGGCCCCTAGCGTATTTTAACGGTGTATCCTTTTTTTCGGGGTTTGGGCTGCGGGTTTTCCGTTCCGTACCCAAGGATCACGTGTCCTATCCCGGTGTACGCATCCGGATCCAGCCCCCATGCCGGTGGGGGCATAGGTTCCCGCTTCAAGAACGGCGTCCAGTTCTTCATCGGTAATCTGTTCCGCCTTGTAACTCCGAATGCTTCTTCGGGTTTTTAGATCCTCCAAAGTTGTTTTCATGTGGGCCTCCTCAGCCAACCGGGTTGTTGAATAAGTCTAGGCCATGCTATTTTGGCCTGTATTGGGGTTTACCGTTTTTCTTTTACCTTTTCTTTTTCTTTGGTAATTTTCTGTTCAAGTTTATCCATCAGTTTATCTACCGCAGGATTAAGATCGAAGTCGTGCTCTTTTATATGAATCGAAACGCCCCAGCGAAAATTAACCGTGGCTTCGGCGGAAAAATCCTTATCCTTGGTAAGGGTAATTAGAAGATCCACAATCATATTTTCTGCATTGTGGATCCGGGCAATTTTTTTATCCAGATAATCCTTAGAATCGTCCCGTAATGTAAAATGGACTGCTTTAATATCAATGTTCATAATGCCTCCTCCTATGGTTTAGCGGGTATATGATGAACCCAGATCAAGTTCATTCCGGTACTTTGTTACGGTGCGCCTTGCCAGGGATATTTCCCTTTCGGCAAGAAGGCCCGTTAATTCCTGGTCCGACAGGTTCCGTTTTTCGGTGCAAATAATTTCTTTTAATATCTGTTTAACCCCCTCTTTGGAAAACCGGGACCCCTGGGAACCGCCGCCGGTAATAGAATTTGAAAAAAAATAACGCAGTTCGTAAAGCCCCCATTCGGTTTGCATGTACTTGCTGTTGGCGGTTCGGGAAATGGTGGTTTCGTGGACCCCCAGTTCCCCCGCGATGTCCCTCAGGGTTAGAGGGGCCAGATACTTTGGCCCCCGGATAAAAAAGGAGCGCTGAAATTCAACAATCGCGCTGGCCACTCTTAGCAGCGTGTAGTTCCGCTGGTTAATGGACTGGATAAACCACCGGGCCTCTCTGATATTTTCCCGGACAAAATCCCTGGCGGCCTTGCCGGATTGTTTTTTATTGCCAGATAGTTTTATAAAAAAAGGATTTATTCCCAGGATGGGTATTTCTTCTTTATTAAGAAAAATGGCAAATTCCCCGTTTTTTTGTTGAACCTCCACGTCGGGGATCGCATACCGGGTTTCCCCGGAATTGAACTGCCTTCCGGGAAAAGGGGAAAGTTCTTCCTGTATGCGGCTATAACAAGACCGCAGCTGATCCCCGGTGCAGCCCAGAATTTGCGAAATTTCCGAAAAATTCCCCCGTTCCAGGTCTTCCAGGTAATTTAGGGCCCGTTCCATAAACACCGGGACGTGGGGAAGCAGGCGGGCCTGGACCCGCAAAGATTCTTTATAGTCGGCGGTGCAGGCGCCGGGGGGGTCCAGGGAACGGACCAGCTTTAGGGCGTCTTCGATTTTGGCGGGATTTTCGTTCTTAAGAAAGCTTTCGGGGGCTTCCTTGTGAAAACCGTCGTCGTCAAGGTTTTGGATAAGGAGTTCCCCGATGCGGCGTACTTCGCCGTCTGCCGTTTCCAGGGCCAATTGCCATAAAAGGTGTTCTTGCAGGGTTTCGGGCCGGGAAATAACCCCCTCCAGAAACTGGCGCTGCCGATCCTCGTCTGCGGACCCCCGGGGGATAAAGCCCGAATCGGAAGAAGCCTCAAAGTAATCGTCCTCTTCCCGGGGAAAAGATGCCGCCGCGTCCAGCGAAAGCGTTTTTGGCTCTGCCAGTACCTCCAGGGCGGGGTTTTTTTCGAGCTCCTCATCAATCTTTTCCCGAAGATCCATAACGGATAGTTCCATAAGTTTTATGGATTGGAACAATTGGGGGCTCATTTTGAGTTTTTGTTCTTGAGTCAAAGCCTGACGCTGAAGCATACTTAAAACTATCATTCCAGGGTGGTGTCTTGTCAAGAATTCAAAACCGCAGGCCGATAAAGATAATATCCCTATGATTTTAGACAAATCTACAGCTGCCGCGATGTCTTTTCCGGGTTTTTACATGGCCCTGGGGGCTTTTTTTGTCTTTACCCTTATTCCTTACCCGGCCTTTTCCAGGGGTTCCCGGGATCAGGGGCAAAGAAAGCTTTCTCCCCTGGAGGCCTACTATGCCGGCAGGGTAGAGGCGGCGGCTGAAGGTTTTGGGGGGGGCCGGAACAGGCTGGAGGACAGAACCCAGTTGGTGGTGATCCATTGGGAATTGGGAGAAATGATCAAGGCTGCGGAACTGCTGGAAGATTTGCTTAAAACCGCCGGTTTAAAACCCCACGAGCGGGAAGAACTGCAGCTACAGCTGTTTTATACGTACTGCCTTTTAAACAACTATGCCCGGGCCGTTCCCCTGCGGAATGCGGCGGAAAGGGCGGTCCAGGGGGCCGACGACCGCAGCAAGGCGGAATTTTATTTTTACGCCGCCATGACCTACCATGAGACGGGAAACCCCGAACGGGCCATAGAGCTTTACAAAAAAAGCCTGGATATTAATAAATGGCGGCCCATAGGCTGGTACAGGCTGGGGCTTCTGCTTAAGGACAAGGACCCCCGGGAAGGGGAAAAATGCCTGCAAAGCTGCTGGGATCAGGATCCGTCATTTACCGAAGTACTTCTTCCGCTGGCCCGGCTTCTTATGGCCCGGCAGGAATGGCGAAGGGCCCGGGACTACCTTGTGGCGGCCAATGCACGGCTCCCCGGAAACCGGGAAATCAGCAGGGCCTTGGCGGAAGCCCGGGAACATGCCCCCGGCGCCGGCGCCGGGGACGGCCTCTCTCTTATCCGCCGGGAGATCAGGGCCAATCCCCCTAAGGTTAAGCCGGCGCCCCCCATGCCCCGGGAAGGAATCATCCGTATAGGGTTGATTGAACGGCGGACCCTGGTTTCGGTTAAGGCCGGGGGCGGTTTTACGATAAACCTGGCGGGGAACCGCAGTTCCTTGTACACCGGGACCGCCAGGGAACAGTTCTGGGTGGAATGGACCAAGGGCGCCGGAAATGGAACCTTGACTGTCCGGGACAAGAATAACAAGACCCTGATCCGTACTTCCGTAGCCCTGGCGTATGAACTTCAGAGCGCCGAAGACACTTCCATTGTGGCGGGGGTGGTAAACGGCGCTCCGGGAACCAACAGAACCTACCGGGGCGCCTTGGAATTCCGGCCCACCCCAAACGGCATGACGGTGGTTAATATAGTTCCCATGGAAGAATACCTTTATGCGGTTATCCCTTCGGAAATGCCCCACAGCTGGCCTGCGGAGGCCCTAAAGGCCCAAACAATCGCGGCCCGGTCTTACAGTATTGCCAACCGGAATCAGTTTGCGGACCGGGGATTCGATCTTTTTGGAACCCCCCATTCTATGGCCTACCACGGGGTAGGATCGGAAAATAAAAAAACCACCGACGCGGTGGATATTACCCGGGGAATGATCCTGATGGGGGGAAGGCAGCCCCTAAAGGCGTATTTTTCCGCAAACCACGGCGGTTACAGCGAAGACAGCATGACCATGTGGGGCTACGATGCGTATATGCAGGCGGTACCGGACAAGCTAATTCCCCTGCGGGCGGGCTTTCTTCCCCTGGACGATCTATACCGCTGGATTCGGGATACGCCCCGTTCCTATTCGATTGTTCCCCGGTATTCCTATGTTTCCGCCTACCGTTGGGAAAAATGGGTTACTCCCGCGGAAATACGGCGGCGGCTTTCTAAAGATCCGGGGGAAATCACCCAGATTATCAGCCGGGGCCGGGGTATATCGGGGCGGATTACCGCCCTGGAGGTTCGGGGTTCCAAGGAGCCGGTGATGGTTGAGGGGGATGCTATTTGGAACGCCATGGGAGGCCTGCGGTCGAGTCTTTTTACCATCCGGTATAAGCTTGCCCGGAACGGCCAGGTGGAGTACTTTGTCTTCCAGGGGGCCGGTTACGGCCACGGCATAGGACTGGATCAGCACGGCGCCGCGGGTATGGCCAGCGCGGGTTTTGCGGCGGAAGAAATACTTCGGCATTATTATCCCCGGGCGATTATGAGCCGGATGTAATTTTTCCCTTTCGGATAGGCCGCAGGTCTGCCTCGCTTACCTTGGCGGGATCCGTTACCCCCAGGGGCAGTTCCCAGCCTTCTTCTTTTTCCACTTCTTCTTCTATAAAGGGCTCTTCCCGAAACCCGTCCATGGCGGCGGCCTCTTCGTGTTCCAGACGGACCGAAACCAGTTTGGTAATTCCCGATTCTTCCATAGTTACCCCCAAGAGGGTTTGGGCGCCGGTAACGGTTTTTTTGTTGTGGGTAATTACAATAAATTGGCTTATGTTTCCAAATTCCCGCAAAAGGTGAACAAAGCGGGTTACGTTGTTTTCGTCCAGCGCCGCGTCAATTTCGTCCAAAAGACAAAAGGGCGAAGGCTTTACCATATATGTAGCAAAGAGCAGGGCTACGGCGGTCATGGATTTTTCGCCCCCCGAAAGGAGGGTAATGTTTTCCATTTTTTTCCCCGGCGGCTGGGCAAATATTTCAATTCCCGATTCCAATATATGGGCGGGGTCCGCCAGGCGCAGTTCCGCCCGGCCGCCTCCAAAAAGACGGCGGAACATATTGTGAAAATTCTTTTTAATCTTATTGTAGGTGGCAAGAAATAATTCCGAAGATTCGGTTCTGATTTCTGCGGTCATGGCTTCCAGATCCGACCGGGCCTTTCCCAGGTCTTCCAGTTGGCCGGAAAGGAATTCAAACCGCTCCTTGGTTTCGATAAATTCTTCCGGCGCCATAAGGTTTACCGACCCCAGATCCCGAAGATTTCCCTTGGACCGGGAAAGTTTTTCCCGCAGTTCCGAGGGGTGAACGGTTATGGTAAATATCCGGTTTTCAAATTCCGAAAGATCCCGGGAATGGGTTTCCCGAAAGTTGTCTTGGATGTTTTTAATTTCCGTTTCGGTCTGAACCAGATCCAGATGGATTTTTTCCAGCGATTCCTGAAGCCGGGCCAAATCGGCGCTGCGTTTTTTAAGGGTTTCCTGTTTTCCCGCGACGTCCCCATTTTTCGCCGTAATGTCCTTTTCCAGTTTTTGTAATTCTGCGTTATAGTCCAGGCCCTTTTTTTCTATGTCGCTAATTGCCGTTTCGTTTTCAAAAATCCTCTGCGCCAGTTCTTCCAGCCGCTTCCGGTCAAAGCCTACTTCTTCCTGGATCTGTTTTAAAAGCCCCTCTTGTCCCGCCAGTTCCCGGCGGAGCAGCCGGGCCTGTTCTTCCGCGGCCTTGGCCTGGGTGTCCATCCTAACCCGGTTAAGCCGCAGTTCTTCCAGGGTTGCCCGGTATTGGTTGATCTTGCCGGAAAGTTCCTCGTTATCCCGGCGCAGGGCGGCAATATGCTCCCGCCGTTCCAGGGTCTTTTCTGCGGCGGCCCGGATTTGCCCGTCCAGTTCCCGCTTTCGGGTAATAATTCCCTGGGGGGCCAAAAATTCATCAATGAAAGCGGGGATGGTTTTACGGTACTGTTCAAAGAGTTCTATGGCCTTTTTTGCCAGGCCCCGGACCTCCGCCGGATTTTGCGGCCCGGCATCCGCTTCAAACCGGTCCAGCAGTTCTTTAAGCCGGGTTAGGGTTTCTCTTAGGGCGGCCTCGGCGCCGTGCCGCTTCTGGGCGGAATAGCCTGCGTCCTTTAGGCCCGCGTCCAGGGCGCTTACAATGTCGTCGGTGATGGCTTCCAGATCCTTTTCCAGCCCGGTCTTTTGGGCGTCCAAATCCCGAATTTCCCCTTCCTTTTCCCGGACCAGCGCGTCGTTTTCTATAATCCGGGAAGAGGCCAGCCCGATGGTTTCTTCAAAGGAAGCGATGTTTGTTTCAATATCCGCCACCTGCTTAAGAAGGGTTTTTATTTCCAGTTCCTGCCCCGCCGCGTCGCGGTTTAATTCTTCGATTTTGGCCGCCGCGGCCCGGCCCCGCTCTTCGTTCTGGCCTACCTTAAGCTTGTATTGGGCGCTCTGTTCGGAAAGAAGCCGGCCTTCCTTTTCCCGGGCGTTTTTTCCACCGCCAGGCCGTAAATATTTTTTTGGTATTCGACAAGCTTTTCTTCCAGAAAATTAACCGCATCCAGGTTTTCTTCCAGGGACCGGGAAATTTCGTCCATCTCCGTCTTAAGGGTATCCCGCCGGCTTTGGTATTTGTGCAGTTCTTCGTCCCGGCCGGTTTTTTCGTACCGGAACTGCTTAAGCCGTAGAAGCTGGATGTCCAGCTCCAACTGAAAAATTTCGTCCCGCAGGGTCCGGTACTTTAGGGTTTTTTCCGACTGGTGCTTAAGGGAATCGTAGGACCGTTTAACTTCCCCCAGGATGCTTTCGGCCTGCCGCATGTTTTCTTCGGTCTTTTCCAGCTTTCGTTCCGCTTCGGCGGTGCGAATTTTGTACCGGGTAATTCCCGCCGCTTCTTCAAACAGGTAACGCCGCTCTTCGGGCTTGTTGGAAAGGATCTGGTCGATTTTACCCTGCTCCATTACCGAGTAAGCGGCCTTGCCAACCCCGGTATCCCAGAAAAGTTCCCGTATTTCTTTAAGCCGCACCTGGCGGCCATTGATGGAATATTCGCTTTCCCCGGAACGGTAAAGACGCCGCCGGATTTCGACTTCCGGCTGGTCTAGGGGTAAAAGCCCGTTATCGTTGGCCAAGGTTAGGGTTACTTCCGCCACATTAAGGGCCTTGCGGTTTTCGGCGCCGTTAAAGATAACGTCTTCCATCTTTTCGGCCCGCAGGGTTTTGGCGGCCTGTTCCCCCAGTACCCATTTAACGGCGTCTACCACATTGGATTTACCGCAGCCGTTGGGACCTAAAAGGGCCGTAATGCCGTCGGCAAACTCAATTTGGGTACGGTCCGCAAAGGACTTAAAGCCAAAGATATCAAGACGAGTAAGAAACATGGATTGACCCAGGATAGCATAAAACAGGGGCCATGGAAAGGGTTCTGCTTGTTTGCCAGGGCGGGCCGGATTCTACTGGTACATAATCAGGTAGGGCCGGGGGTTTAGTTCGATAACTTCCGCAGGACTTAAAAGGGGGTCGTCATAGCCCGCGCCGGGTATATCGAAGTTATAAAAGAGTTTAAAACCCTTAATGGGCATGTTTTTTGCCTGGGCATTGTACGCGTAGGTATTGCGTTTAAGGGCAGGGCTTCCAAAGCCGTCGCTACAGTGAATTAGGATCACCTGTTTGTAGCCGGTGCGGACTTCGCTTCTGTTTTTGATCATCCGGTGGTCAAACTGGTGTATCACCAGCATCCGCTCTCCCCCTAGGCGGTACTTTTCCAGGTATGCGGACATTGCCGCCTGGACTTCGTTGATTTCCTGGGCGGTAATACTGCCTATGATGCGCATGGGCTTGTCGGTATGCCATTCCGGATCCAGGGCAAGGTGTACATTGGGGTAATGGAGGTAGGGCAGCATCGTCTTAAGGGCGTCCAGGGGTTCGTAGCGGCCGATCTGGTGATCAATAAAGATCAGCATGTCGTGTTCCAGGGCAAAGCGTATGTACGTCTGAAGCACCGCATCGGAGATATAGCCGATTTCCCCTCTGGGCTGGGCGGTTCCGTAAATGATGTACAGGGCCTTGCGTATTCCCCGTTTGCCGTTGACGGCGTTATACTCCGCCGCCAGCGTGTTAAGGCGGGTATTAAGGTCCGCCATGTTGTAGCGGCCCAGGATCCCCATGTTTACGGAAAGCGGATGGCCGTAAAAGGCAATAATATCGGTATTAAGAAAAAGGGGCCGTTTAAGGCTTTGGGTCTGGGAATGGATTTCAAGTTCCGTAGCCGCCCAATAGGGCCGTCCTGCTTCCCGGAGTATCCATTCATTGTAATGGGCGGTAAAATAAATCAGCGGAAAGGGGTAAGAGCCTTCCGTGGCGGGAGGGTCTTTTGTCCCCCCCCCTGCGGCGCTGCCAAACAAAGAAAATTCCGCCGGGTTTACGGCGCTGAGCAGAAAAAGAGAAATTCCGGCCCCCGTAACAAGCAGAAAAAATTTAAGATGGATTTTCCGAAAATTAAGGCTTTGAAAAAGCCGGCTTACAATGGTTTTACAGAAACGGATCATTCTCCATTGACTATCGGCACAATAGCGGCGGACCATGATAATAGAGTATTATGGCGGTATGAACCAGGATCAGGTAAAAGAGGCCCTTCTTGCACTTGCCCAAGCCCCCATGGAATTTTCCGTGATTTTTTCGGGAAAAAAAAGCAATAAGGTAAACGGGCTTTACAAGGCCGAGACCAGAGAGATCCTTCTTCATAACCGTAACTTTTCCGGCGACCGCGGCGGGGTAAACCTGCTGTTATATACGGCGATCCATGAATATGCCCACCACCTCCACGCCTGTTCCCGGGGCGGGACCCTTTCGTCCCGGGCCCATACGGCGGAATTTTGGGCGATTTTCCATGAACTTTTAGGACGGGCGGAAAAAAAGCGGATTTATCGCAATGTGTTTCTTGATTCCCCGGAACTGTCCAAACTAACCGTTCTTATCCGGGAAAAATTTCTGGAAAAGAACGGAACCCTGGTTAAGGAACTGGGAAAGTATCTTTTGCGGGCCTATGAACTTTGCGGAGAAATCGACGGCCGCTTTGAAGATTATGTAGACCGGATACTCCGCATTCCTAAATTGGCCGCCCAGACGGCCATGAAGATGTACCGGTACGATCTTGATCCCAGGGTAGGGGCCGATAATATGCGGTACCTTACGGGGATTAGAAATGAAGAGGATCGTTCCGGCGCCGAACAGGCCCTGCTGGGCGGTAAAAGCCCCGATTCGGTTAAAATCGCCCTGCGAAACCGGACTTCGGCGGTTCCCTGGACGGCCCCCCTTCCGGAACAGGAAGACCGGCGGACACGGCTGGAAAAGGAAAGGCTTCGGCTGGAAAAAACCATAGCCTCTTTAAACCGGCGCCTTGGGGAAATAGAAGAGGAACTTGGCCATATCGAAGATAAGCCCGTTTAAGGGAAGCTTCTTCGGGATAAATTTTCTCTATTCAACGGGCCCTTCCCGCCGTATACTGGAGCAGTGAACCTTATCCTCTTTGAATCTGATGAACTGCGCGCCGCGGAAAATGGCGGGGAAGCCGCCGCGGAGAATGCCGGTGAAACCGCCGCGGAAAATGGCGGTGGAACCGCCGCGGAGACCCTTCGGTTTGACGGAACCCTTTCCCGGCGGGACCCGCGGGCGGAGCACTTGCTTAAGGTGCTGCGGAAAAAAGAGGGCCAGGGCTTTGACGCGGGTCTTATGGGGGGAAGCCTGGGAAGGGGGGCCATCAAAAAAATAAACCTTCGGGGGATCGAGTTTTCTCTTACGCTGGAGGCCGAACCGCCGCCCCGCATTCCCCTGCGGCTTGGGGTGGGCTTTCCCCGGCCCATACAGCTTAGACGGCTGCTTAGGGATTGCGCTACCCTGGGGCTTCTGGCGGTGGATCTTATCTGCACCGAGTTGGGAGAAAAAAGCTACCGGGATACAAAGTTACTGGATGACGGCGGCGCCAGATCGGCCCTCCTTGAAGGGATCGCCCAGGCCCGGGACACCCGGCTTCCGGCCGTGGCGGTGTACCCCGGCCTTGACGACTGGCTTTCCCGGCAGCCCTGGGAATCCGATCCGGCCGTAACCGGGCAGGCCGCGGCGCTGGATGCGGCGCTGGATGCGGCGCCGGATGCACCGGGGAACTTACGCCCGGCCGGACCGCTTTTGGCGGTCGCGGACAATCTACGGCCCCGGGGAAGTTTTGCCGGCCTTGGTCCGGTACAGACCGGAGCGGTGCTTGCGGTGGGTTCGGAGCGGGGCTGGTCAAGCCGGGAGCGGGAATCGCTGGAAAGGACGGGGTTTCTGCGGCTTTCCCTGGGGCCCCGGGCGCTTCGTACCGAAACGGCCTGTGTCGCGGCGGTAATTCTGCTAATGGAAAAAATGGGCGCGCTGGGGTGTTGATTCGCAAGCGGGGGTCATACCCAGGGGCTTGCCCCTGGGGTTTTCATTAAAAGAAGCAAGAGGCCCCGGATTTCATGCGATATTTACGTCGACGCCGATTTGTCCAGTTGGGTAATCATTTTCATTGACGTTTCAAGATCGTGGGTTTTGCTCATCATGTTATGATACCCTTCTTTTATTGCCTCGGCGTTTTCCCGCAGAAGGACCAGGGCGGCGGTGATTTCCCGGCTTCCAATGGATAATTCCCCCAGGCTGTTAATAAGTTCCGTCATGGTATTGGCAAAGCCGTTTATCTCTTCTGCCATGGTGGTGATCAAGGTGTCGGTGGCGGAGGAACGGGAGGTGGTTTCCTTTATGCCGTTGATGATATCCGTTAGGGTATGCCCGATATGCCGGGAATTTTCCCGGGTTGTCTCGGAAAGGCGGCGGATTTCTCCGGCCACCACCGCAAAGCCCCGGCCCGCATCCCCGGCGTGGGCCGCTTCGATGGCCGCATTCATCGACAAAAGATTTGTGTTGGCGGCAATGCCGCTGATTACCTTTATGGTGGAACCAACCCCCTCAACGCCCTTGGAAATGCTTCCCACCGCTTCGATGGTTTCGCGCATGGACTCCCGGCCCTTGTTGACATTGGTTACCAGGTCCTCGATGGAAGATTGGCGCTTTTGGGCCATCATGGCGGTATTGTTAATGGTGGCTACCATTTGTTCAATGGCGGCGGAAGATTCCTCGATGGCCGACGCCTGCCGCATGATCTGATCGTTAAGGTTGCTGATAAGGCCGTTAATGCTTTTCATAAAATCAAGGGATTTTTCGATTTGGAAGCCAAGGTTGTGATTAAGCTGATCGATGGTTTCCCGGTCTTCTTCGATAAGGGAAAGACCGTAGTGATGACAGTTTTGGGGCTGGTTAAGGCCGTTGAAAACGGCAATGGCCATGCCGTAACAGCTTCCGTAGCCGCAGGTATTACAGTCGTAGATATCTTCCGGGCCGTACTTTCGCAGGCTTTTATACACTTCCTTTAGTTCTTCGTCGTCCGGATTTCTTAATCCGTAATTTTCCGAAAGATCCCGGTAGGAACGGCTGTAAAGACCCCGTTTCCAATACCGTGAAAGCACCCGGGTTACCTTTTTTTGATTCTTGGCCGTGGATTTTGATCCGCCGTATTTTTTCTCTACTTCGGCCCGGCGCTTCCAGATGGGGGCTTCCAGCTTGTCCATGGGCGTTTTGCTGTTTAGGGTGCCGGTTCCGCCGTTGCAGCCCTTTTCGCAGTTAAGGCAGTCCACCAGCAGGGGTAATTCTCCGGCCATGCCGCTGCCGGAATGTATGGTTTTTGCAACATCCGCCAAATAGGAGTAGATTGTATGGACCCCTTCGATTTTGCGGGTTACCCTGCCTATGCCGGGGCTGTCCCGCTCCGCGGTAATAAGAAGGCCGCCGGGCATGGAAAAGGTTACTGCCCGTTCCGCCGGCGGGTTGTCGTAGTCTTCGCCCTTAAACAAGGCAAGGTCTACTTTCTGCTGTTCCAAGTATTCATATAGGGCCTTGAAGGTAATGTTAAAATCCCCATGACCCGTTTCGTCAAATTCCCGCCTTTTAGCAATACAGGGGGAAAGGGCGGCAATTTTGTAGTCCCTGTACTTGGGATAGTAGTTTCGGATCATTTTCATGATATGCAGCATGGGGCTGTCTGCCGGGGCAAGATAGGGGAGCAGTTCCGGATGGTAAATTTCGATATACGTAACAATGGCAGGACAGGGCTGGGCTATGCAAAACGCCGGCTGCCGTTCTTTTATATGCTTCATATACGAAAAAACGGTAAGCTCCGCGCCAAAGCTTACGTCAAAAACCGCCTTTACTCCCCGGGATTTTAGGTAGCTGTTCAGGTTAAGGTACTGGCCGGGAAAGTTGGAAGCTACCGCCGGGGCAACGATGGCGATTATTTTTTCTCCCCTCTCCAGGGCCGCAAAGAAGGCTTCGGAATCGTCCATAATAAGCCGGGCGTTATGGGTACAGGCCCGGACGCAGCTTCCGCAGCCTATGCAAAGACTATGATTCACCAAGATTTTCTGGCCCGCCCCGTTGTTACAGTATTTTACCGGACACGCGGCTATGCAGGCCTGACAATTAACGCACTTTTCTTCATCAACCCTAATAACCGCCGTTAACTCATTTGCCTTCATACTTTGACACCCCCCTACAAAATGAGCGAAAACCACAAAATGAAGAACGGCCTTGCAGATGTTAATATTTTATCCTATTAAATTGATATGAGCAAGGGCTTTCTGCCGGTAATTTTTAGTTGCCGCAGGCGCGGACCGCTTGACCGCAAGGATATTTGGAGTATCGCGGAGTATATGAAAAATCCGGAAAAACCGGTATACTGGGAAAAACCGGTATACTGGGATATAGAGAAAACTGCCGCCGGGGCTTTGTTGCCGGAGAGGAACTATGAAAAAAACAGTGTTGTGTATGCTTGTTCTGCTGCTGACCGTGATGATCGCAGGGTCCCCGGGGGCCTGTAAAAGACAATCTTTGGGCCAAACGGAGCTATGGGTTCTTAACTACTATGACAAGACCACGGCCAGCGCCTCCGATGAAATTACCCTAATGTGGGAAGCCTTTGAAAAGGCCAACCCGGATATAACGATTTTTCGGGAAGACGCTTTTAATAATCCCTTTCATGACAAGGTGGACGCCTATGCTCTTGAGGGCCGGATTCCGGATGTAATATACGCGTGGCCCTCCGGAAGGTCCACGATCCTCCATACCCGGCGGCTTCTAAAAAATCTGGGCCCCCTGGTACAAAAAGATAATCTTAGTTCTCTGTACAGCGCCACGGCTCTGGATCCCTCGGCCCAAACATCCGGATACCTGGGGATCCTGCCCCGGGCTGTTACCGCCACCAATGCGTTTTATATAAATCTGGAAGTTCTGGACGACTGCGGCCTGGAACCGGCCAGGACGTATGAGGAGCTAAAGACCCAGGTTCCCGTTTTAAAGGCCCGGGGCTACGAGACGGTTCTTATGGCCAATGCGGATTTTTGGGTCATGCAGTCCTGTCTTTTTTCTTTAATCGCGGGAAGATTTTGCGGCAAAGACTGGGAACAAAAAATCCTTTCCGGCCAGGCGGCATTTACCGATTCCGATTTTGTGGCGGCCCTGGACTTTATCAAAACCCTTTATGATGACGGAGTGCTCTCAACGGCTACCTTGGCCACAGGGTACGGCGAGGTGGTAAAGCAGTTTGCCGCCAATACGGGAGCGTATCTTATTGACGGCGACTGGCGGGTGTCCGCCTTTGTAACGGATAAATCCACCGGCGAAGCCTTAATTTCCGTGGAAAAACAGCGGAATATTCTAATTTCCGTGTTTCCCGAAATTGAGGGGGTTAAATTTAACAGATCCAATTCGGTGGTGCTGGGAACGGGCTGGGGTATTAACGCCGGTATTCCCGCGGGTTCCGCCAAAGAAGCAGCCGCCTGGAGACTGGTAAAATGGCTTTCTGGCAAGGAGGTCCAGGAATGGCTGCTTGAGACAGGGGGAATCGCCATCCCCACCAGGACCGATATTGACGTAGGAAGCCTTAGGCTTGAACCTATGCAGGTGGCGGTGGGAAACCTTGGGAAAGAATACGATGTGTCCACGGTGGTTATTGACGGCGCCTTTAATGAGACCGTCTATACCCCCATTAACGAAGGCCTTTATGCCATTGGTGCGGGAACCAAAACACCCCGGCAGGCAGCTCAAGCGATCCAGGCCGCATTTGACGCATGGAACGCCCGGCAATAAATTGCCCCAGACGGTACGGCGGGCGGTATACGCCTTTGGCATGGGGCATTGTATTTTTCTTGGGACTGCAGCAAAATGTTTTGCATTTTGCGGGTTTTAGCGGAAATTGTTCGGAAACTTCCGAAGTTTCCGAAAACTCTATTGAAAAAAAATTCATTTTGGTATAGATTATTCCTTGTAGGGAATTCCGATTGTAATTGTTTGTCAGGCAAAGTCCTTGCCTGCAAACCAAAATCTATTGTGTATAGAATTGTTTGGAAACTTCAAGTTTCTAAACGGGCTCATGTTAAAAAATTAAAAGGAAGGGCCATGAAAAAAATCATTTTCTTTGCTTGTACCTTTGCCGCCATTGCAGTATCCGCGGGGGCACAGGAAAATCCGGCGCTTAGGACCATTATTAACCACTATGCGGCGCGGAATTTTACTTCCGGGGCGGTTAGCAAGGCGGATCTGGACCTTGTTATTCAGGCGGGGATCCGGTCTCCCAGCGCGGCCAACCGGCAGCCCTGGCATTTTACGGTGGTTCAAACCCCGGATCTGGCAAGGCGGATTGTCTCCAATATTACCGAGGGGAACGTGCTTATTGTTATTTCTGCGCCCGGTGACGGAAAAACCAACGGCGTCCAGATACTAGACTGCGCCCTGGCGGCTCAAAGCATTTACCTTGCCGCCCAGGCCCTGGGCCTTGGATCCCGGATCTATACCGGGCCCGTAGACGCCGTAAACAGTCAGCTTAAATCTGTCCTGGGTCTGCCCGCGGGCCATAGCGTGATTGTGATCGTCCGGATAGGCCGGGTTGCGCCGGTGGATACCGCCAGCGCCGCCTCCGCCAGAAATTCGGCGGACGCCCTGGTTACCTATAAATAAACGGTCTTTCCCCGTTGGTCCGGCGGGGAAGGTTCTATGAAGAAACCAATGATTGCCCTTGCCGTATTACTCTGCATATTTGCCGCCGGATCTATGGTCATGATCCATCTATTGTTTTCCAGGGTGTACTTTGGAAGGATCGGGACCCGGGAAAATCTTCAGGAAAGCGAAGAATACGAGGCCGTACAATTTTTTTCGGGAAAGAACATGCTGCAGGGCTATGTGTACGGCGCCGGTAATACCAAGGGGCTTGTGGTTATATCCCATGGGATTGGCAGCAATGCGGGGAACTTTATCCGGGAATGCCGCTGGTTTAGCGCCCGGGGATACCGGGTGTTTATTTATGACTGTACCGGAACCGGCGCCAGCGAAGGAACGGGAACCAGGGGCGCCGCCCAATCGGCCATAGATTTAGATGCGGCGCTGACATATATAAAGGGCGACGAAAATCTAAAGGGCCTGCCTGTTCTGCTCTACGGCCACAGCTGGGGCGGCTATGCGGCGGCGGCAATCCTTGCCAAAGATCATCCCATTACGGCGTCGGTAAGTATCTCCGGCTACAATACTCCGGTAGAAGTTATCTATGAATTTGCACGAAAAATCATGGGGCCCTTTGCGCTCATGGAAGCGCCTTTTATGTGGCTGAATAATTTTTTTAACTTCGGAAAAGAAGCAAACGTTTCCGCCGTATCGGCCATTAACGGATCCGCGGCGGCGGTTCTTATTATCCATGGAACCGGGGACGCCACAATCGCTTACGATGGAGCGTCGATTATTTCCCGCCGGAATAAAATTACAAATCCAAGGGCAGAGTATCTGATTCGCAGCATGGAAGGGCAAAACGGCCACACCAGCCTGTTTTTAGCCCCCTCCGCAGAAGAGGGCGCCGCGGAATTGGACGAAAGTTTTATGATCGCCGTTAATAGCTTCTACGAAAAAAGCCTTTAGACAAAAACGCCCTGATATGGGGCCTTCTTCATCTTTCGCTCGTTTTGTCGTATACTAATAGTAATGGCAGCTTTTTACGCCCGGGTATGCGGCCGGGTTCAAGGCGTCGGTTTTCGGTATTCTGCGATCCGGGAGGCCCGGCGCCTTAGATTAAACGGCTGGGTGCGGAACGCCTCCAACGGGGACGTGGAAGTATGGGTAGAGGGCGCCAAAGAACAGCTTAAATCCTTCTTTGTCTGGCTGCACAGGGGCCCGGAGTTTTCCAGGGTTGATGCCGTAAAAAAAGAAGATAAAAGCCCCAGGGGATACAAGGGGTTTGACGTAGAATATTATTAACAGAATATTTAGGAAAAAAAATGAAAAAAAAACTGCTGGCCGGTGTTTTAGCGTTTTTTGTTTCTACCTTGTCCTTTGGGCAGATTTTTCGCTGTACCGGGGAATTAAAAAACGGCGTTACCCCTGTTTCCCTGCATTTTGTAGAGTACCTCCAATTCCGGTATCTATTGCTTGTAGGAGAGGTTAGTATTTTTTTGGAAGAACCCCATATCGATCAGCTGCGGATGATACTGGAAAAATTTGAAACCTGGGAAGCCCTGGCCCGGGAGGGGCAAATTTCCCTTACCAAAACCATTGATTCAGTTAAATTCAGCGAATTTCATTACAACCATACCTTTTTTAAAGAACCCCTGACATTTTATTTTATTTTTACCGGAGGTCCGGCGGATCCGGACCGGGCGGATCCCGCGGCGGCGGACGGTGTAAAAACAGTTCCCCGGGCAAAGTACAATCTGTATGTTGACACGACCCTGGATGCCGCCGCGCCATTCCGCTTAAGCCGGGAAACGGTGCGGGAAGTTCTACAAGCCCTGTCGCCCGAACATCTGGCCGAATCCAGGGCGGTCTATGAACAGCAAAGGGCGCTGGAAAACCTGTTTAATTGATGCGGCGGAATTTGCCGGTCCGGCGTATTTTATACGGCGTATTTTATCGACCGCGGCGGGAAAAAATAAATCTTCCCGCCGCAAAGCTTCCCCCGCGTAGGCAGATTCTTGGGTATTAGACTTTACTGCGAATAAACATCCCGGCTTGTTTTGATAAGGGTTTCCGGGTCCGAGTATTCCGCTTTCCAGCCCAGAAGTTCCCGGGCCAGGGCCGCCGAAGCGGTAAGTTTTGCCGGATCCCCGGGCCGGCGGCCCACTACCCGGGACGGAATGGGTTTTCCGGTAATACGGCGGGCGGTTTCCAGCACCTCCATGACCGAAGTTCCGGTTTCGCTTCCCAGGTTTACCGTTAGGCTCTTTTCGTTTTTGCCGATATAATCCAGGGCCAGGGCATGGGCCAGGGCCAGGTCGTTGACGTGAATATAGTCCCGGATACAGGTACCGTCGGGGGTGTCGTAGTCGTCGCCGAAAATTTGAAGTTCTTTCCGCATACCGCAGGCGGTTTCCATAATTACCGGGATCAGATTCGCGGGGTTTTGTTCCAATCCTCTAATCCGGCCTTTTATGTCATAACCCGCAGCGTTAAAGTACCGAAGGCTTGCAAAGCGGATCCCCTTAAGTCTGTCGTACCAGGAAAGGAATTTTTCAATTTCCAGTTTGGTAAACCCATAGTAATTTTCCGGGTTTGTGGGATGTTGTTCGTCAATGGGCAGGTACGCCGGTTCCCCGTATACCGCGGCGCTGGAAGAAAAAATAATATACCTTAGCCCTGTTTCTGCCGCCGCGTTAAGAAGGTTCATGGAGCCGATGATATTGTTAATCGAATATTTTTCCGGCTTGACCATCGATTCCCCCACGGCTTTAAAGGCCGCCAGATACACAAGTCCGTCCATGCCCCCTTGGGAACGCATGGCCGCGACAAGCTGCTCGTACCGGAGTATGTCTCCGTGGATAAAAACGGCTTCGGGAAAAAGATTTTCCCGCAGTCCGCTGGAAAGGTTGTCAAAAACCGTTACCCTGTGGCCCCGGTCCAGAAATTCCCGGGTTACATGGCTTCCGATATAACCTGCGCCGCCTACGATAAAAATGTTCATAAAAAAAGTGTAGCGGAATAAAAAAAAAAGAACTATAGACCATTTTAAATTTGTTTACCGGCGGCCCTTTCCTCTTCGGCGGATTGCAGTTCCAGCGTCGCGGCGGCCCTTTCCCATTCGGCGGATTTTGCCTCCATTTCCGCGGCGGTTTTTGCCAGGGCGGCCTTTAGGGTCCTTGTTTTTTCACCGTTGGAATACACTTCCTTTTTTGCCAGTTCCGCTTCCAGGGCCGCTTTTTCTGCCTCGAGTTTTTCCAACTGTAGAAGAATCTCTTCCTCCTGCCGCCGAAGCCGCCGCAGCAGGGTTTGCCGCTGCTTTTGAAGCTCCCGCTGTTCACCGGCATGTGCGTGCCGGTCCTGCTTGATAAGAATTACCGGCCGAAGGCCCCCGTCCGGGGCGGCAGGGGTTTTTCGGACGGCGGGGGCTTCCGGCGCGGCGGAGGCTTCCACGGGGGCCGGTTGATTCCGGGGGGCGGGTTCTTTGGCGGGGACCTCCGGCGCCGAATCTACAAGGCCCGCGGCTTCCCGCTCCAGCCGTTCCAGGTAGTAAGCGTAGCCGCCGTAAAAAAGCCGGGCCCTGGATCGGCCCGCCCCCCGGGGAAGCGAAAGCCCCGGTTCGGGGGCCGGTTCGGACAATTCCAGGGTTTTGGTTGACAGGGCTTCCATAAAAGCCCGGTCATGGGAAACAAAAATCACCGTCCCGCTAAACTGAAGCAGGGCGTCCAGGAGCGCGTCTTTTGAGTGAAGGTCCAGGTGGTTGGTGGGTTCGTCCAGTATAAGAAGATTTAGGGGCCGTAAGAGCAGGCGGAGGAGGGCCAGGCGGCTTTTTTCTCCTCCCGAAAGGACCGGCAGGGGCTTGTACACATCGTCTCCCCGGAACAGAAAGGCCCCCAGCATATCCCGCAGTTTGGGGATAAGAGCCCGGGGGGCGGAATTTTCAAGAAAAGCCAGGATCGTTTCGTTGCCGGAAAGGGCTTCTGCCGCGTTTTGTGAAAAATAACCCGGCCTTACGCCGGCGCCGTATGTAACGGAACCTTCATGGGCGCCGTCTTCCCCGGCGATGATCCGCAGCAGGGTGGTTTTTCCCGCTCCGTTTTTGCCCACCACCACAAGCCGTTCCTTTCGTTCCAGGGTCAGGTTAATGCCGGAAAGGACCTGCCGGGATCCGTAGCGCTTCCCCGCATTTTCCAGGCTAAGAACTATCCGGCCCGAATGGGGAGGCTGGGGAAAGGGAATAGAAATTTTTTTAAGGGATTCGGGAATTTCGATGCGTTCCGTTTTTTCCAGTTTTTTAATCCGCTCCTGAACCATCGCGGCCTTAGAGGCTTTATACCGGAAACGTTGAATAAGGGCCTGGGATTTGGCGATTTCTTCCTGTTGGGCCCTGTAGCGTTTAAGAAGAATTTCCAGTTCCCCGTCCCGGGTTTTTTCATAGGCGCTGTAGTTGCCTGCGTAACGCTTTAGGACCCCCTGAAAAATTTCGTAAACTTCGGTAACGCAGACATCGAGGAAGTAGCGGTCGTGGGATACCAGAAGATAGCCGCCGGTAAAATGCTTAAGCCAGGTTTCAAGCCAGGTTCTGGCCTCTATATCAAGATAGTTTGTCGGCTCGTCCAGGAGCATGATGTTGGGATTCTGAAGAAGCGCCTTGGCCAGGGCTATGCGCATCTGCCAGCCTCCGGAAAAAGCGCCGCATTCTCTGTCAAAATCGGTCCGGGAAAAGCCCAGGCCGGAAAGAACCTGTTCTATCCGTTCTTCTCTCCGGTAGTATCCGGAATTTTCCACCGCCTCGTTAAGCCGGTGATACTCTTCTAAAAGGATCTTGGTGGTCCTGTCGTTTTCGGTAGTCCGTTCCAGTTGTTTGCCCAACTGATCCCTGGCGGAAAGCAGCTCCGCCATATGTTGATACGCCCCCTCCACTTCTTCCCGCAGGGTGTGGCCGGCAAAAACCATGCCCGATTGGGGCAGGTAAGAAATGCGGCAGCCCTTTTCCACGGATCGGTCCCCCGAATCGGGGGGGCGTATTCCGGCGATGATCTGCATCAGGGTGGATTTGCCGGAGCCATTAACCCCCGCCAGGGCCGCCCTGGAAGGGGCGGCGCCGGAACTAAGGAGTATGCTTACCTTATCAAGAAGATTCCTGTCTCCAAAGGCCGCCGAAATACGGCTGCACTGTACCCGCATCTGTCTTTTCCGGTGAACCGGGGCCCTTACCCTTCGGTGCTAAAGTAGATCACAAAAGGTTCGGGGGCCCTGCGGTTTACGGTACGATTGCTGCTTACATAATCCGGGGGTATGTATTCCATCCGCAGCCCCTGGTTGTCCAGGGTATACGCAAAAACCAGGACCCTGCCCCTGCCGCTTACCGAATTGGTTTGCAGCGCCAGGGCGCCGGTATAGCGTTCGGCCATTTCTCCCCCCAGCTCGTAGTCCAGATCCACGGTTCCGGTTCCCAGGACGGAATTTGTAATTATTTCTTCCGGCAGGGTGTTGATTTCATTCCAGGTAAATTTACCGGCGCCGGAAAGTACCAGGGTTCCGTAGGTGGTACTGGTAAAACTTGGACCCCGGACAAAGAGGGCCTGGAATTTATTCTGCCGCCGTTCTTTTTCCTGGTTTACAATGTTCTCCACCGACAAGGGCAGGGTTACAAAGACGGCGTTTTGTGTTTTTCCCTGGTCGTCTTCCCATTGGATCTCCAGGGTCTCTTCGGAACGGAAGATAACGTTTAAAGAGGTACCCTCGAAATTCCAGGAATGGTCCCCGGTTTTTACGATCTTCCGGTAGGGAAAAATAGCGTCCTCCTGTTCCAAATAGATCCGGGCCTTTCCGTTGCCAAGCCCCGCGGTAAACGAATAATTTTTTGACAGGGCGTCAAGATCGATGTGCCGTGAATTGATCATGGTTCTGTAGGATTCGGGGTACCAGGTCCGGCTAAGAACCAGTTCCAGTTCCCGGTCGTTGCTGGTATCGGCGACGGCCTTTTCCCCGCCCAGGGATCCGGTGGTATGTTCAAACATGTTAAGGCGGTAAGAAAAGCAATAGCCGACGCTGCCGCTCTTGGTAAGGATCTTGTACCAGTCCCCTTCCAGGGGCGTTCCGGAATTGCTCATGGCCGCCACCCCATCCGCTTTTTCCAGGATCTTTATTATCTCCTGCTCTTTAAGGCGGTAAACCCGCCGGGCATTATTTTCCGGTTTGTCCCGGACGGGAAGGCCGTCCTGTATGGTCTCTGCATAGGTTTGGGCGTAGGTAAAGTTGGCGGCGTACCGTTCCGCCCCGCCCCGGGTTCTAAAGAATTCCAGGTGGGGCAGGGGAATCGCCATCTGCTGATTTTCTTCGGTACGGTACTCTTCCGGTACGGCGGCTATCCAGGCCTGTTCGATATTTGACCGGATCCGGATGGGAAGCACCGTCCCCGAAGAAATTGCCGGCTCTTCGGTGTACCACAAAAGAACGCCCCAGCCTATGTTTTTTTTAGAACACGCGGCAAGCAAAAACAGGAGCAGAACCGCTGCAAAAAGGCTTCTATTTCGTTTTAGTCGCATGGGCAATTTTAACTTACCCCAAAAAAAATAGCTAGCGGGGAATGGCGGCCGGGCCCGGGGTTGCCGCCGGGCCGTTGGCGGGTCTAAAGCCGGGCGGCGGGCGCTTGGGGGCCGCCGTTTGTCAGTTTTAGCACGAGGAGTTCCATAAGGATCTTTTCCCAGCCCCCCCCCGAAGACCGAAGGAGGAATTCGTATTCTCCAATCAGGGCCAGGGCCCCCTCGGCCCGGGGCCAGCGCTTTGCCGCTTCCAGATAGTCGGAACGGACCTTGCCGGAAAAAAGGCCTATTTTTTTTAATTCAAAGTCGTTTACGGTTCCCCCGGCGGCCAGGGCAAGATAATCCCGAAGCCTGCGGAAGCACCAGGCAAGGCTGGCCATAATGGCCTGGGGGCTTTCCCGGGCCTCCAAAAGATTTTTAAGGATCCCCAAGGCCGATTCCGGTTTTTTCCGGGCCATGGCGGCAAAGAGGGTAAAGGCCGATTCTTCCCTGGTATGGGAAAGGCAGTTTTCCACCTCCGCGGCGCCAATGGGCTTGTCCTTCCCTAAAAAAAGAATAAGCCGCAGGCATTCCCGGCCCAACGCGTCGGTGTTGTTTTCTACCATTTCCAGCAGCACCCGGACGCCCTCTTCGTCTATACGGCAGCCCTGGGCTTGGAAAAAAGAAGCAACCCATTCGGTCTTTTTATTTTCAAAGAGTTCCCAGAAGACCGTTTTGTTTTCCCGGGGAACCGCTTCTTCAATCCGCTTGTCAAGTCTGGTTTCATCGGAAATAAGAACCACCGTGGTATGTTCCTGGGGCTTTTTTAGATAGGCCGCAAGCATGTCCACATCGTCTTTTTTTTTAATCGCTTCTGCATTTTTTATAAAGAAAAGCCGGGCCTCCGAAAAAAGGGCGCCGTTTCTAAAGACCGAAACCATAAACGGCAGGGGGGTTTCGCCGGCATAAAAACTTGTTTCTTCGGTTTCCGGGGGAAGCCGGGAACGGAGGGTTTTAATGGCCGCCAGTTTTTTCCCTAGCTCCGGGCCCAAGAAAAGAAACGAGGAATTCATTGGCAGGCGCGGATCACATAGGCCAGTTTACCCAGGATCCGGACATCCTGGCTGTAGATGGGATTAAACTCGGGGTTTTCCGGCTGCAGCCGGATGCGGTTTGCCTCTTTAAAAAAGCGCTTTACGGTTACCGCCTCGTCCACCACCGCCACCACAATGTCTCCGTTTTTTGCGGTATTCTGCTTCTGGATTAGCGCCGTATCCTTGTCCAGAATTCCCGCGTCCCTCATGGAACTACCCCTAACCTTAAGGGCAAAGTACTGAAGGTTTTTTTTAAGGAACGATGAATGGACCGCAATGGTTCCGTCCCAATTTTCTTCCGCCAGGATGGGCCGGCCTGCGGCAACCACCCCCAGGATGGGAATTTCCACAACCCCGGCGTATTCCTCCGGCCCGCTTTGTACCACTTCCATGGTCCTGGACCGTTTGTCCCCTATTTTAATCCAGCCCTTTCGTTTTAGGGCGGATACATGGTCATAGGCGGCTCTTACGGATACGGAAAGATACTCCGCCACTTCCCGTATGGTCGGCGGATATGAATGGGATTTAATGTACCCGGTAATAAAGGCAAATACTTCTTTTTGCCGTTGGGTAAGCTCTTTCATCACTCCCTTCCTTATGATACTACTGGCGCTATGTCCCGATGATACAATGATTTAGCAAATTTTACAATAGACGGCAATTCTGCCCGGTGGGCGCATGCATATACCGATGATGGTTTTGAAGGATGGTGTTACCCCGGCTATTTAGTGTCTGTCCATAAAGCCGGTGCACAAACTACGCTTGCGACTTTATGGACAGACTCTATTTATTCCCTGACAATTCCAAATTGTCAGGGCGCTCCGTTTGTAATTGTTTGTTAGGCAAAGAATTAGCTAATTCCTTGCCCGACAAACCAAAATCTATTGTGTATAAGGGACCTTGAAAAATAACCTTCCGCCCCCGGGGCGGGGCATCTTGTAAGCGGCCGCGTCGCAACAATAACGCCAAAATTGAACCTACCGGCGAAGAGACTTGAACTCTTACATCCTCGCGGACAGTAGATTTTGAGTCTACCGTGTCTACCATTCCACCACGCCGGCATGGGTGTTTCGCCGTACAAACTAATTCACAAATATACTATAAATGGGGTACCCGCTTCAAGCTTCTATGGGTTGACAAAGAAAACCAGTTTATATATTTTATAGTTACCGACCGGTCGGTAACATTTTGACGAAAATTCTGTAACCAATGCGGGATTTTCTTTATTTTTACATTGCATTGTATTAAATTGTAAAATTTTATAGAATTTGAAAAAAGGAAATTATGAAAAAGAAACTATGCGGCGTTTTTTACATGGCTTGTTTTCTGGCCGGCCCGGCTATTTTTGCCCAGCAAGAAATTTTGGGGCTCACAAGCAGTCAGGAGGCCGCCGGGGCGGAGGCGGATGATCCAAAATACCTGCGGATTGCCCCGGATAAAGCGGTGGAAATGGCCATAGCCCATAATTTAAGCCTTCAGCAGGTCCAGATAAATAACGAGGCCAAACGGCGGGCGGCTCAAACCCCCTGGAACGTGTTTATCCCCACGGTGGAAATCGGCGCCACCCTGGGGCGGCTGAATAAGGCCCCCCAGTCCCAGATATTGCCGCTTCCGCCGCCCTACGGACCCATCGAGATGGGCGGCGGGCCCCAGTGGCGGCTTTCCGCATCCTTCCAGGCTACGCTGAATCTTAATATCGGAACGTTTGTAGGAATGAAGCAGACGGTGGAAGAATATCAGGCGGGGCTTATTACGGTGGAAAAGGCAAAACTACAGCTAGAGCGGGATGTCCGCAAGGCTTGTTACAGCATGCTTTTGGCCAAAGAGCAGATTGCCCTTCTTAGGGAAAGCTACTCCAACGCGGACCGGCGGGTTACGATGGCCCAGGCCAATTACCGGGCGGGGCTAATCCCCGAGGTTTCCCTGCTCCAGGCCCAGGTTGCCCGGGAAAATATGCGGCCCCAAATAGACGAGGCGGAAAACAACTATAAAATGGCCATGGCATCCTTTGCCCTGTACCTGGGGCTTCCCTACGATACCCAGTTTGAAATTACCCAAATTTCCGAAACCGTGGAATTTATTACCCTGGAAGCGGCGGATTTAATTGCCCGGGCCGTGGCCAATAAGCCGGATATCGAAGAATTACGGCGAAAGCTTTCCGCCCTAAGGGCCCAAAAAAAGGTTTTGTTTTTTAACCTCTATACCCCCACCCTTTCTTTGGGTTTTACCATGGACCCCACCTTTGGGGGAGAACCATGGAAGGACGGTTGGTTCAATTCTTCCCTGTGGAGCCAGCAGTCCGGTATGTTCAGGGTTACTCTGGGATGGCGGCTTAACGGCTTACTCCCCCTTACCACCGAACATCAAAGCTATCAGGCCATAAACGATGCGGTAAAGGTCCTGGATGCGGGCATTGACCAGGCGATACAGGGAACGGAGGTGGAGGTGTACAACATTATTCTGCAATTAGAAAAAACCCGCACCACCGCAGAAGCTCAACGGCTTACTTTAGAATTAGCGGAACGGACCCTGCGGCTTTCGGAAACGGCCTACCGGAACGGCCTTAAGGAATTTCTGGATGTACAAAACGACGAACTGGCCCTGCAGCAGGCCCGCCTGGGAACGCTTCAGCAGAGCTACAATTACCGTATGGGTCTGCTCGATCTTGAATATGCCATTGGTCTTCCCTTTGGCGCCCTAAGCGAGGAATAAATGAAAAATCAACGTTTCCGTGCCCTGGCGGCGGTCTTGTTTACCCTTGTGATGGCGGTAAATTCCTGTAAAAGGGCGCCGTCAACCGGACCGGGGGGAGACACGCCGGTATTTGCCGTTAATACCAGCCTCGCCGTAGAGGGCCAAATCTGGGATTATATAGCCCTGTCCGGGGATATTGTGGCCGGGTCTACCGTGGATGTGTATTCCGATGTGGCCGGTAGAATAACCCGGGTGTATGTAGATCCGGGCAGCCGGGTCCGCCGGGGGGCCCCCATTGCCGCGGTGGACCCCAGTAAACCGGGGATGAACTACATTCCCGGAGTTGCCGCCGCCCCCATTGATGGAACTGTGGTCGCCCTGCCCGCCCAGGTGGGGGCCACGGTAAACCAGCAGGTTGTCTTGGCCCGGATTTCCGGCAGCAGCGCCCTGGAAATAAAACTTTACATCGCGGAACGGTTTATATCCAAGGTAGCATTAAACCAGCCCTGCGAGATTACCCTGGACGCCTGGCCGGGAGAAATTTTTCGGGGTACGGTTACCGAAATAAGCCCCGTGGTGGATCCCGCTTCCCGGACCATGGAGGTAAAGGTAAATGTGGCCAACCAGGGGGATAAGCTAAAAGAGGGCATGTTTGCCAAAGTACAGCTTATCATCGAGCAAAAGGAAAATATTGTCAAAATTCCGGATTCGGCGCTGATTCGGCGCTTTGGGGAAGATTATGTCTTTGTGGTAGAAGAACTTCCCCCCCCAGAAAAAGCGGCGGAAGCCCCGGCGGAAAAAAAGGGATTTTTTGCATCCCTTCTTTCCCGGTTCTTTAAAAAGGAACCGGAAGAATCCAAGGAACAAGAAGCCCCGGCAGCCCAGTATGTTGCCCGAAAGCGCATTGTCAGGCCCGGCATCCTTATCGACGGAATTTTAGAGATCGAGGAGGGGCTTAAGCCCAATGAGGTATTTATTCTTAAAGGTCAGGGCCTTCTTAACGACGGTTCCCGAATCAATATAGTTCAACAGGTAGCGCCCCTGAGTTCGGAACGCTAGGGGGAAGATATGAGTGTTGTTAAAACAGTTGTAAACAGACCTACCACGGCATTTATTATTTTTGCCCTGCTTATAGGGCTGGGGGGATTTGCGCTGATCAACCTTCACATTGATCTGTACCCCGAAATTAATCCTCCCTACCTTATGGTTATGACCCAGTACCCCGGCGCCGGGCCGGAAGAGGTGGAACGGACCATTACCCGCCCCCTGGAAGCGGCCCTGTCCAGCGTTTCGAGTTTAGAGAAGGTAACTTCCACCTCGTCCAAGGGTTCCAGCATGGTGATGATGGAATTTACCTACGGCGTCGATTTGGCCGACGCGGCCAACTCGGTCCGGGATTCTTTAGAGCGGGTCCGGTCCTATATGCCCACCGGGGCGGATTCGCCGATGATCTTTAAATTTGATCCTTCCATGATACCCATCATGGGCCTTATGGTCATGGGCAACCGGTCCCCGGAGGAACTGCGGGAGATCGCCGATAATACCATTATTCCCCGGATCGAGCAGGCCCCGGGAGTGGCCACCGCCAACTTAATGGGGGGGCGGGAAAAAATTATCAAAATAGAAATACCCCAAAGCCGGCTGGAAGCCTACGGTTTAACGGTTACCCAGATTCAGCAGATGCTGGCGGTCAACAACAATCAAATCGCCGCGGGTACCATCACCGAAGAAGGAATGTCCTATATCCTTACCACCATGGGCGAGTACAAGTCCCTGGAAGAAATACGCAATACGGTTATTTCTTACCAGGGGGGCGCTGTTACAAACGGCCGGATGCTGCCCAGGAGTATTTATCTGCGGGACCTGGCCAATGTCTTTGAAGGCTACCGGGATCAGACCAGTGCGGTTTTGGTGAACGGGGTCCCTTCGGTAATGATGAGCGTCCAAAAGCAAAGCGGAAAAAATTCCGTCCAAACCGCCCGGGAACTTCGGCAGCGGCTGGTCCGAATTTCCCAGGAAATTCCTCAGGATTTAACGGTAACGGAACTTTTTAACACCACGGATCAGATTGAAAACTCGATCAGCCAGGTTACTTCTGCCGCCATCAGCGGAGCCGTCCTGGCGATTCTTATCCTCTTTGTATTTCTCCGGTCCATTAAACCGACGATTATTATTGGGCTTGCCATACCGGTCTCTCTTATCATCACCATAATGCTTATGTACTTTGCAGGACTTACCCTGAACCTGATGACCCTGGCGGGCCTGGTTCTGGGGGTTGGAATGCTGGTGGATAACTCCATTGTTATCCTGGAGAATATTTATCATTACCGGGAAAAGGGGGCAAAATTAAAACCCGCGGCGGTTCTGGGCACCCAGGAGATGATCATTGCCATTACCGCCTCTACCTTAACCACCATCTGCGTCTTTGCGCCCCTGGTAATGTTTAAAGGCCTTTTGGAAATGGGGGGTGAACTGTTTTCGGGCCTGGCATTTACGGTGGTTATCTCCCTTTCCATGTCTCTTTTTGTGGCGCTGTTTCTTGTGCCGGTCCTTTCCAGCCATTATCTTCCCCTGGTTACCCGTAGACAAAAGCCCCTAACCGGGCCCCTGGTAAGGCTGGATCATAAATTTGAAGGGTTTTTTACCTGGCTGGACGAAAAATACCGGCGGGCGGTACGGAAGGTGCTTAGGCATAAACTTATCGTATGCCTTTCGTTGGGGGTCCTGTTTATCGCAAGCCTTCTTTTGGCTATTTTTGTGGTCGGCTATGAATTTATGCCCCAGGAAGAGGCGGATAATGTGTCAATCACCGCCACCCTGCCCATGGGTTCTTCCCTGGCCCAGACCGAATCTACCTTGCAACAGCTTCAGGGCATTGTAGAAAGGGAAATTGAAAAAACCGCCTATGAAGAGATCGTCCTTAACGCCGGCGGCGGCGGTATGTTTTCCAGCGGAAGCCACAGCGGGTCCCTGCGGATAAATTTGGTGGAATACAAAAAACGGCCCCTTTCCGCCGAGGATGTCAAGGCCCGGCTTCGAGCCCACTTTAACGAATTCCCCGGGGTATCTTTTTCTTTCGGCGGCGGATTCGGCGGCGGCATGGGGGGGAATCCCATTGACATAGTCCTTCGCACCGACGACCTGGTAAAGGGAAAGGCCCTGGCGGACCGGATATCCCTTTTAATTAAAGAGAAAATTCCGGAGGCCACCGAACCGGTGGTGGACCTGCGGGACGGGCTTCCCCAGATAGAGATAGAACTGGACCGGGAAAAACTGTATGCCCTGGGGCTTAATACCGTTACCGTGGGAAACGAAATTAAGGCCGCCGTAGACGGCATTACCGCCACCAAATACAAGGACGCCGGTAACGATTACGATGTGGTCCTGATCCTGGCAGAAGCGGACCGCAGTACCCGGCCCGCGCTGGATCATATCTTTATCAACAGCCAGATCGCCGGCCGGGTTCCTCTTTCCAGTTTTGCCTCGTATAAAGAGGGGACCGGGCCTCTTACAATCCGGCGGGAAAACCAAAGCCGGGTTATCCACATTACCGCGGGGGCCGTTAAGGGAACAAAGCTTAACGAGCTTTCTGCCAAGGTCCGTAATCTTATCACCTCGGAGATCCCCGCGGAAGAAGACGTGGTAATTGAATATGCCGGGGACAATGCAGATATGGCCAGGATGATGGCGAACTTTTTTCTAATCCTGATGGTGGCCCTTTTCCTGGTTTTTGGGGTTATGGCCAGCCTTTTTGAATCCTTTAAGGATCCCTTTATTATCATCTTTACCATACCCCTTTCCATGATCGGCATAGTGTTGATTTACCTTATTACCGGATCGGTCTTTAATATACTTACCGCGGTGGGCCTTTTGGTGCTGCTGGGGGTCATCGTCAATAACGGTATAGTCCTGGTAGATTATACCAATCTGCTTCGTAAACGGGGGTATGCGCTCATTGACGCGTGTGTAGAAGCGGCGGGAAACCGGCTGCGGCCCATACTTATGTCCACCCTTACCACGGTTCTGGGTTTAATACCCATGGCCTTTTTTCCCGGCGAAGGGTCTGAACTGGTGGCGCCCATCGGCAAGACGGTCCTGGGGGGGCTTTCCTTCGGTACGCTGATGACCCTGTTTCTTATGCCGGCAATTTACGCGCTCCTTAACAAGCGGGATGATGAGCGGAGGGCCAGAGCGGAAACCCGGCGAGAAGCCGTGGCCGCAGGCTTGGGCCGCAAGGCGGCGCTGGATATGGCCAGGCAATTAGCCAAACAGCCGGATGCAAAAAAAGGGAACGGAAAAACCGGCCCCGGGGAGGAAGATCATGTTGCGGATTGAGATTGTCGCCAATCATTCAGTGGAAGACAATATCCTGGAGGCGCTTAAAAATCATGGGGTGGGGAAATACTATACCCTGTATCCCAACGTAACCGGGGTCGGTTCCGCCGGCCCCCGCATGGGGGATGCAATCTGGCCCGAGGATAACTTTGCCCTGGTGGTGTGGTGCGAATCCGAAGAAGCCCTGGGCATTGCCAGAGCGGTGGCGGAGGTAAAAAAACAATTCCCCGAAGAGGGAATAAAAATTTTTGGGCTGCCGGAGTAAAGCGGTACGCAAACGCCGCATTAAGCTTGAATGACGGGGCTTTAACGGATATAGTTAAAACAGGAGAAACACATGGCCAACGATTTTACAATAGAAGAATTGGGAAAGTGTAATATTAAATCGCCCCTAACCCTGTCCAAGGTACAGGGTGATTTTATAGCCAACTATGTAACCGATGACGAGTATATCCGGATGGATGTAAGGGCCAAGCTCGGCAAACAGGAATCTCTGGAGCGAAAAATGGTTTTTGAGGCCGCCGGCCCCCGGGAAATGATCTACTTTAGCCCCCAGCATGTCCACGCGGGCATTGTTAGCTGCGGCGGCCTTTGTCCCGGCATTAACGACGTAATCCGGGCCATAGTCCGCTGCCTCTGGTTCCGCTACGGAGTGCGCCGCATTACCGGTATCCGTTACGGCTACAAGGGGTTTCTGCCCGAATATCACTTTGGCGCCAAAGAACTTAACCCCGATGTGGTGGACGATATTCACAAAATCGGCGGCACCGTCCTGGGCAGCGCCCGGGGGGGCGGAAAAGAGGTGTCCAAAATCGTCGACGCCATGGAACAATTAAATCTTAACATGCTTTTTACCATAGGGGGCGACGGAACCCAGCGGGGGGCCCTGGACATAGCGGAAGAAGTGGGCCGCCGAAAGCTTAAAATTGCCAACATCGGTATTCCCAAAACGGTGGATAATGATTTTTCTTTTATCCAGCAGTCCTTTGGGTTTGACACCGCCGTGGCCAAGGCGGTAGAAGTGGTTACCGCGGCCCACATGGAAGCCCATTCCCAGATCAACGGCATAGGGCTGGTTAAACTTATGGGCCGGGAATCCGGGTTTATTGCCGCCCATACCGCCCTGGCAAGCCATGAGGTTAATTTTGTGCTGATTCCGGAAATCCCCTTCGAGCTGGACGGGCCTAACGGTTTTCTTCACCATCTGGAAGAGCGGCTTGTTAAATCAAAGCATGCGGTAATTGTAATAGCCGAAGGGGCCCTGCAGGATCAGCTTATCAAGGAAGTAAAGACCGACGCGGGCGGCAATATTAAGATGGCCGATGTGGGAACCTATATTCGGGACAAGATTATCGAATACTTTGACGATAAGGGGGACGAAATAAATTTAAAGTACATCGATCCCAGTTATCAGATCCGTTCGGCCCAGGCTAATCCCAGCGATTCAATTTACTGTGAACGGCTGGGAAACGCGGCGGCCCACGCGGCCATGACGGGAAAAACAAAGTGCGTCATAGGGCTGGTGAACAATGAGTTTGTCCATTTGCCCACGAAGGCGGTGGTTTCCCAGCGCAGCCATGTGGACCCCGAAGGCAACCTTTGGCGGGACACCCTGGACGCGACCCACCAGCCCATACTTATGGTAAACAATCCCATGGGGGCCTTTTTTAACGAAGGCGTTACAGAAACCCAGTGATCAAAACCCGGCCGGCACGGGGGCGCAGATCCGCCTTAGCCCGCCGGCGCGACGCCCAGGCGGCGGGCGTTTTCTTCAAGCTCCGCCCAAACCTCCGGCGCCACAGGCACCCCAAGCCGTTCACACTCAGCTTCGGTTTCCCGGCTCTTAAGCCCCGCGTAGTACACCCGGTCCGCCCCTTCCGCCGCCGGCAGGGCGCTTAGGGCGGAAAGCAGGGCGGAAAGATCCCGCTTGAATTCCGCCGGGTCCCGGAAAAGGTCCAGCTTTAGGGCGAGGAAAAAATGGCATACCCGGGCGGAGGTGGTTTGCGAATCCCGGACGGCGCTGCCGAAAATTCCCCCGGAGGTAAGGGCGCAGAGGATGTCCACCATCACGGCAAGGCCGTAGCCCTTGTAGCCGCCCAGGGCGGTTCCCTCCCCGCCCAGGGGAAGCAGGCCGCCGCCCCTTAGGTAGAGCATGTCTTCCAGGAGGCTCGCCGGATCCGTGGTAAGCTTTCCGTCTACCCCCACCGCCCAGCCCGGAGGTATTTTCCGGCCCTCCCGTTCCGCGATTTCTATTCTGCCCCGGGTAACGGTGGTAGTCGCCATATCAAGGCTAAAAAGCGCTCCGTTTTCGGCGGGGGCGGCGAAGGCGATGGGGTTGGTGCCAAAGAAGGCGGTCCGCGCATTGGTGGGCACCCCCAGGGCGGCGGTATTGGAAAAGGCCATGCCTATCATGTCCGCCCGGGCGGCCATTTCGGTGTAGTAGCCGGCTATGCCGAAATGGTTGGAATTCCGGATGCTGCAAAGCCCCACGCCGTGTTTCCGGGCGGCGTCTATAACCCAATCCATCGCGGCCCTGCTTAGGGACATTCCCATGGCGCCGCCGGCGTCCAGGACCCGGGAGATTGGCGTTTCCCGGAGCACCTCGTGGCGGATCCCCCCCTTGATCAGCCCCGCCTCGATCCCCCGGATATAGCGGCTTAGGTGCGCTACGCCGTGGCTCGGAATGCCCCGGGCGTCGGCGGCGACGAGGATTTTTGCCGAATCTTCCGCTTCTACCGGGGGAATGCCCAGGGCGGCAAAAATGCGCGTGCAAAAATCTTCCAGTTTTTGGCGGGGAATCCGGAATTTTCCGCCGGGGGCGGGATCGGCGCTTTCTGTTCTGCGGGACATGAAATCTCCTTATGGGTCCGGTTAATTGGGAGGCCGGGTCCACAACCCGGAATCGGGACTATGGTTTGCATGGCGGCGCCAGGCCTTAATTTTGCGGGGGCTGGGTTTCCCGCTTAAAGCCTTCGGAAAAGCGTTCTAAAATGCCGGATAATTGTTTTTTAGAGGTAATGTTAAAACTATCTAGTACCTTGGGTTCAAACTGGTCAAATACAACGTTACAATTTTCGTACTCGCACAGCATATTGGCCAGGTAAACGGTAAAAACCAGAGCCTGGTTTTCCTGGTTGGCGGAAAGCGGATCGTGGTGGTATTGGATGGTATGGATCAAATGTTCGGGAAAATTCCACTTTTCCGCCACCATGGCGCCGATTTCTGCATGGTTCATCCCCGCGGCAAAGTCCTCGAAGGTGGACGCGGGAAGCCCCTTTTCGGCACAAAAGGTTTTAATCTTTTCCAGCAGATCCGGATGGACATTGGCAAAGATAATCTTGCCCATATCATGAAGGATCCCCCCCACATACGCATCGTCCAGTAAATTAGGATCCTTTTTAAAATTCTTTACCAGGTTGTAGGCGTAAAAGGCCGTTCTATACGAATGTTCCCAAAGGCTCCGTTTTGTAGAGGTTTCGTCCCCCAGGAGCTTCTGGGTTCCGTAGGAATAGAGCAGGTTTTTTAGACCCCTCATTCCCACCAGTTTAACCGCCTCGGAAATATTATTTACCCGCTTGGACAGCATGTACTGGGCGGAATTAACAACTTTAAGCATATCCGCCGTCAGGGCCGGGTCCACGGAAATTTGCCGGGCAATATCGGCCATTTCCGACTTGGGGTCCTCGATCATCCGTTGAACCTGTATAATATTTTCAGGAAACTGCGGCAGGGAATTAACATTGTCCACAATGGTTTGGGCAAGGATAGAAAGTTTTTCCAGCCTGGTCTTTTCCAGGGGAATAATAATCCGGGCGATGGTTTCGCTGTCGGTTCCTACAATGTCAAAACAATCTTCGTCCAGGTTCATTTTTTTAAGCATCAGCACCAGGATCACAAGGCCAAGCCCGGCCCCTTCGGAATCGTCCAGCACCTGGGAAAGGGCGTCTTCCAGGTTGTTGTATTGCCGGGACCGGGCCAGTTTGTCGTGAATACGGATCAGCTCGGTTTTGGTAATGGCGATATTGTTCCTAACTTCGATATAAATAATGTTTTTCTTTATTTGAAAAATAAGTTTTACATAAAGGCCCTTGTCTTTTTGAAGCTGAAGGTAATGTCCGATATTATTAAGGGTGTCGTCTTTAAAGGCCGCCATGCCAAGTTTATAATCTTCGGGGTTGGAAATATCCAGACCCCGTTCGGTAAAATAAACTCGCTTGGTATTGGCTTTCTTGGCGTTTACCGCCAGCTCCTGTACGCAATATACTACGTAGTCTTTTAAGTTTTCCTGATCCACCTGCCGTAAGAAAATAGTCAACACCTGCTCAACATACACCTCAATTTCGTGGGGAAGAGTAAAGGTGGTTATAGTTAATGGTATGCCGGATTTAACAGCTTTTTTTATTTTTACCTCATCGACAACCAATTCCTGAGTTGTAGCCATGCATTTTTCCTTGTAAAATTTTCTTTACCTTGAACTATACACCCATTAGACACTTCACGCAAGAGACTTTGAACATTATAATATTAAATAATGGAACTTAAGATCATTGTATTCCTGGCGGCTTTTTTCCTGTTTTTGCCTATCATCCGGCCCCTGGTAAGAGGGTTATGGGCCCTAAAGGGACTTACCGTCTGCCCCCTTCTGGCCGTGGTTATTTTGCTGGGAATCTTTCCCGCCTATGGGTTCCGTCCCGAATGTCTTCCCCTGCTTTGTTTTGCACTTTTTTTTACCGCGGCTAATTTTTCGGACCTGCTGGCCCTGTTTTCCGGCCTTCAAAGCGATTCCTACCGGGATAGGGGATTAATTTTTATCTTCGCTTCGGCCCTGGGCTTTATGCTTGCCCTGTGGTTAACCTTGTACTTTGCCCCGCCCATGGAATCCAGCTTTAATACCCGCGGGGTGGAGGTCTTAACTGTGCAAGATACGGAAGACAGGCCCTTATATGTCCGGATATACGGCCCTGTGGAGGATCCTGAATCCGGCCTTATCCCGGAATTTCCGGCCCCCCGGAACCGGCCCCTGCTTATCCTGCTGCCCCCGGCGGCAGGCTCCCTGTACGTAACCGATACGGTCTGCGGGGCCCTTAGGGACCGGGGCTTTACGGTCCTTACCTATTCCAGGCCCGGTTTCGATTCTCCTGCGGTGGACGGGAACAACGAGGCGGTACGGCTTTCTATCCCCGGCTTATACCGGCTTATGAACGCCCTAAGCAGGGGCCTAAGCGATGTGGCCGCCAATGCCGACGGCAGGGATTTGGAGGAAGGCCGGCGGCGGGATATCCAATTCCTTATGAAAGAACTGGACCGGAACAAAAATTTGCAGGTTAAACTATCCTCCGCCGGAGACGCCGTCTTTCTGGCCGGTTACGGCGCGGCGGGAGCGGCCCTTACCGTTTTGGCGGGGCAGAGCGATTTTATAGAAACATACGGGCAAATCCGGGGGATCATAGCCCTGGAAGGGCCCATTCTTACTTCGCTGGCCGGAGACCCCCCCCCGCCGCCGCCGCCGCCGCCCGCTAATCCGGCCGGCGCCTTTTTTCGGCACGGGGGGAATTTTATCCGGGGTTTTGTGCCCCGGAAGATTACCCGCATAGAAAACATACCCCAGCCAAAGCTTCCCATACTGTTTATCCTTTCGGGCAAGGTTATTCAAAACCGTTCCGGCCGCTACGAAACGATCCTTCGGACCCTGGGGGCCTCCAAGGATTTGGCGCTCCTGGCCGCGGCGCCCTGGGCGGGGCCCTTTGATTATTCCGGCAGTCCCGAGTATTACCCCATTTACAGTGTTCTTTTTCGGGGGATCGGCCATAGCGCCGGCAGTCTGCAGGCGGGGCCGGAATTAACCGCATCGCTGATAAGCAATTTTGCCGCCCTGCTTCTGGACCAGACCGGTGAATCCCCCGGGACCGGTGAATCCCGCAGGACCGGTGAATCCCCCGGGACCGGAGAAATCCCCATCGGCGACGCGGTGGAAGAGGGCCGCGAGGGCCCGGGAAGTTTAAAAACCACCCCCCTCGACAAGAGCATCTACCTGGAAACAGGAGGGGTCTGGCATATTCCCGGCGGCCGGACTATACTTAAGCCATGACCGGCGCTGTGAATACCCAGATTCTGGATGCTTTTTTTAGATCGGTCCTTGACGGTATAGAAGGGTTCAGCGCCATTGATTCTTCAATGAACGGGATCCAGGTGGATAACGACGGATCCCCCATTGAAAAAATCGCCTTCGCGGTAGACGCTTGCCTGGAAAGTTTTAAGCGCTGTGCTGCCGCGGGGGCCGGAATGCTTTTTGTCCACCACGGTCTTTTTTGGGGATCCCCCCTGGCCCTGACGGGTCCGCACCGCCGGCGGCTTAAGTATCTTCTGGACCATAACATCGCCCTCTATGCGGTTCATCTGCCCTTGGATCAGGATCCCCGGCTGGGAAACAATGCGGCCCTGGCGGCGCTTTTGGGCATGGAGGATCCAAAACCTTTTGGGGTGTACCACCAAAAAAAGATAGGTTATAAGGGGAGGCTTAAAAACCCCCTTACCCTAGACGATGCGGTTAAAGCTATAAGTTATTTGGACAGGCCCCCGTTGGGGGTGTATCCCTTCGGAAAACAATTAAATGAAACCTGCGCTGTTATTTCCGGCGGGGCCTCTGATGAAGCCCTGCAGGCCATAGAAGAAGGGGTAGATTTATACGTTACCGGAGAAATAAAACACCCCGTGTACCATCAGGCCCTGGAGGGACGCTTGAATATGATAGCCGGGGGCCATTATTCCACCGAAGTCTGGGGGCTCCGCCGGGTTATGGAAGAATGTTCGGTTCAGCTTGATATGGCGGTAGAATTTCTGGATATTCCCACAGGACTTTAACAGGAGAAACAGGTGAAAAAAAAAATATGGCCCTTTTGCTTAACCGTCTTTGCGGTGTTGGCGGACCAGATATCAAAGGCCTTTATTGTACGGTGGCCGGAAAATTCCCGGATCAAAGACGTCTTTGGCAACGAGTTCCTTGAGATTGTCCATGTACGGAACACCGCCATAGCCTTTAGCCTGGGGCACAACTTACCGGAAGCGGTAAAGCCGGTTTTATTTGTCCTGCTTCCCCTGGGGGTTCTGGGTTTTTTAGTCGTGTACTATTTTAAAACCACCGATTTTACCCTTCTTCAACGCTGGGCCGTGGCGGGTATTTTAGGGGGGGGGATTGGAAACCTGATCGATCGCATTTTCCGTTCCGCCGGGGTAGTGGACTTTATCAGCGTAAAAATGTACGGGATCCTGGGATTTTACCGGTGGCCCACCTTTAACCTGGCCGATTCCTTTGTGGTAGTTTTTGGGATCCTGCTGTTTATAACAGTCTTTAAACCCGAGGCGCGGAAAACGGGCCCGGGTGGAACTTAAGAAGTAAGGGCTAACCGCGGATGGAAGAAGAGTTTAACCACGGAGCAACACGGAGTTTTTGCTAGACAGCTTCTCTTCCTCCGTGCAACTCCGTGTGGTGTATCAAATATTAGGCCTATAGAGGGCGTCCTATTCCCCGTAGTCCGGCGGCGCTTCGGCGGCCAGTTTTCCTGCTTCCAGGCGGTCTGTCTGTACCCCGGTGGTCTTTTTGCCGGTTTTTATACCGCCGTCCCCGGCGCCGCCGTCCTTGCCCGCGCTGCCGCCCTTGCCCGCGCCGCCGGCGCCGCCGCCGCCGGCTTCGCCCGCGCCGCCGCCCGGCGCCGTCCCCGGTAACGCCGTTTTCGCCGGCGCGGTTTCTGTAGGCGGCATTTCTGCGGACGGTGATGTTTCCGCGGGCGGCCCCTGTGCGGACAGGGCCTGTGCCGCCAATGCCGCGGCGGACCCGGGCTGCGGCTGTTCCGGGGCGTTTCGGGGGCCGGATCGAAGAGCGCCGGGATCCTGCCCGGCAAGCCGGGCCGCGGCCCGGACCGCCCGGGCCGCCGTTTGGCCGCAGCCGCATACCCGGGCAATGTCCGCCGGGTCCGCCGCGGCTATTCCCTCAATGCCCAGGTAATGCCGGATAAGGACCGCTGCCCGTTTTGCCCCTATGCCTTCCACCGATTCCAGGGTTTCCATCCGCAGATCCTTTGACCGGAGAATCTGGTTAAGGGAGGTGGCAAAACGGTGGGTTTCGTCCCGCACCCGTTGAAGCACCTTAAGGGCTTCGGAATGCCGCGGAAGGCTTAGGGGTTTTCCGGTGTGGGGCAGCCAAATCTCTTCGTCCCGCTTGGCCAGGCCCACAAGATCGCAGTGTATTCCCAATTCATCCAGGACCCCCTTGGCGGCATTCACCTGGCCCAGGCCTCCGTCAACAAGGATTAGATCCGGTAATTCCCGGTTTTCCCGAAGCAGGCGGCGGTAGCGGCGGTTTACCGCTTCCCGCATCGCGGCAAAGTCATCCACCACCCCTATCACGCTGTGAAGTTTAAAACGGCGGTAGTTTTTTTTGTCCGGTACGCCGTTGGCAAAACTAATAAGCGAGGCCACGGGGTGTTTTCCGTCAAGCTGGGCTATGTCAAAACCCTCGATCCGGCTGGGCCTGGTTTTTAGGCCCAGGGCATTTTTTAATTCATCCAGCACCGGCCCCGCCCCCCGTTCCTTAATCCGCCGCCGAAGATCCTCTTCGGCATTTTGCTTAACCATGGACATCACCGCCCGGTGGTGAATATCCGGGGGGACAAGAAGTTTCGGTTCCAGGCCGAACTGCTCACGAAACCATTTGGCGGGGAAGGCGGGATCAAGGGGAAGATATCCGTCCCGGGAAAAAATGTATATCGTCTCCGGCGGAAGCCGCCCGCCGTTGTAGTACCCGGTAATAAAGGTAACCAAAGATTCTTCCTCCTCCGAGGCGCTTCTGGTCCGGTATAATTCCCGGCCCGTAAGCTTTCCCCCCCTCATGGAAAAGATCGAAAAAGTGGTCAATACCCCCTCGGCGGCCCAGGCTATATAGTCCCGGCCCTGGGGATCAAAGTCTATCACCGTGCTGGTTTCTGTTAGGGCGTCGATGGCTTTGATCGCATTGCGAATCTGGGCGGCCCGCTCAAAACGAAGGGCCCTGGCCTCTTCTTGCATCTCGCTTTTTAATTCGGCTGTCAGGGTTTGGGTGTTTCCGGACAAAAGCTTTCGTACCCGGTCAACGTGGAGGCTGTACGCGGCTTCGGTTATTCTTTTGCAGCAGGGGGCAAAGCAGCGGCCGATGTGATAGTACATGCAGGGAAAATCCCGCTTCCGCAATGTCCGGCATTTACGCAGGGGAAACACCCGGTCAATAATATCCAGCATATCGTCCATGGCCCCCACATTGGGAAAGGGCCCATAGTAGGAAGAGCCGTCTTCGATCAGCTGCCGGGTCCTAAACAGCCGGGGATAGGGGCCCGATGTAAGCCGTATGACGGGGTAGGTTTTTCCGTCCTTAAGGTTAATATTGTACTTAGGGTTGTGCTGCTTGATAAGGGTGTTTTCCAGAAGCAGGGCTTCGTACTCATCCTTAACTATGATTGTTTCGATGGACGCCACATGGCGGAGCAGGGTTCCGGTTTTAATGTCCTTTTCGCCGGAGGAGTACGAAACCAGCCGGTTCCGCAGGACCCGCGCCTTGCCCACGTAAATAATGCGGCCTTCGCCGTTTTTCATAATGTACACCCCCGGCACCCGGGGCGCTTCTCTGGCAATCTTTTTAAGGTCCATCGCTTAAATTACCGATATTTATAGGTGAAATATGAACAATTCGCGTAAAAGCGCTTTTATGGCGGTATTATTGTATAGTTTTTCCCTGATTTTATCCAGCCTAAGGCTGGGGGCCGTAGAAACGACCATGGTTCTTGGGGCCGCCGCGGGCTGGCAGGGGGTGGAAAAACGTGTTCAGGTGGAGGAGATGGAGGCCCTGCGGCCCTACCGGGTGCTGACCCTGTCTTCCGCGTGGACCGGCTCCCTTTCGCAGGGGGCCGGATCTGCGGACGCCCGGGACGAAGAAATTATGGCCCTCTACGCGGCGTGGCGGAATTTTCCCGCCCAGGAATCTGCCGTGGACCTGGCCCTGGATTTCGACGAAACCGACCCGGAACGCTTTGTGGACCGCCGGGGCCGTTACCAGGTACAGGTTTCTCCGGCGGTCCAAAGCGCAAACGGACGCTGGGCCCGGTACGGCCGGGGGGCGGCCCTTTTCTCGGGGGCCTGGGAAAATTCGGCCCCGGTAACAGTTAGGCCGGGAAATTCCGCGTTGTTTGCGCCGGGACGGAATGTCCGGGATTTTAGCCTGGAATTTTGGGCATATCCCAATGCCATGGGAAACGGAGAACAGCTCTTTTCCTGGACGGCGGTGGATACCCAGCGGATTTTTTGCGAAGCCCAGCGGAACAGGCTTAGGTGGACCTTCCAGGAACTGTTCAAACCCCCGGACGGCCGGGGAACGCGGTTTACCATCGTTCTGGAGGGCAGGACCCCTCTGGTCCCCAGAACCTGGAGCCATCACCTTATCCGCTACAACGCCGATTCAGGACTGCTCGAATACCTTATGAACGGCCAAATCGAAAATGTGGTGTATACCACCGCAAACGGCAGGGAGGGAGGAGACGTGTATACCCCCCTGCTTAACCGGGACGGGGCCTTTGTATTGGGCAGCCGGTTTTCCGGGATCCTTGATGAATTCCGCATCTACAACAAGGTGGTCTCCAGTCCGGGAAGAACCGCGCTGGAAGCTGCCGGGCGGTTCAGCCTTGAACTGCCGGAGCTTGCAAAATTTCCCCGCAGCGGGGGCCGCATCGAAACCCGGGCCCTGGACCTGGGGGAGCGGAATTCCATGATCCTGCGGATAGAGGCTTCCGGGGGCCGCATCGGCCAGGTCCAGGGACCGCGGCGCATGGTGGTAAGGAACACCTATGCGGGCCGGGGCAATTTCCGGTTTTCCGATAATTCGATGCTGCAGTTTTTTATCCGGGCAGGGGAGGAACCGTACCAGCTTAGCCGGATTCCCTGGACCCCCGTTGTCCCCGGCGAGCCCGTGCCGGAAACGGTTCGGGGCCGCTATGTCCAGCTGGCTGCGGCTTTTTATCCCAGCGGAGATTGTGAAACCAGTCCCTACCTTGAGGAAATACGGATTGTCTACGATAAAAACGAGGCCCCCTATCCTCCTTCTCTGGTAACGATCCGGGCCCTGAACGGGGCGGTGGACCTTGCCTGGCGGCCCAGCCCCGACGAAGATACCCGGGGATATTTGATCTACTACGGAACCACCAGCGGGGTATATTACGGCGAAGGGGCCCGGCTGGGATCTTCCCCGATTGATGCGGGGAACCGGACCTCTCTGCGTATCGAAGGATTGCAGAACGGAACCCTGTATTTTTTTGTCGTCGCCGCGTATGACGGAATTAGCCGGCGGCCCGATGAACTGCATCCCGGCAAATTTTCCAAAGAAGTTGCCGCCCGGCCTTTAAGGATGAACGAATGAACCTTGACGCCAACGGTATTCTGGATCGCGCCAAGGGATCCGCCCGGGTGGGCGATCATGTGGAGGCAGAACGGCTTCTTAAACAGTACCTTGCCAAGGTACCCGAAGACCGGATCGCCCATCTTCTTTTAGGGACCACCCTGGCAAAGGAAGATAAACTTGTGGAAGCGGTGGATGAATTTACCACCCTCTTGGCAAGGAATCCTCAGGATGTGGAGGCCCTGAATAATTTGGCGGTTATCTACCGCCGGCAGGATAAGTTCCAGGACGCCCTAAACGTCCTTATGGAAGCCATCGATATTGATCCCACCAGGGCGGAATTCCATTATAATATCGGGAATATCCATAAACAACTGGGAAACCTAAAGGCCGCATCCATGGCCTATGCCAAGGTGGTGGAACTGAACCCCGGATATGTTCACGCCTACAATAATCTGGGAACGATTTACGAACAACTCCATGAATACGACAAGGCCTACAACATGTTCCGCAAGGGCCTAAGTTTGGATCGAAACAACCCCACCCTTCATTTTAATTACGGCGTCGCCCTGGAAGCGAACAGCCGCTTTGACGACGCCTTGAATGAATACAAGGCCGCCCTACGAAGTAAACCCGGCTGGTTTCAGGCGATGAACAACATGGGGATTATCTTTTTTAAGCAGGGCCAGCACGGCAAGGCCATGGACACATTTAGCAGGATCCTCCATGTGGACCCTCTAAACGCGGAGGCCCGGAACAATATGGGGGTGGTGCTGGCGGATCAGGGCAAGACCAAGGATGCGGTAGAGAATTACCGCCGGGCCATAGAAGTGGATCCTAAATATGTTAAGGCGGTGGTTAATCTTGAACGGGTCCTGGAAGATACGGGGGATTTTGCCGATGCGGTAGTGGAACTGGAAAAACTTATCAAACTGGTTCCTAACAGCGCCGACATACGCTGCCGCCTGGCTTCGCTTTATCTTAAGATGGAACGGTATCCCGAAGCCCTGCAGCAGGCCAAGGCGGCCCTGGACTGGGAACCGGAAAATACCCAAGCCCTGCGGATCCAGGGGACCACCCAGCGCGTTATGGGCAACGATGCAGAGGCCAAAAAGACCTTTGAAAAGATCCTGGCGGTGGATCCGGGAAATTATGCATTCCAGCTGGATTTGGCGGACATTCATTTTAAGCACAAAGAATACAAGGAAGCCGAAAAGCGACTTATGGCCTTTCTTGCCCGGCGTCCCAATGACCGGGATGCAAAGATGCTTTTAGGAAGGTTGTACGCCGCCATGGGAAACCGCACCCATGCTATTCAGGTTTTCGAAGAATTGGCAAAGACGGATCCCGGCGATACCGAAGCCCTGGCGGCGGTCGCGGAACTTCACAAAGATGCGGGAGAAGTGGAAAAGGCCCTGCGTACCGCGGACAAGCTGGTGAACCTTCAGGGCAAGCGGGCGACTCCCGGAGATCTTTCGGATCTGAACGAATCCCTGGCCTTTTATGAAAATGCCGTTAAGGCTTATTCTTCCGATTTAAATTCCATGTGGGACAAAAATCTTAAGGTGCTGCAGGATGCGGCGGCAGAAATGGGACACGCGGAAGAAGAGGAAGATATGTCCTTTTTAATGGGGACCACGGAAAAGGCCCCCCCGGTGGACGAAGAGACGGAAGCTCTTTTTATTGAAGATCCGGAAGAAGAAGCAGAGGACGAAGAAGAACTGTTTATGAACGAGGAACTGCCCTTGCTTGACGAAGAGCAGATTCCCGATCTTTCCCTGGACAATCTGGCGGAGCCGAATTTTTTCCCGATGGAAAGCCCTTCTTCCCAGGGGCCCCAAAAACCCTATTATCCCGAGGAGGAGCCGGTGTTTTCGGATCCCTTGTCCGAGTACCCGCAGTACCCGCCCCAAGGGCAGTACCCCCCCCAAGGGCAGCCGCCCCAGGAGCCGCAGGCGCCGCCCCAGGCGCAGCAGCCCCAGGAGCCGCAGGAGCCGCCCCAGGAGCCGCAGACGCCGCCCCAGCCGCCGCCGCAGTACCCGCCCCAAGGGCAGCCGCCGCAGGCGCCGCCGCCGCCCCAGGTGCCGCAGGAGCCGCCGCCGCCCCGGCAGGAGAATCCGCCCCAGCCCCCGCAACAACAGTATCCGCCGCCGCCGCAGTATCCGCCGCCCCCGCCCCGGTACCCCGAGGGGGATGGGCCCGAAGCGATGCCCATTGACGAAGAAGAAGGGGACCTAAGCCTGGAAGACGGAGGAGAAGAATACCCCCAGGAATGGCAGGACGATGATGATTCCCTTTCAGGGGCCCATGAAGGGGCGGCGGAAAAAATCCCGGCGGAGGACGCCGCGGAAGAGGATTCTTTTTTTGGCGGGGAAGAGGCGGAAGATGCTTTTCCGGACATGGAGATGGAAGAAGGGCCGGAAGAAGAGTCTTTGTTCTCCGAGCCGGAACTGTCCGGCGAAGAAGCCCTCGAGGAAGCGCCGGATACATCCCCGTCTGATTTTGAAGATGTCCTTCAGGAACTGCCGGAAGAAGAGTCTTTGTTCTCCGAGCCGGAACTGTCCGGCGAAGAAGCCCCCGAGGAAGCGCCGGATTCGGCGGCGGACTTTGAAGACGCCCCTCCGGAACCGTCCGCGGACCAGGATGCCCAAGAACCGGTGGAGGGCAAGGGGGTCAGCAAAGATTCCATCCTGGGACTGATGAATTACCTTAAAAATCTGGCCGGGACCCTGCCAGAGAAAAAGAAAGAAAGCTTTATGAACAGCGATGTCCGGTTTTCCATGGAATATGTGATCAATACCCTGGAGGGGAAAAAGGGCCTTTTAAAAGAAGCAAGAAAAATTACGGAAAAGGCTAATCCGTCCGGACCTTCCGCCGCTCCCTTTGGAAAAAAAACCGCGGGGGCTTCGACGGGGGAAGAAAAAATTGCCGGAACCTTTTCTTATTTGGAAAACCTGTCCGGTTCCGTACAGGATAAGAATATTTTTTCGTTTCTTAAACAAAAGGTTCAAAATATTATGGCGCGTATTAAAGCGGTAACGGATAAGAGGAAGAAAAATGCCAAATGACATGCATCATAAGATTGAAGAATATATAAAAAGTATGCCTAGTCTTCCTACTTCGATAGCAAAAGTTTTAGAGGTCTGTAACAATCCCCAAACCAGCCCTGCGGATTTAAACCATGTTATTTCGTTGGACCCGGTTTTGGTGGGCCGGGTGCTTAAGCTGATCAATTCCGCGTATTACGGCCTTGGACAGCAGATAACAAACCTGGTCCGGGCAATTATTATGCTGGGAATCAATACGGTAAAGAATTTGGCCCTGTCTTCTGCGGTGTTGGGAAACCTTAGTTCCAACAAATCCTCCGTGGGACTTAACATGGAAGGGTTCTGGCGTCATTCCCTTTGCGTGGGGGTGGCCGCCAAGATTATCGCGAAAAAACGGGGCATAGACATCAAGCAGGCAGAAGAATACTTTACCGCGGGGCTGCTCCACGACATCGGGAAAATACCCCTTAATGCGGTATTGGCCAACGATTACATGCTTACCGTAAGCGCTTCCGACAGGGAAAAGGTTTCTCTGGTTAGGGCAGAAGACAGGGTTCTGGGGATCAACCACTGTACGGCGGGGGCCATGATTGTCAAGGCCTGGAAGCTGGAAGGAGCAGTGGGCGACGCGATTGTATATCACCACAACCATCTTGATTATGACGATTCTCACCAGGAACTGCTTTATACGATCATCCTGGCCAACCGGTTTGCCGCGGAAATGGAAATAGGCTTTTCCGGAGACCGGCGGCCGGAAAAACCGGGCCCCTCAATTTGGGAATTCCTGGGAGTCCAGCCCGCTGTTTTTGACGAGATAAGGGCTACGGTAAGCGGCGAAATAGAAAAGGCAGAGGTGTTCTTAAAACTGTAAAAACCCGGCCCGGTTTTACGGATTGGCGGGGCGCAGGGCTTCCACATGACGGTACCGGAAGATCATGTCTACAAAGGCCCGGTTTTGTACCGGGGGCCCGGCAAAATACCACAGATGACTAGCGCATCCCCCGGTGCAGCCGGAAGCCCCAAAGCCCGGCTTTCCCTTGATGCGCGATCGCAGGGGTTTTCCCCCCAGGGCGGCAAGTTCCGCGGAAAGGGCGCATTCCAGGTTCCGGTAGGACATAAAAGGCAGGGCCTGTATGGATCCGGCAAAGGGGGTAAGGTAATCCAAAGGCCAGTGTTTTTTCTTCCCCGTTTTTTGCAGGCGCCGGTTTACGAGGGCCCGCAGGTTTTTCTGCGCCGATCCGGCGTATACATACCAGCCCGGCTTAAAGCAAATTTTTCCCAGGCTTCCCGCCTCTGTTTCCGTTTCTGTGGGTAATTCCAGGATTATAAGATACGAGCCCCGGTCCGATTCGGCAAGCTTCCCGCGGCTTAGATCAACCGGTACCGAGGCCTTGGCCAGCACGGCGTCGCCCCGCCGGTCCAGGCGGAGCAGCGCCGCGTGGATCAGTACTTTTCCGGATCCCCGGCCTTTGCCGTTTTTCCGGGCCGCCCCCGGTGCCGCATGGTCCGCCGGGACGGGTTTTGCCCCGGGGGCGGGCGCCGCCGCCCTTCCCAGCCGGGAAAGGCCCGCCGCCAGTTCCGGATCCGTGTGAAGGTTGGGGATGAATACCCGGGGCCTGCCGTGGACTATGATAAAAAGTACATGGCAAACATAGCCCTGGCGGTTCAGGGCGGCAAGTTCTTCCAGATGCTTAAGGGCCCGCTTACTGGGGGCGTCGGGAAACATCGCGACCCCCTGTTCCACCAGGGAGCAGGCCTTAACTTCCACCAGATGACGCCTTCCCCGCTCCGCGGTGCAAAGAAAATCAAACCGCGAATTACCCAGGGTGTATTCAGGATAAACCTCCCTAAGGCCGGGGATAATCTCTTTTAAGACAAGGATCTGCGCGGCCCTGTTGGCCCGGGAAGAAAACAGGGGAACCACGGATTCCCCGGCGCCAAGGCCGGAAGGGTAGTACAATCCTACCGCGGTGTAGGCCGTCTTTGCCCTTTGGGGCTTGTTCTTTTCTTCGCGCTTTTCCAGGATTATCCTAATTCCGGGAATGTCCCGGCCCCGGAATCCAAAAAATTCGATAAGCCGCCCCGGATTGGGGCAGTGGCAGGGGATCTCTTCCCCGTCCCCGGCGATGATTAAAAACCGGTTTGGCCGTCTTATAAAGACCGCTTCCCGGTGATTCGCAAAAAGACGGACTTTCACGGTTCCGCGGAATTCCTCCGGCCGGGCCGTATAATGTCCCACTGGGTAATAAGCATCGCGCAAAGCATTAAAAAGAATCCCAGCACCGTCAGGGGTTTAAAGGTTTCTTTAAGCAGGAGTATGCCCCCAAAGGCGGCAAAGCTTCCTTCCAGGCAAAGGATGATCGTGGCGTGGGCCGGAGGGGCGTCTCTTTGGGCCACCACCTGCAGGGTATAGGCGATTCCCACCGATGCAAGGCCGCCGTACAATATGGGAATGGCCGCTCCAAGTAAAATCTCCGGGATGCGGGGGTTGTTAAAAAATCCCGTTAGGGTTTCCCATTTTTGAATACTGTCCGGGGCTAAAGAAAAAGCCCAGCCCTTTACAAAGGGTTCAATGGTCAGGGCCGCCAGCCATGCGTAAATTCCACACCAGGCAAACTGGCCCGACGAAAGAATTAATGGGTCCATGCGCTGGACCAGGTTATCAATAAGAAGGATGTGGCAGGCCCAGAAAACGGCGCTGATCACGGTCATAAGATCGCCGGGGTTAACGGTCCCCATGTCTTCGGGCATGAAGATGAAGTATAGTCCCCCCAGAGCTACCACCATGCCTATCCAGGTGGGAAGCCGGGTCTTTTTTTTCAAAAGAATGCCGAACACCGGCGTTAGAACCACGTACAGGCCTGTAATAAAACCGGCGTTTCCGGCGGTGGTAAACATAAGCCCCAGCTGTTGAAAGGCTACGGCAAAGAAAAGTACCGTCCCTGCGGCAAAGGTAAAGGCAAGCGGCCTGCCTGTTCCCGCGGCCGTTTGAAGTTTCCCCCGGGCCCTTCGAAAGAAAATCAGGGGAAGAAGCGAAAGGCTTCCAAGGATAAAGCGGATCCCGTTATACGTAAAGGGCCCCACATATTCCATCCCCGACGACTGGGCGACAAAGCCAAAACCCCAGATCCCCGCGGTTAGTAAAAGAAGCATATCTGCCCTAAGGGCCCGTTTGTTCATTGATGTATGGTATCCGGAAAATCAAAGCGCTGTGAAGTACCCGTTTAGGGGGCTAAAAATTGCCGCGGGGTCTTCGGTGGATTTTTGCAGCCCCCTGCCGGTTCAGGGTTCCCGGTATTCAAGAATTACCGGCGCCCCCCGGACCTGTATGCTTCTGCCGGCGGCACAAACCGGGGAACCGTCGATTAGGTTGATGTAGTTTCCGTCCGGTACGGGAACAGAAAAAACTCCGCCCCGGCCGCCAAGGCAAAAAAGCCCAAGAAGAATTTGGCCCGGGAAGGCAGGACCCCCCCGGTGGATCCCCAGCAGGGTCTCTTCGTTCAAAGCCTGTACCGTATAGGCGGAGGATGCAAGCAGGGGGTTTCCCTTGATCCGGTACAGGGCCCGCATCCAGGGGGAAAGATCCCTTCCGGTGTTCCAGTTTACCGGATCCTTGTCAAAAAGACTGGGCCGGGAATCGGCGGCCGCTTCTTGTCCCGCGTATATAAGGGTAAGGCCCTTTTGAAAATAATTAAAGGCCGTCCAGTTGTACAGGGCCTGGTCGTTCCGGACGCCGCGGGCGGCCCTGTTTTTGTCGTGGTTTTCCAGGTTTCGCAGTTTTACATATTCGGCGGGATATATATATTCCTGGGAACCTATCGCCTGCGCGTAGGCGGCAAGACTTGCCGAACCCTTAAGGTAGTTTTCAAAGAGGGGGAAAATGTCGTAATCGTAACAGACGTCAAAGGCTTCGAACATTTCCGCATCCGCATGGCACACAAAGCCCCGGGCTCTGTTTTCCAGGATAAATGACGGCTCCACCGATTCGGCAATCCAGATGCAGCGCGGGTTTATCTTTGCCACCTCTTTACGGGCCCGGATCCAGAATTCCAGGGGTACCAGGGGCGCCACGTCGCAGCGAAAGCCGTCTGCAATTCCGGCCCAGGTTTTAAGGGTTTGAATCTGGTATTCCCAAAGTCCCGAACCGGGATCGCCGTAATCAAGGTCTATCACATCCCACCATTCCCCTATTTTGTTGCCGGGGCTTCCGTCCGGCCGGCGGTAAAACCATGAAGGATGTTCCCGGGCAAGAACAGAGTCCGGGGAAGTATGGTTGTATACAATGTCCATGATACAGCCGATTCCCCGGTCATGCATGGCCGTAACCAGGCGGCTAAAATCTTCCATGGTTCCCAACTCCGGGTTAATCGCCCGGTAATCGGAAACAGCATAGGGGCTGCCCAGGGCGCCCTTGCGGTTTTTTTCCCCGACGGGGTGGACCGGCAGCAGTTGTATCATATCAACCCCCAGATCCCGAATCCTGTCTAAATCTGCGATAAGCGCCGTAAAACTGCCCTCGGGGCTGTGGTTTCGTACATAAACCTGGTAGATTACCCTATTGCGCAGGGCGGTGTTTTTTTCTATGGTTTTACCCCTCCCGAAAACGCCGCTTTTGAAAGCGCCGTTTCTATTCCCGGACATTCTTTGGAAGCCCCGGCAACCCAACAAGGGCTTCCTATAAACCTGATGCAGATTCTATGCCGCGTCAAGATCCACCGGTTTTTGTTGTTTGCCGGGGCCGGGGGCTGTTTTTATCCGCATAAACACAATGGCCTTGACCACTAAAAGAAGGGCCAGGAATATCCGCAGATGCAGGGAATGGCTAAAAATAAAGACCGGGGTAAGAAGGGCGCAGACCATAAGAAAAATAGAAACTTTTTCTTTTTTTGTAAGCCCCACGGAACGGAACCGTTCGATCCGGGGGCCGAAAAAGCGGTGGGTCATGATCCACCGGTAAAGCCGGGGGGAACTTTTAAGAAAGCAAAAAGAGGCCGCCAATACGAAGGGAGTGGTGGGAAGCACCGGAATAACGACGCCGATAAGGCCCAGGGCAAGCAAAAGCATTCCCAGGACAATGAAGAGGACCCTTGAAACGTTCATTCCGCCTCCTATATGTTCCAATTTCCATTTGTAGTGTATACTTCTCCTCTGGTTGTGTAAAGATCCGGGCAAATTGCACAGACTCCCAAAATATGATGTAATGGATAAAATACCAGGGTGTTTTTATGACGGCGATTAAGAATCTTTTTCTCTGCATGTTGTGGACGGTCTTTGCGGGGGCCGGTTTTGCCCAGGCTTCCGGGGAAGAATCCGTGTACCGCCTTGAAGATATAACCGTTACGGGGGACAGGGACGAAAGGCGGTCCACGGACAGCCCGGTGTTTACGGAGCTTATTACCGCGGAGGAAATCGAAAATTCCAGCGCCTCCACGGTTACGGATATTCTTGACGATTACGGCCTTATGTATACCAGCAACGCCACGGGGGACTATATCCAACTACAGGGCATGGGGGAAGGCCGGGTGCTTTTTCTTATTAACGGCCGGCGGGTGGCGGGACGGATTGCCCAGCGGCTTAGGGGAGACACCCTGTCCCTGGCCAATGTCCAGCGGATAGAGATAATCCGGGGCCCCCAGTTGGCCATGTATGGTTCCGGCGCCATGGGGGGGGTGATCAACATTATCACTAAAAAACCCCAGGATGCATTTTCTTTTTCCGCCGGCATACGCAATAGTTTTCTTCTTGCCCACGATGATCCTGATACGGCGGAACAACCGGGGCCCTTTAAGAATTTTAACCCCATTCGGGAACAGCATATAACCGCGTCCCTGGGGATTCCCATCGCGGCAAGCCGGAATTTAATTACCCTGGAAGCTTCCCGGGGGGCTTTTTATCTTAACGAACAACAGAACGCTTCCCTGTTCCCGGAGTATTACCGGGGAATGGCGGGGCTCGACACGTCCTTTCCCCTGGGGAACGCCGCCGAAATGGCCCTGGGCGCTTCCTTTATGGCCATGCGCAGCGATTCACGAACAGATTCCTTGGACAGCCGGGATCGTTTAAGTTACCTCAGGGCCGACGGGTATATTGAAGCGCAGCTGTTCCCCCTGGAAAACGGAACCCTGCGCCTGCGGCTTTCGGATAATTTCTACCAGCGGAATAAAGATCGGTATTCGGGAACTTCGGATCAATGGACCACCGGGGATAGCTACGAAAACGAAAACATCGCGGCCCTGGAAGCCTTGGGGGTCTACGGCGGATTCTCTAACTGGATCCTTACCGCGGGGCTTGAAGGGGCCCTTCATTCCATGCGCAAGTACAACCTTAGCGGCGGAACGGCCCTGTTGGATACCCAGGCCCTCTATGTCCAGGCCGAATATTTCCGGGAGCATGTATATTCGATTGTTGCGGGAATTCGGGGAGAGCGGAATTCCCGGTTCGGCTTCATGGGGACCCCGAAAATTTCTGCCATGTACCATCTGCCCTGGGGCTTCCGGCTTGTGGGGGGCCTGGGGCTTGGGTACCGGGCGCCGGATTTTAACGACCTTTATCTGGAAAAGGACGATGAAGACGGCAGCCCCCTGATACTGGGGAACAGGAACCTGGACCCCGAATACTCCCTGGGCTTTAACCTGGGACTGGAATATTCAAAATCCGGCCGGTTTTTTGGCCGGGTCCACGGGTACTACAACGAGCTGTTTAACGAAATCGTCTATCTGTACCAGGGAAACAGGCTGGGGGACGGAAAACTAACATTCCAGCGGGATAATGTTTCCCGGTCCCTGCGAACCGGACTAGACGCCGAAGGGCGGCTTACCCTGTTTAAAGATATCTTTGCCTCCGCCGGGTACAGCTGGGTCTATGCATTCGACCGCGCCGAAGGGGAAGAGCTGCGCCTTCAACCGGCCCATACGGTTAAGATGAAGCTGGGCTGGGACCACAAAAAATCCGGCGTCCACACCTATCTTCAGGGGCGGTTTTTTTCGGCCCTGCGAACCTCGGGCCTGGGGGTGGGCATTGCCGGCCTTGACGCCGGCGGCGATGTGTCGTACAGTTCCCGGTTTGTGCTGGACCTGTATTTTTCCGCGGCCTTTGCAAAACATTTTAAGGTCCACCTTTCGGTGGATAATATTACCGGCCGTATACACCCCCTGGGCCCCGCGGCGGGACGGATCTTTTCTTTTGGTCTTAATTATTCTTTGTAGAAGGAGTTATTGATGAGGTACAGGAAACGCAGAAGCTTTCTTTTTGGGCTGGCGGCCCTTGTGTGCGCAACCGCGCTTTTTTTGGGCTGTCCCACCGAGGTCGGCGGCGGCGGCGACGGCTTTGTCGTCAAAGTATCCTCGGGCCAGACAAAATATTATTCCCTAAAAACAGGAACGGAACTCACTGCTTCGGGTTCTACGGCCTGGGACATGGCCTTTGAAAAAGAGGATGTTAGTCTGGTATTTTTGGGCCCCCGGATATATACCAATGGCGGCAATACGGCGGTGGAGAAAGGCTCCGGGGGCGGCGGCGGGGTCTGGTACACCGATAAAACGGATTTTGCGTCCGTTACCCTTGCCGATAAAACCGCCGCCGGGGAATACTCTGGACTTACTACCGATGCGAAAAAATATGTTTCCTCGCAATATCATATCGATGCAGGTACTGCCGTCCCTGCATATACCAATATGAATGTTATGACCTATCTGGGTTACGTCGGCGGCGATGGGTCCGGGACTAATCCCTACAAAGCCAATTATCCGTTTACAAATCCGTCGGCTTACAGTCCGTACGAATATAATAAAAAACAATTTTATAAAATAGAGGCGGTGGCAAAGCCATTTTTAGTAACCAATCAGGTGTACATCATTAAACACGGAGACGGGGTCGGATACTCCAAGGTGCAGATTACCGGTTTTGAATTCGGCGACCAGGATGTGTACAGGGTTAAATGCCAAAGGCTGGACTAGTCCTGCGGGGTAAAGCCGGTATAGGAATGCAAAGGAAAGTTTGGCCGCCGAACAACTTTAATATCTCTTTTTGCTCCCGAAATTGGGTACATTTTTTTACCGAATGACCGAATTTAACAAAAAGTTCCACCTCTCCGCTTTGTTCAGATGAACCGGATCCCATTATCTTAACTACAACGGCCGTTACCCGCCCCGGTCCTTTACCCTGGCCGGTAAATCTGCCATACTTGCAGCCATGACCGGTGCTTTTTTCCCGGCGGATCCCGTCCTGGCAGAAGCCGCCCGCATTGCCTGTTCCGGGGTGCTTAAGATACAGGGGGGCGAGCAGGTTCTTATTATCACCAATCCCGAACAGGAGGTGGAAACCATTTCCCGGGCCCTCTACGCCGGGGCTCTGGAGCGCGGCGGCGTTCCGGTTCTGGTGATCCAGGGCAAAAAAACCCAGTTGGATTTTGCCGATCCCGCGGTAATTGCCGCGTTTCGGGCAAAGCCCCAGGTGGTAATTTCCGTCAGCGCGGAAAAACTTGGCAAAGACCGGGCGGCCATAGCCTCTCCCTATGAACATGGGGGGGAGCAGTACGATCATATCTTCCACCTGCAGCTTTACGGCGAAAAAAGCTGCCGCTCGTTTTGGTCCCCCGGCCTTACGGTGGAATCTTTTACCCGAACCATCCCCATCGACTATGCCGAACTTGGCCGCCGCTGTGCCGCGATAAACCGGGTTCTTTCCCAAGCCCTATCGGTTCATGTTAGGGCGCCGGGGGGTACGGACATTACCCTGGGGCTTAGGGGCCGCTGTGCCAAGGCCGATGACGGGGACTTTTCACGGCCCGGCGCCGGGGGGAACCTTCCCGCGGGGGAAAGTTTTATCAGCCCGGAAAACGGGACCGCCCGGGGTCTTATTGTATTTGACGGTTCCATCAGCCTTTACGACCGGGATGCGATCATCACGGAGCCCATACGCTGCGAGGTATCCGGGGGCTTTGTAACCGGGATTTCGGGGGGAAAGGACGCCCAGGCCCTGCTGGAAACGATAAGCCTTGCGGAGCGGGATGCCCTGGAATACGAAAAGGCCGGAAAGCTTCCCCGGGGCCAGGGGGGGATTTACAAACGGAATGCCCGCAGCATCGGGGAGCTTGGGATAGGCCTAAACCCCAGGGCCCGCATTACCGGGAACATGCTGGAAGACGAAAAGGCCTTTAGGACCTGCCACTTTGCCATAGGCCACAATTACGACAACGACGCCCCGGCCCTTATCCACCTGGACGGGCTGGTCCGGGAACCCACCGTTACCGCATGCCTGGCAGACGGAAGTTCGGTGGTCCTTGAAGAAGGCGGGGAACTGCAGATATAGACCCCATGGGGCACAGGCTCTGATGGGGGATAAACTTATAGGAGGAAGGTAAATGGGTGTGTTTAAAGCACTGGTTGGCGCCTTTATTGTCGGCGGAATTGCCGCCGTCATAGGGCAGGGGTTTATGGTTTTTTGGGAAGGCGTCCTGGGACCGGTTATTTTTGCGAATCTTTTGGCCTTGGCGTGCCTGGGGATAATTGGGGGCCTGCTGGTTATCCTGGGGCTGTTCCCCAAAATTGAGAAATTCGGGGGCCTTGGCGCGGGGCTTAGCTTCGGCGGCTTTTGCGCCGTGGTTGCCAGTACCTTCGCGGCCACAAAGAGCGAGACCGGGTCTTCCGGTAAAGCGGCCAAGGCGGCGTTCATGGTGGTGCTGTACGTTATCGGAACCGGAATGCTGTTATCCTTTTTAGTCGCGGTAATATCCTGGTTTGTAAAAAGGGGGGCGGTATAATGTTTTTAAACGCGTTTCTATTAGGCGGAACCATTTGCGTTATTTTTCAAATCTTTCTGATAATAAGCAAGATAGATCCTCCCCGGATCATCCTTTTTGGCTTTTTCCTGGGGGCGGTTCTGACGCCGCCGGGCATTATTCCGGCGCTGGTAAAGGCCGGCCATGCCGGTATTGCGGTGATGGTGGTAAACGCCGGACATGCAAGCGAGGAAACCTCCGAGGCCCTGCTTGCCGGAAACCCCCTGCCCCTGCTGCTGGTTATAGGGCTTTTTGCGGTCCTTACCCTTATCGGGATTTGCGCCGGGGCCATACGGGCGGCTATTTCGAAAAAGTAAAGCCCCGGGCCCGCCATACCGGGCCCGTCCGGGGATAAAAAAACCTCCCAGGAAAAGGAGGTGAAGAAACCTGGGAGGCCGCTGATAGCGCTCCGAAGAGCCGTACGCTAAATGCCTATCAGATAATATTAAATATACCGTATTTTGGGCCTGGAGTCAAGGTTTAGACTTTTGAGTTGTTCAGAAACTTCAAGTTTCTGAACAACTTCCGCTATTTTGCCGCCCCTGGCTATTTAATTCCCAAAAGTTCGATTTCGAAAACCAAAAAACTGTTTGGGGGGATAACATTCCCAACGCCCCGGGCGCCGTAGGCCAGTTCCGGCGGAATTACCACCAGCCTTTTTTCGCCCACCCGCATGTCCAGGATCGTTTTATCCCAGCCGGGGATTACCTGGCCCAGGCCCACCTCGAATTCCAGGGCGCCGCCGTGGACGGCGGAGGCGTCGAAGACTTCTCCGGAAAGGAACATGCCGGTATAGTCTACTTCCACGGTGCTGCCGGGCTGCGATTTGGCCCCGGACCCCGGTTTCTGGATAAGGTACTGAATCCCGTTGGCATCGGTGCTAAGACCGGGGTATTTAGCGGCAGCCAGGGCCAAATCCGCCGCGTAGGCGGTCTTGGATTTTGCCTCCTCCGCGTTCCGGGCCTGGGCCAAAAGGCTGTCAAAGGCGGCCTGATCGGCCTTAAACCCCTGGGCCCGCTCTCCCTTCCGCAGGATGGTAATGGCGGTGATTATATCCCCCTGCTGGATAGCGTTTACCACCCCCTGCCCTTCTATAACCCGGCCAAAAACCGTATGGTGATCGTCCAGCCAGGGCGTTTCTTTATGGGTAATAAAGAACTGGCTTCCATTGGTGTTAGGCCCCGCGTTGGCCATAGAAAGAATCCCCGGCCTGTCATGGCGCAGGGCCTGGTCGAATTCGTCGGGGAACTGGTAGCCCGGCCCGCCCTTTCCGTTTTCCAGGGGATCGCCCCCCTGGATCATAAAGTTGGGAACCACCCGGTGAAAACTAAGGTTGTCGTAGAAGGGGGCGCCGGCGCATACGTCCATTTTCCCCTCTGCCAGGGCGACAAAATTACAGACCGTTAAGGGCGCCGCTTCGTATTCCAGCCTAACCAGAATTTCCCCCTTGTTGGTAAAGATCCGGGCAAAAAGGCCGTCGTCCAGGATGCCGGAGGAACTTTTGGCCGCCGTTTCGTTTACGGTTATCTTAGGGGGCCAGTTTTCGCTACAGGAAAAAAGGACAAACAACAGGCCCCAGGAGGGCCAGGAACTTGTTTTTCGAAAAATCATAAAATATCCTACCATAGACAGTAAGGGCGTTTCAATCTATAATAAAAAACAATGGACATAACCGAGATTCAGGATGAATTACTTCACCTGGAATACCCAAATTTGCTGCCCGATCACGATCCGGACATAGAGCGCTATTATTATCTCCGTTCCATCGGGCAATCCTCGGACGCCATGATTTTGTATCAAAACCGGCTGCGGGTCCGCTATCCCGAAGACGAGTTCCGAACCTGGCTGCTTCGCTCGTACCGCAGCCACGATCCGGCCTTTCGAAGTCTTTTGGCCAAGGGTTACCGTATGCTGGGCGCCCGGTCTTTGGAACGGGTTAAACAGCTTATTGGCTTTATCGCGGAACGGGCGGATTCTTACAATGAAAAAGATGTGTACTCCACCATAAAAACTGCGGAGGACATACTTCAGTTTCTTCCCAAAGACCGGTACGAGGCGGTGGCAATAATGGAGCGCTTTCTTCGTTATGCCGCGGCCCTTGATTTAAGGGTTGTCTCCATTGCCAAAGCTACGGAATTGGTTCGGGCCTATCTAACCGATACCCTTTCGGTGGTGGAGGAAGAACGCCGGCGGCGTTCCGACGCCCAGCGGCGCATGGAAGAGGCGGAACGGCAGCGGCTGGTTAAGGCCGATTGGGATACCTATTACTTCCAAAAAAAATTTGGCGCCCAGATGCCGATGATCGATCTTTCCGCGGTGGTTTTTTCGCCTGCGGATCTTGCCCGGATCGAAATACCGCCCTTTATACGCCTGGAGGATCAAATTCTTGGGTATTGCGTTAAGTACTGGAATGCGGTGAACGATCCGGCCTTTGAACGGATCCTGTTTCTCTATTCCCGCAAGTACGGCAAAAAAAATTACGATGTATACATGGCCATACGCCGGGGGCGGCAGGCCAAGAACAGGGATGATGAAATTCTTTCTTCTATAATGGGTATTCTAGTTACCGGCTATTACTATTCTATCCAGGGGGATATATACCTTCAGCGGAACTGGAACACCATTAAATACGCCCTGGCTCAACAGAAGGCCCTGCCGGCCCCCGCTATCCAGGGCGCCATAGAGCCTGAACAGCCGGAAAAACGGAAGTCCTCGGAAAAGCGGGTCCTGGGGCGGCGTAAATTGCGGGGATCTGCGAAGAAAGAAGCCTTTTTTGCCGCAGGGCCCGGCGAAGAAAGACCGGCGCAGCCTAAGATCGTTCCCAAACCCAAATCAAAGACCAGCCTTAGGATCGCGCCAAAATCCTTTCAGAAAAAAAGCCGGCCCGGGGCGGTGGTGGCCAAAGCCCTGTCCACGGTCCGGGGCTCCGAAAACAGCGCCGGTTTTAGGCGGGTAAAAGTTCCGTATAAGCTAAAACCGGCCCAGGAAACTAAAACCACCGTGGTGGCCGGATCCGCCGCGGCGGTAAAACAGAGGCCGGCTGCACGGACCGCGCCGGTTGCACGGCCTGCGGCGCCGGCTGCACGAGCCGCGCCGACTGCACGACCCGCGCCGACTGCACGACCCGCGCCGGCTGCACGGACCGCGCCGGTTGCACGACCCGCGGCTCCGGCTGCACGGCCTGCGCCGATTGCACGACCCGCGCCGGTTCGGCCTGCGCCGCGGCCTGAGGCGCCGGCTGCACGGCCCGCGCCGGTTGCACGACCCGCGGCTCCGGCTGCACGAGCCGCGCCGATTGCACGGCCCGCGCCGGTTCGGCCTGCGCCGCCGGCTGCACGAGCCGCGCCGGCCCAGCCCGCGCCGCGGCCTGCGGCGCCGGTTGCACGGCCTGCGCCGGCCCAGCCTGCGCCGCGGCCTGCGGCTCAGCTTAAACAGACCGCTTACAAACCCGCTCCCTATGTTCCCGCCTCGCCTCCTCCGCCCCGGCCCAAGCAAAAAGTCTTTACCCCCAGGACCCTGGCAAAAGCCAAGGGTTCGGTTTCGGACCGGCTTAAGGAACTGTCGGGCCGCTCCTACGATGTATACGAGAACCGCTTTCTGGCAAAGGCCCGGAACGCGATCCGTAAAATTCTGGGAACCGGCAAGGGTCTTTTCTTTAACCTTCCCGAAGAAGCGGAAGACCTGGTGTACAATTTTCTTCGGGAGCATTATTCGGATCCCTACATGGACTGGGAAGACAGCGCCGAACGGAAGAGTCTTCTGGAAATGGGTTTTGATCTGCCCTCGCTCTTCCCGGTGATCGACGAATGTTACCGGGCCCTATAACGAAAAAAGCAGGATATAGAACATGACTGTAAAAAACGAAGCGCGCAGGAAGGGATTTTTTATTAGGGGGATCCGAAGTTTTTTTGAACACCGGGCATTGTGGATGTATTTTCTTTGCGACGAAGCCCGCAAATCCGGGGCAAACCCCGGAGAATTTGCCCCCCGGGCAATACGCCGCTGCGGCAGTTACCATGGCATGCGGGCCCTTACGGGCTTGCAGGATGCGGCGGCCCACCGGGAGCAGCGGACCGGGGGCAGTTGCAAACTGCTAAAGAAAAGGCTGTTTTCCCCCGTGGGCAGGGCGGTTTTTGAAATGAAGATCCTTCAGGTTTCGGATGATGTCTTTAACGTGGATTTTTATTACTGTCCCCTGGTTGCGGCCTGGAAAAAGCAAAACTGTTCCGGCAAAGAGATGGATACAATGTGCGACTGGGCCATGGAAGGGGACCGGGGCATTGCCGAAAGCTTTGGCTGCGAATTAGAACTGCCAAAAACTATTGCCCGGGGAGACGGGATATGTCAAATCCGGTTTAAGCGAAAGGGGCGGCCATAGGACCCTGGGGCAGCAGAAAAAATTTAAAGGAACGAATAGAAGACCATGGGATTTTTATACGAAACTCATCTTCATACCTGTCAGGCCAGCGCCTGTGCGGTTTCCCGGGGGGCGGAGTATGTGGCGCGGTACCTGGACCTGGGCTTTACCGGAATCATGGTAACCGATCATTTTTTTAACAGTAATACGGCGCAAGATCGCTTACTGCCCTGGGCCGAATGGGTTAAGGGTTTTTGTTCCGGTTACGAGGACGCCCGTAACGAAGGAGCAAGGCGGGGGCTGGATGTTTTTTTTGGCTGGGAAGAAACCTTTGACGGGGACGACTACCTTGTTTACGGCCTGGACAGGGAATGGCTTTTGGAACATCCCGAAATAATCCGGTGGACCCGGGAAGAACAGTTTCGGGAAGTTCGCCGTGCCGGGGGCTGCGTGGTTCACGCCCATCCCTTTCGGCAGCATGATTACATTGACGCGGTGCATCTGGCGCCGTACCTTATTGACGCCGTGGAAGCCGCCAATGCGGGAAACCACAGGGCCATTTATGACGCCCAGGCCCATGAGTATGCCAGGGTTTTGGGACTTCCCGCGGTGGCCGGTTCGGACATCCACAGCGCCGCGGATCTGGAGAAAGAAGAACCCTATGGCATTGAACTTGAACAAAAACTTTTTTCCGCCAGGGACTATGCGGCTCTTATATTGGCGGGAGGGAAAATCGGCCTTCGTATACCGCCGGGGCGCTGTGAATTCCGTCCCCACGAAGAAGACAGGCCCCTGGTATTAAAAGCGGAAATTCGAGACCGGAGGGACAGGAGCTCCGGCCTTAGGCGGATGAGCTTTAAGGAGCTGGCAGGACAACTAAAAAAAGCCGGTTAATTTAACGCCGGCGCCATGGCGCGGTAAAATGGGGGTGCCTATGCAAAAACTCAAGGTGGGGATAATCTGCGGAGGAAAATCCGCCGAACACGAAGTATCCCTTCAATCGGCAAAGAATATATACGAAGCCATGGACAAAGAAAAATTTATCCCCTTTCTTATAGGAATAGAAAAAAACGGCCGGTGGATCTTTAAGCCCCCCGGGGGGGCCGGTGATTTTATCCTGGATTCGGAGGACCCCGCCAAAATCCATCTTGCCCCTGTTAATTACGATGCGGTCCTGCCTTCAAAGGGCGAAGGAAATTTTTTGATTTACCGGAACCGCCCGGCGCTTGAACCTTCGCCAAGACCGGAGGCGCCGGAGGTCCTGCACCTGGACGTGATCTTTCCCGTGCTCCACGGGCCCTTTGGCGAAGACGGCACGGTCCAGGGCCTTCTTAAACTGGCGGAGATTCCCTTTGTGGGTTCCGGGGTACTTGGCTCCGCCGCGGGGATGGATAAGGATGTAATGAAGCGCCTTTTAAGGGACGGCGGAATTCCCATAGGAAAATTTATGGTGCTTCGGGATTGGGAGCCGATCCTTTCCTTTGCGGAAGTTTCGGAAAAGCTGGGGACCCCTGTTTTTGTAAAGCCCTGTAACATGGGTTCCAGCGTGGGGATAAGCAAGGTCCATGACGAAGAAAGTTTTCGCCGGGCCCTTACGACGGCCTTTGCCTACGACACCAAGCTAATTTTGGAAGAAAATATCCGGGGCCGGGAAATAGAGTGTTCGGTGTTGGGGAACGAGGATCCCAGGGTGTCCTTGCCCGGCGAGATAAGGGCCCACAGGGATTTTTATTCTTACGAGGCCAAGTATATCGACGCCGCCGGGGCGGCGCTGGAAATTCCTGCCAAGCTTTCTCCCGCACAGGTCCGGACGATCAAGACCCTGGCGGTAAAAACCTTTCAGGTCCTTGAATGCCACGGCCTTTCCCGGGTGGATTTTTTTCTTACAGAAGACGGTCGGGCGCTTGTGAACGAGATCAACACCATGCCGGGATTTACCAAGATCAGCATGTACCCCAAACTATGGGAAGCCAGCGGCATATCGTATACGGAACTTATAACAAGACTTATTGAACTGGCCCTGGCGCGGTTTGAGAAAGAAAAAAAGCTTAAAACCAGCCACGGCTAATTTATTCGAAGGTCTGGTTTAATACCCCGTCGAAGCCTTGGTTCGCGTCCTGCGGCGGGGCGGCTCATTCCCCGGTAAACTAAAGCCCATTGTCCCCGCCGTTAAAGCGGCGGCGGATCCGCCGGATTGCTTTTTGGATCCAGCCCCGGCAGGTTCCATTCTTTGGGGATCTTAACGGGCTGGCCGCCGGAATCCACAAAGGCCCAGGTAACCTTGGCCGCGGCGATAAGGTCCGGCCCCCGTTTTATTTCTTGGGCAATAACCCCGCTAACCGCTCCCTTTTTAATGGGCCAGGACCGGATACACAGCGTATCGTCTACCACCGCGGATTTTTTATAATCGATCTCTACCCGGGCCACGTAGACTCCGTAACCGGTCCGTATAACCGTAGGATAGTCAAACCCTATCTCCCGAAGGAATTCATACCGGGCATATTCAAGGTAGTTAAGATAATTTGCATTGTTTACATGACCATAACTGTCGCACTCGTAGGTACGAACGGTCAGCGTACATTCACAAACCACGGGATCCAGTATATACTGTACCGGCGGTGTTGTGCAAGAACCACCGGCGGAGGTGTTGTATATGTTCCGTTACTGCCCGGGCTGCGCTTCGGAAAAGATTAATTTTGAAAAACGCAGGGTTTTTCGCTGTGCCGATTGCGGGTTTACCTACTACCACAACACCGCGGCGGCGGTTGCCGGGTTAATTAAAACCACGGCGGGGCTTATCCTGTTAACCCGGGCCAAGGAACCATGCAAGGGCAAACTGGATCTTCCCGGGGGTTTTGTGGATCCCGGCGAAGGCGCCATGGATGGACTGCGGCGGGAAATTATCGAAGAACTTGGCTGGGATCCGGGGCCCCTGGACGGCGCCGGGGAAAGATGCCGTCTTTTTGCTTCTTTTCCAAACACATACCCCTACAAAACCATATCCTACAATACCTGCGATCTGTTTTTTTCTCTGGATGCCCCGGAATTGACCGAACAGGATCTTGTTGTGGACGCCGAAGAAATCTTCGGGATCCGCTTTATACGGCCCGAAGATATAGATCCGGATGATCTGGCCTTTGAATCGGTAAAACGGGCGCTGCAGGTTTATTTGCAGGGGCTTTGAAATTCTTAAGGCGCGCAGAAACCCGAATTCCGCTTGTCCACACCATAGGCTTGAGTTTGCCGGGCGAAGAATTGGCTAATTCGCGTCTGTCCATAAAGCCGGTGCGCAAACTACGTTTGCGGCTTTGCGGGCAGGCCTCGGTCCTGCGGACCGACGGTCCTGCGGTCCTGGGACCATCGTGTTTTTTGTAATCTTGACGCTTTTACCCTTTCTTGGCATTGTTAAGGTATGCTGTGTTGTTCATCCTGTATTGAGAAATCCGTACCCCAGGAATACCGGGAAGCTGCGGAAGCTCTTTTTCCTCCCGGCGATTCCGGGCCCTGGGGGCCGCTAAAGCCCGCGATCCTGGCCTTTGCCCAGGCCCTGGGGGTGGAGGCGGATTACCTAAAACTAGATGCGGCCCAGGAGCTTACAAAGTATCTTAGGTCCTTTCAAAACAACCTGGATCTTTTAATTCAAAAAACCTGGGTAGAAAAGGCCGACGAAGATCGTAAAGAAAAACTGCTAAGCCGCATCTCGGGCTTTGTGTCCCTTATCGAGAAGACGTATTATGCGGAAGCCCTGGGGGAATTCAGTTCTATTCTGGATGAACTTGCCTGGCTGCTTTTTGGAGCCCAAAGCCGCAGGGAAGATTTTTTTGAATACGCCTTTCGCATTGATTACCCCATGGGGCTGTTCTGGTGGTACGGCGGGCAGTTGGAGCATTTTCTTGCATCCGGGGCCGGGGACAGGGAAACCCAGCGGGCGGTACTGCTCTTGGGGATCTGCTATTTAACCGATTTTTAAGGACGCGCTGGTTGGCGTCATTTATACACAATAGATTTTGGTTTGTCAGGCAAGGGGTTAGCTAATTCTTTGCCCGACAAACAATTACAATCGGAGCGCCCTGACAATTTGAGATTGTCAGGGAATAATCGGCGCCCCCCCAGGGGTCCGTGGAATTTTAGGCGCGGTTTATAAATTCTTGCCGGGAGCGCATAGGAACATCAATCATAGGGAACGATAGGATTTTAAATCATGGAAGAAACCACAAAAAATCCGAATCCGGAAGTACCGGGGGGATCGGATTTTATCAGCGAATTTATCAAAGAAGACCTTGCCGCGGGGCGTTTTACTTATGTCCGTACCCGGTTTCCTCCGGAGCCAAACGGCTGGCTCCACATAGGACACTGCAAGGCTATGATGGTGGACTTTATCATGGCGGAACGTTTTGGGGGCAAGTGTAATCTCCGGTTCGACGACACCAATCCCGAAAAAGAAGACATCTCTTATGTGGAAGCCATTAAGCGGGACATACGGTGGCTTGGTTTTGACTGGGAGGATCGGGAATACTATGCTTCGGATTATTACGAATATCTTTACGGGCTGGCGGTCAAGATTATCAAAAAGGGACATGCCTATGTGGACGATCTTTCCGAAGAAGAGATAAGCGAATACCGGGGAACGGCGGCGCCGGATAAACATAATATCACCCAGACCCCCCCTGGGCGGAACAGCCCCTGGCGGGATCGTTCGGTGGAGGAAAATCTGGACCTTTTTGCCCGGATGAGGGAGGGGGAATTTGCGGATGGATCAAAAACCCTGCGGGCCAAGATCGACATGGGGGATCCAAACCTGCTTATGCGGGATCCGGTAATGTACCGTATACGGCGGGACACCCATTACCGGACGGGGAACAGCTGGTGTATCTACCCCATGTACGATTTTCAGCATCCCCTGTCGGACGCCAAAGAGGAGATAAGCCATTCCCTCTGTTCCCTGGAATACGAGATTCACCGGCCCCTGTATGAATGGTTTATCCGGGAGGCAGAGGTGTTTCCGTCGCGGCAGATTGAATTTTCCCGGCTTAACCTAACCCGCACTATCCTAAGCAAGCGGTACCTGTTACGGCTGGTCCAGGAAAATCACGTTTCCGGCTGGGACGATCCCCGGATGCCTACTCTGGCGGGACTTCGCCGCCGGGGATATACCCCCGGGGCCCTGCGGAACTTTGTGTCCCAAATCGGGATCGCCAAAACCGACAGTACCGTGGATATACTGTTTCTTGAATACTGCCTGCGGGAAGATTTAAACAAGACCAGCCGGCGGGCCATGGCGGTGCTTAGGCCTGTAAAGCTGATTATTGAAAATTGGCCGGAAGGAAAGACCGAGGACCTGGAGGCGGTAAACAACCCCGAGGATCAAGGGGCCGGGACGCGGATCATACGCTTTAGCAGGGAACTGTGGATAGAACAGGACGATTTTGAAGAAGCCCCCCCCCCTAAATATTTTCGCCTGTTCCCCGGAAACTCGGTGCGGCTTCGGTACGGGTATGTTGTTACCTGTACGGGCTGCGACAAGGATCCGGCGGGGACCGTACAGGCGGTCCGCTGTACCTACGATCCGCAAACCAGGGGAGGTAATGCTCCCGATAACCGCAAGGTCAAGGGGACCATACACTGGCTTTCCGCGGCGGATGCGGTTCCCCTGGAAGTGCGCTTGTACGATTACCTTTTTAACGCCGAAAAACCTATGCAGCTTCCGGCCCGGACCCCCGGGGATCCCGCGGGGGCCGCGCCGGGATCTTTTCTGGACAACCTGAACCCCCAATCCCTGGAAGTAATTTCAAGGGCCTACGGGGAACCCTGCCTGGCCGCGGCAAAGCCCGGGGAGCGGTTTCAGTTTGAGCGGCTGGGTTATTTTGTCCGGGATTGTCCGGTCGAAACCGGGGAAGAAAAAAACGTTTCCGGCAGGCCCGTGTACAATAAAACCGTGGGCCTTCGGGACACCTGGGCAAAGATCGCTAAAAAAAATCAGTGATACCCGGAGATAAATCCGAAGGATCCGCCTGCAATCTACGTTTACTATACACAATAGATTTTGGTTTGTCAGGCAAGGGGTTAGCTAATTCTTTGCCTGACAAACAATTACAATCGGAGTGCCCTGACAATTTTAAATTGTCAGGGAATAATTGCCGTAAGGAGGTAAAGAATGCCGGCGTCAAAGGTCTATTTTACCAACATGCGAACCCGGGTGGGGGAAAGCCTGCTTGCCAAAATGGAGCGGCTTATAAATGCCGCGGGGATTGGGCAGATTGATTTTACGCAGAAATATGCCGCCATTAAAATCCATTTTGGCGAGCCGGGGAACCTGGCCTTTCTGCGGCCCAACTTTGCCAAGGTGGTGGCGGACATGATAAAGGCCCGGGGCGGCATGCCGTTTCTTACGGACTGCAACACCCTGTACGTGGGCCGCCGGAACAACGCGCTGGTCCACATGGATGCGGCCTTTGAAAACGGCTATACCCCCTTTTCTACGGGGTGTCAAAACATTATCGCCGACGGTCTTAAGGGGCTTGATGATGTGGAGGCGCCGGTTAAGGGCGGAATTTACTGTAAGACCGCAAAAATCGGCCGGGCCATTATGGATGCGGATATTATTGTTTCCCTTAACCACTTTAAGGGCCATGAAAACACCGGTTTTGGCGGGGCCCTAAAAAATATCGGCATGGGAAGCGGCAGCCGGGCGGGAAAGATGCAGATGCACAACGACGGCAAGCCCGAGGTGGACCCGGGCGTCTGTACGGGCTGCCGGGTCTGCGCCAAATTCTGCAACGAAAAGGCCATTAGCTTTGGGGCGGATAAAAAGGCCCGGATCAATCAGGAGCTCTGCGTAGGCTGCGGCCGCTGTATTGGGGCGTGTAATTTTCATGCCGTTTCCTGTCGTTGGGATTCCAGCAACGAGGCCCTGAACTGTAAGATCGCCGAATATACCCTGGCGGTGCTGGCCGGCCGGCCCAATTTTCATATCAGCGTGGTGAACCAGGTTTCTCCCTACTGCGACTGTCATAACGAAAGTGATGCAGCCATTGTTCCGGATATCGGGATCTTTGCGGGCTTCGATCCCGTGGCCCTGGACAAGGCTTGCATCGATGCGGTAAACCAGGCCCCGGCGGTAGAAACCAGCATGCTGGGGGAAAGGGAACGGGCCCACAGGGACGCCCGGGGCTTTTGCGATTATCTGACAGACCTGCACCCCGCTACCCGCTGGCAGGCGCAAATAGAACATGCCGAAAAAATAGGCCTGGGCAGCGGGAACTACGAACTCGTTACGGTAAGCTAAGAAAACGCGGATTTATTCGCAGTGGGGTCTAATACCCAAGAACCCGCTTGCGCGGGGGAGCTTTAGGGCGGGGAGGTTCATTCGAAAGCCTGGTTTATACACAATAAATTTTGGTTTGTCGGGCAAGGATTTTGCCTTGCAAACAATTACAATCGGAGCGCCCTGACAATTTGAAATTGTCAGGGAATAATCAGCCCCTGCGGGGCCGGCAAGTAGAGGAAAGGTTTATGCGCCGCCATAGAGCGGCGTGGAATTGTATCCCGGAAGGGGCTGCCGGGGATCAATAATAATTGATCCGGTAATCGCCTATTTTAACAAAGCCTATGTTGTCGTATGCCCTAAGGGCCGGAAGATTTGCCTTTTTGACAAAGAGGGTAAATTTTTTTTTCAGGGGCTGCAATGCCTGGATTATCCCGGCGGTCATGGCCTGGGCAATGCCCCGGTTCCTGAATTCGGGCAGCACATAGACCCCCCCAATTTGAAGGCAGTTAAAGGATTGGGCGTTGATGTTGATCTTCCCCACCAAAATGCCCTTTAGTTCTGCGATGAGGATCAGGTCCGTGGCGATCATCTGTTCCAGGGTCCGGCGGCACGCGGCGGCGTTAAACACAGAGCGCCGGGGCAGAACTTCTTCCTGTTCATAGCCCTTCTGCAGGGGAAAGATCCCCTCCAGGTCTGTCATGCGGGGTCTGCGGATAATAAGCCCCCGGGGGCCGGTAAAGTTTTCCATGGCCCGGGGGAGCGGTTTTTCTGCGGCGCCCTGCCCGTCCCGGACAAGACTGCGCAGTTCGTAGTCGTATTTTTCCCCGGCGCATAGGCCCTTCCCGGCAAGCTCCGGTTCCAGCAGGTCCAGGTCCCCGGCAAGGCCCTGCATGGCGTGAAGGGGACGGCGGTTTACCAGTAAAGAAAAAAACGGAGGAAGGACGGGGTTCCGGCAAAGCCGGAATACAGGATAGAGGATCCGGTGGGCGTATACAAGAACCCCCCGAAGGCCCCCGTTTTCTGTTATCCAAATATAATCCTGGTCTGTCCGCGTGATAAACCGGAACGAAGCCCCCACGCAGTAGGGCTCCTGACCCCGCAAAAAAGCTTCCGCGGCCGGAACGGTACGCCGGGAAATTTTTTTCCACATATTCATGGCGCCGCGGCGCCCCCGCGAATGCGGCAGGGTTTACTGATACTGCAGCCCCCTAATCCTGTCAACGTACGCGGCGGCGCAGTGGGCCGCCACCGCCCCTTCGCCGGCGGCCACTACCACCTGGCGGAAGGGAGAAGACCGGGCGTCCCCCGCGGCAAAAAACCCCGGCGCCGATGTGGACATGGTCTGGTCGGTGATAACATAGCCCGCTTCGTCCAGCTTTACCCCCAGATCCGCCGCCAGGCTGGTTTGGGGAACTGAGCCGGCAAAGATAAATACCGCGTCCATGGGTTCTTCCCGGGAACCCTCCGGCCCTTCCAGGATTACCGATGTAACCCGGTGTTCCCCTTTGATGGCCAAAAGCCGGGTGTTAAAGAGCACCGTAATGCGGGGATTGGCTAAAACCCGCTCTGCCAGGGAGCGCTGGGCCCGGAACATGCTTTTGCGGTGGACCATGATTACCTTTTCGCTAAGGCGGCTTAGGTATTGGGCCTCGTCGCATGCCGAATCCCCGCCCCCCACCGCCAGGATCCGCTGGTCCTTAAAGAAAGGGCCGTCGCAGGTGGCGCAGTACGAAACGCCCCGGCCGGACAGTTCGATTTCTCCCGGAACTCCCAGCTTACGCTGGGAAGCGCCGGTGGCCAGGATCAACGCGGGGGCCCTAAGCGTGCGGCCCCCGCTTAGGGTTACGGCAAACAATTCCCCGTCCCGGGCCAGGCTCTTGGCCCCCTCCATAATAAACCGGGCGCCAAAGTTCTTGGCCTGCCGGTGAAGGTCCCCGGAAAATTCAAAACCCGACCGGGGGGGCGTATCTCCCCGGGCCACATTGCCCGGATAATTTTCCAGGATATCTATGTTCAGGACCTGTCCGCCGGGGGCCATCTTTTCCAGAACCAGAACTTTAAGGTTTGCCCGGGCGCCGTATTGGGCGGCGCTAAGCCCCGCGGGGCCCGCCCCTATAATTAAAAGATCCGCGTCACCATGGGTCATAGTATTATTCTAATAAAAGTGTGGTATAATGTGAAGTGATGAAATTTCTGTTTTTTTTTACCGGACTGGTGCTTCTTTCGTCTTTGGGGTTTTCCCAGTTTCCTTCCCTGGATGCGTCTCCCGGCGCCTACGAATACCACCGGCTTGTTAACGCCCAGGACGCCCGGAATTACTGGCGGGATATAGCGGCCGCGGCGCTGTGGGCGTCTTCTCTTAACGCCGGCCCGGGGGCGGAAGAAAAAGCCGCGGCCCTGATGAACCGCATCGCCGGGGCGGTAGAAGAATTAAGCGCCATGCCGGACCTTCCCCGGCAAAGCAGGGAACGGGCGGAATATGTGCTTACCTTTCTTCACCGGCGGTTTTTAAAATCCTATTCGGAATATCAAACCAGGGTGGACGAAATCTTTGTTTCGGGCCGGTACAACTGTGTTTCTTCCGCGGTGCTGTACATGGTTTTGGGGTTTTCCGTGGACCTTGACATAAGCGGCGTAGTTACCAAGGACCACGCCTTCGTAACGGTGAATACGGGATCCGCCCCGGTGGACGTGGAAACTACCAACCCCTACGGTTTTGATCCGGGGAACCGCAGGGAATTTCACGATAATTTTGGAAAGACCACGGGCTTTGTTTATGTTCCCGCCCGGAACTACCGGGACCGGGTAACAATTAATGCGCCAGAGATGGTTTCGCTGATCCTTTCCAACCGTATCGCCATTCTGGAACGGGGAAGCCGTTACGCCGACGCGGTTCCCCTGGCCATAAACAGGGCGGTGCTATTGCGGGGGACCGCGGACAGTCTTGCCGCAGAGGCGGATCAGGGCAGGGCTGAATTTTTTGAAGATCCCCACAGGGACATAATGAACCGGCTTTTTAATTTCGGCTCCAACCTTGTCAAGACCGGAAAAGAAGACCAGGCCCTGGCCTGGGCCCTGTATGCAGGCGCCCGGTTTCCCAGCCGGGAGCGGTGGCAGGAATTTATCTATGCGGCGGTAAACAATAAACTGGTAAAACTTATTCGTTCCAAAAAAACCGCCGATGCCCGGACCGCCCTGAATACCCTGGGGCCGGTAAAAGAAAAACTCAGCCCCGGCCAATATCAAGCTTTGGACCTGATGGTACTTGAAGCGGAAGGGGCGGAAATGATTAACGGAATAAAAAACCCCGGCGACGTGGAGGCCGCGTTAGCCTTTCTTTCCCGGCTCTGGGAACAGCTGCCGGAACAGCGCCGGGAAGAAATGCGGACCACCGCGGTGCTTAAGGAGGCGGAACGGATCGGGCGTTCCGGGGATTGGGCCCGCGGTATGGATTGGCTTAAGGGGGCCATAGAAAAGTACGGACCAAATACCCGGCTTGAATCGGTCCGCAGAACCTTCCGTCAAAACAGGGTGGGGGAACTCCACAACCAGTTTGCGTCCCTTTTTAACAAGCGGGATTACAGGGCGGCCAGGGAATTTATACAACAGGCGCTGGCCGAATTCCCCGGCGAAAGCCGGCTGATGCAGGATCTAACCCTGGTGGAAAGAGCCCTGGGACAGTAAGGGCGGAACATGAACTGTTTTATCCATGCAGACATGGACGCCTTTTATGCCTCGGTGGAACAGTTGGATCATCCCGAATACCGGGGAAAGCCCGTTATAGTGGGGGGGCTTCCCGGAGACAGACGCAGCGTCGTGTCCGCCGCGTCCTACGAAGCCCGGGCCTGGGGAATCCATTCCGCCATGCCCTTGGTACAGGCCGTAAAGCTCTGTCCCGGGGGCATATATCTGCGGGGAAACATGAAGCGGTACCGGGAAAAATCGAAGGAGGTGATGGCGGTATTTGCCGAATTTTCCCCGGAACTTCAGCAGCTTTCGATAGACGAAGCCTTTTTAAATATTACGGGAACAGAAAAACTGTTTGGCCCCCCGAAAGTTCTGGCGGGAAAACTTAAAAAGGCGGTATACGAAAAAACCGGCCTTACCGTATCCGCGGGGATTGCCTCTAACAAGTATGTGGCCAAGATTGCTTCGGGAATGTCAAAGCCCGACGGATTGTACATTGTTCCCCCGGGGGAGGAAGAGCAATTTATGCTTTCTTTGCCGGCAGGCAAAATCTGGGGCGCCGGCGGAAAGACCCAGGAACTGTTTGCCCGGCACGGATTTAAAACTTGCGCGGATCTTCATCGCCTTTCCCGCAAACTTAGCGCTTCTGTATTTGGGCAATCCTTTGGCGATTTTATCTACCGCGCCGTCCGGGGCGAAGCGGCAGAAACCTTTGAAGCGGAACGGGAAATCCGTTCCATGAGCGCCGAACGAACCTTTTCTTATGATTTGTACGATGAGTTTGAAATGGAAACCCAGCTTTTTGATATGGCCTCGGAGGTGTTTTTTAGACTGCTCCAGACGGAGTTTCAAAGCAGAACGATTTTTATCAAAATCCGTTACGGGGAAGATTTTTCTACCATAAGCGGCAGGGAAACTTTTCAAACCCCCCTGGGAACCTTAAACGAATTTTATGAAAAACTCCTTGTCCTGTTCCGCAGAAAATACAGAACCGGGCAGGGCATACGGCTTCTTGGAGCGGGACTTGGCAATCTGGAAACAAAAAACGCCCTGCGGCAAAAAGAATTTTTTAACGACGCGGAAGAAAAACAAGAACAGTTAGAACAATCGATCCTTAAGATCAACGCCAAATTTCCCGGCGCGGCGCTTAAACGGGGCCGATCCTGGCTGGCCTAAGAAAGCGTTGATGGGCGTCATTATTCCCTGACAATTTGCAAATTGCCAGGGAATAATCGGCGTCTTCCTAAAAACCGGCGAATGCAGCCGCGGGGATATTAGCCGCCGCGCCCGGAAAGCCGGGTTACGCCGCATGCGCGGCAAAATATGTTAAGCATGTTCCCCGCCGCCATTTCCCACCCGGCGCCGCATTGAAATTTTTTCTGCTTTTTTCTACAATCTTCTCCATGGACAGAATACCCGTGGGCATCCTTGGCGCCACCGGCATGGTGGGTCAAATGTACATTACTTTGTTGGCGGATCATCCCTGGTTCCGGGTGGGCTATGTCGCCGCTTCGAGCAGGAGCGCGGGCAAAAGCTACCGGGATGCGGCGGCCGGGCGCTGGCGCCTTGAAGCCGGCTGGGGCGCCGGAGTAGGGGACCTTGCCGTCGAAGACGCCAACGATCTATCCCGGGCGCTTAGCGCCCACCGGGAAGGCCGTTGCAGCTTTGTGTTTTCCGCCCTGGATATGGACAAAGAAAAAATCCGGATCTTGGAAGAAGCCTACGCCGCCGCGGGGATCCCGGTGGTTTCCAATGCGTCGGCGAACCGCTGGGGGGCCGACATCCCCATGCTTATCCCCGAAGTGAACCCCCGGCATACAGACCTTATTCCTGTCCAGCGGAAAAATCACCACTGGGACCGGGGCTTTATCGTGGTAAAGCCCAACTGCTCGATCCAAAGTTATATGATCCCCCTGCATGCGTTGCGGCAGAAGGGATACGATTTAAAACGGATCCTGGTAACAACCATGCAGGCCATTTCCGGCGCGGGTTATCCGGGGGTTCCCGGCTGGGATCTGGTTGACAACCTTATTCCTTTTATTTCGGGGGAAGAAGAAAAGTCCGAACAGGAGCCCCTAAAGATATTCGGGACCATTGTGGACGGCGCTATTGTGAATGCGGAGGAACCGAAAATCAGCGCCCACTGCAACAGGGTTCCCATTACCGATGGCCATATCGCCTGTGTAAGCCTGGAGTTTGGTTCCCAAAAGCCCTCTGTGGAGGAAATAAAAAAAATCTGGGCCGATTTTACGGCCCTGCCCCAGGAAGCTGGTTTTCCCATGGCGCCGGAACATCCCATTGTCCTGCAGGAAGAAGCGGACCGGCCCCAGCCCCGAAAGGACCGGAATGCCGGCAAGGGCATGGCCATAACCCTGGGGCGCATCCGGCCCTGCAATGTGTTCGATCTGCGGTTTACGGCCCTTTCCCATAATACGATCCGGGGCGCCGCCGGGGGCGGGATTTTAAATGCGGAACTGCTAAAGTACAAGGGCTATCTGCCATAAGGAAATGCCATGAGCGAAAAAACCTTTCCCCTGTCGAAAACAGACCTGGAGGAACTGGTCCGCCGGTATCCTACCCCCTTTTACCTGTACGACGAGCGGGGCATCCGGGAAAACGCCCGGGCCCTAAGCAGGGCTTTCGGGATATTTCCCGGTTTTTTGGAATACTTTGCTGTCAAAGCCCTGCCGAATCCGTTTATTCTAAAGATCCTTTCCGGCGAAGGTTTTGGCGCGGACTGTTCCAGCTATGCGGAACTGCTTCTGGCGGATATGGCGGGCATTCGGGGCGAAAAAATCATGTTCAGTTCCAATGAAACCCCCGCGGGGGAATATAAGGCGGCCCGTGATGCGGGGGCGGTGATCAACCTGGACGATTTTACCCATATTGAATACCTGGAACGGCATGTAGGAATTCCGGAGCTTATTTCCTGCCGTTACAATCCCGGCGCCGCAAAATCGGGGAACGACATTATCGGCAAACCCACGGAAGCAAAATACGGCTTTACCCGGGACCAGATCCTGCGGGCGTATCCCCTGCTGGCAGAAAAAGGCGCCCGCCGTTTTGGCATTCATACCATGGTGGCGTCCAACGAACTTTTTTTAGGGTACCACATCGAGACGGCGCGGATGCTCTTTGAGCTGGCGGTGGAGATAAAAGAAAAAACCGGCCTTGCCCTTGAGTTTATAAACCTGGGCGGCGGCGTAGGGATTCCCTACAAAATTGAAGACCAGGCCGTTGATTACCGGGAACTTGCCGGGGGCATTGAAGACCTTTACCGGCGCATTATTGCGCCCGCCGGCCTGGGATCCCTGCGGATCCGCTTAGAATGGGGCCGGGCGATTACGGGCCCCCACGGCTGGCTTGTGTCCACCGCCATTCACACCAAGAGCATTTACCGGGAATACATTGGTCTTGATTCCTGCATGGCAGACCTAATGCGCCCCGCCCTGTACGGTGCATATCACCATATTACTGTGGCGGGAAAGGAAACCGCCCCCCCCGCGGAAACCTACGACGTGGTGGGAAGCCTTTGCGAGAACAACGATAAGTTTGCTATACAACGGCGCCTTCCTAAAATCAATCCGGGGGATTTTGTGATCATCCACGACGCGGGGGCCCACGGCAGGGCCATGGGATTTAACTACAACGGAAAACTCCGCTGCGGTGAACTTTTGCTCCGCAGCGACGGAACCGTTATGCAGATCCGCAGACCCGAAACGGTGGAAGATTATTTTGCCACCCTGGATAAGGAGGCGGTTAAAAATTTTAAGGGGAACCTATGATTAACCGTAATCCTCGTTTGACGGCCCTTAAGGCGGGCTATCTTTTTCCCGAAATTGCCCGGCGCCGGCGGGAATTTGCCGCGGCCCACCCGGAGGATCCGGCAGACCCTAAAACCCGGATAATCAGCCTGGGGGTGGGCAATACCACGGAGCCCGTATTGCCCCACATAGATCGGGGCCTTACCGAAGGAGCCCGGCGGCTTGGCGTTCCGGAGGGCTATTCCGGTTACCAGGACGAGGGTCTTTTGGAACTGCGGGAAAAAATTTCCGGGGTCCTTTATTCCGAAATCAGCGGCCCCCCCTTTTCGGCGGATGAAATTTTTATCTCCGATGGGGCCAAGTGCGATATTGGCCGGCTTCAGCTTCTTTTTGGGCCCGGCGTTAAAGTGGCGGTACAGGATCCGTCTTATCCGGTATATGTGGACGGCTCCGTGCTCATCGGCGCGGCCGGCCCCTGGACCGGCGAAGGTTACGGCGGCATAAACTATCTTCCCTGTACCGCGGAAAATTCTTATTTTCCGGATCTTTCAAAGCTTGAGGAAAATTCTGTTTTTTATTTTTGCTCTCCCAACAATCCCACCGGCGCGGCGGCCGCCAGGGATCAACTCGAAGAACTGGTGGCCGCGGCAAAAAAAAAGGGCTGCCTTATTATTTTTGACGCGGCCTATGCGGAGTATATCCGGAATCCGGCGCTGCCGAAGACAATTTTTGCTATTCCCGGCGCCCGGGAATGCGCTTTGGAAGTTAATTCCTTTTCCAAACCCGCGGGATTTACCGGAGTCAGGCTTGGCTGGACCGTGGTACCCAAAGAACTGCGCTATGCCGGCGGCGAAAGCATTAACGCCGACTGGAACCGGGTTATGGGTACAATCTTTAACGGTGCTTCCAACATAGCCCAGGCGGGGGGGCTTGCCGCCCTTTCTTCCGAGGGCCTGCACGAGATACGGCAGCTCTGCGACTTTTACCTGGAAAATGCAGCATGTATCCGGACGGTCCTGGAAGGACTTGGCGTTTCCTGTGTGGGGGGCGATAACTCTCCCTACATCTGGGCCCGGTTTCCCGGACGGGACAGCTGGGATGTGTTTGCGGAAATCCTGGAAACCTGCCGGGTGCTTACCACCCCCGGGGCGGGTTTTGGGCCTTCGGGCCAATCGTTTATACGATTTTCCGCCTTCGGCCACCGGCAGGATGTGGAAGAAGCCTGCCGGCGGCTGGGAAAACTATTCCCCGCAATTTGAAATTGCCAGGAATCCCGATTGTAATTGTTTATAGGCAAAGTCCTTGCCTGCACGCCTAAGTCTATGGCGGAAAGCCCCGGAAACCCCGGTTGGGTCCTTGACCTGTTCCGGTTTTTTTGGTATTGCTAAGGAAGCCCCGGAAACCCCGGTTGGGGTTTTAGAACTTTCGGCCTTTGGCCGCGGCCAAAGGCCGCCGGAGAAAACTGCTAATTCCGTGTAATGTAAACAATTACGCCAAGGCAATTTTCTCCGGGGTAGGGCAAGGACGGAGACAAATACCCAGTGCTAGATAATCAGCCAAAAAATAACCAGCCGGAAAAAATCGAACGGATCCGCCACTCGGTAAGCCATGTCATGGCCCAGGCGGTAACCAGGCTTTTCCCCGGAACCAAGGTCGCCATAGGCCCGTCAATCGAGAACGG
>JAITKV010000056.1 GCA_031278215.1 Spirochaetaceae bacterium
TTTATATCCGCGTTGTTTATATACAGCCCCTCTTTATTCAAGAGCCATGTCCGCCGCTCCGGTTCCGCGCCCTGGGGGTTAAGCATCTCGTCCAGGGAATTAACCAGAAATTCCGTGGACACCACCCCGATGTCCCGGCCGCGGTTATCGTATACCACCAGGGACATCGCCGCGGTGATATTGCCCGCCGCCGGGTCCACGTAGGGATCCACATACGCGACCTCCCCGGGCGCCTGTTTTGCGTCGATAAACCAGGGCCGCTCAAGTTGATTATAATCCGTGCCGGGAACCCAGTCGGGAACACAGGCCCAATAGCCCCCGTCCAAATACCAGAGGATGTTCCCCGCGTAGTAAATGTAGGAAATATCCGGCATGGTGTCCCCTATCCGCTTTAGGTACTCCTGCATTTCGGCGCGGGAAACCACATCGTAGGACAACGCTCCGATTCCGGCGCCCCCGCGGGCCGCATAGCCTGCGATACCGGCGGCCGCGTGGCTCAAAAGCCCCGCGTGCCGGTCAAACAGCCCGCTTATGCTTTCTTTCATTTGATCGATGCTCGCGCGGGTTTTAGACTCAATCTCCCGCTGGGTAAGCGAATGGAAATTACTTATAAAAACCAGGGATAATAACAGGGCTATGCCGGTTATGCCGGCGATAAACACCACCGCCAGGGTGAATACTATGGAACGGCTCATTTTTTTTACCATATTCCCTCCTCATTCGGGACTGGGCATATTAAAAAATGATACCAGACATTTAAATTTTATACAAGAGAGAAATTTAGCCCCCTGCGGGACGGCCCGGTATACACCGTGGATTTGAGTTTTTAAGGCAAAGAATCAGCTAATTTCTTGCCCGACAAACCAAAATCTATTGTGTATAATACAGAGGTGAGGTACGCCGCCCTTTCGGGTACATTGAGGCTATTACAACGGGCCCTGGACATTCGGTCCCCGGATATGCTACACCGTTAGCATTGACAAAAAACGCCGCGGCGTAAGCTGTGTCCACGCGGCCGGGAGAATTCCGCACATCTTTCTGATAATGGACTTGTTCAGGATCTTTAGTTTCTGAACAAGTCCAATAGATTTCATAAAAACAAGGAAGGATATATGTTAAGGGCAAAAAATTATTTTACCCGCAATGAAGTTATAAAAGAAAATGAAGAATATCTTAATAAGCAAATTATTACGTATATCGGAAACAAGAGGGCGCTATTGCCATTTATTAACGATGGACTTAATAAAGTATTAATGCGGCTTAACAAGAAAAAAATTAAAACCTTCGATGTTTTTTCGGGATCCGGTATTGTAGCCCGTTATTTAAAACCCCATTCTTCAAAAATAACAGTGAATGATTTAGAAAAATATTCAGAGATTATCAATTATTGTTATTTATCGAATTTATCGGAAATAAACATGCAAAAACTTTTAGAATATTATAATAAAATGTTGTATCAACTGGACGAAGAAAAATTAAAGCCGGGTTTTATTGCCAAATTATACGCCCCGGGAAGCAGAAATCTTATTCGTAAAGGCGACAGAACTTTTTACACATACAGAAACGCCTGTTATATAGATACGGCACGAAAATATATTGAAAAAATGCCAAAGAAATTTAAAAACTATTTTTTGGCCCCTTTGTTGTCCGAAGCATCAATACATTCAAATACTTCCGGCGTATTTAAAGGCTTTTATAAAGATTCAAAAACCGGGGTTGGAAAGTTTGGCGGTAATAACGAAGACGCCCTGGAAAGGATTCTTGGGAATATAGCTATTCCGTTCCCCGTATTTAGCAATTTTGAATGTGAATATGAAATTCACAGAGGAGATTCCAATGCCATTATTGATTCCATAGACAGCGTTGACTTGGCATATATAGATCCTCCTTATAATCAACATCCCTACGGGTCAAATTATTTTATGCTAAATTTAATCGCAGACTATATTGAACCCCGGCGTATTAGTAGTATTTCGGGAATACCGGATAATTGGAATAGATCCTTTTATAATAAGAAAATGTATGCCCATGACGCCTTTAAAGAACTTGTGGAAAAGATAAAAGCAAAATTTTTATTAATATCATTTAACTCCGAAGGATTTATTAAACATGGAGAAATGACAAACTTGTTAAAAAAAACCGGAAAGTTGGAAATTTTAGAAACCCGGTATAATGCTTTTCGAGGTAGTAGAAATTTAAGAAGTAGAAAAATGTATGTTAAAGAATATTTATATTTAGTAGAGAAAAAATAACGGGGTTGGGAATGTCCGGAAAGTAACACGCTTTCCGGACCCCAGCCGCCTCTTAGCGGTTCCGGCGGAACGATGCGGGCCCTTGGGGGGCCGGCAAAAACCCTTAACGCCGCACAGGCGGCCTCGATACCGCCGGAACGGCATGCGCAGGGTTTTTGAAATTTTGTAGAAGCTTGTATAAAAATATTGACAGGGAAAATAAAAATATACACAATGGACTTGTTCGATAACCCGGTTGGTTATCTGCCAAGCTGCGCTTAAGCTACGCTTAAGCTGCGCTTAAACGACGCTTAGCTTGCAAGTCTCGCAAAATGCTCCGCATTTTGCGATTTTTAGCGGAACTTGTTCGGAAACTGAGGTTTCCGAACAACTCTAATAGATTTTGGTTTGTCTGGCAAGAAATTGGCTAATTCTTTGCCTGGAAAACAATTACAATCTGAATTCCTTGACAATTTCAAATTGCTAGGGAATAATATATGATAAAATATAAAAGGAGGACAACATGAGGCGGAAAGACAAAGAAATTATAAAAATTGAAGAAAAACTAAATATTATAAACCAATGTAAAGTTTGCCGGCTTGGCTTATCGGAAAATAATAAACCGTATATCATACCATTAAATTACGGATATAGGTTTGAGCATAATATGTTAATATTATTTTTCCATAGCGCCCAGGAAGGCAAAAAAAATGACATTATAAAAAAAAATAATAATGCCTGTTTTGAAATTGATTGTGATAATAAATTAATAGAAAGAGAACGGGCCTGTGATTACGGATACGCATTTAAAAGCGTAATAGGATTCGGGGAAATAGAAATATTGGAAAACAAACAAGAAAAGAATAATGGATTAAATAAAATAATGGAACATCAAACGGGAAAACGGCTTGAATATAATTTTACAGAAGAAGAACTGAAAAGAGTAATGGTATACAGACTGAAGGTGAAAGAATTTACCGGGAAGCAAAAGGAATTCCCTATACAAAACAAGGAAGAAATACGGGCATAAGGTCCTTTGTGGCCGGCGGGGGGGGGGGGCGGAAAGTAACAAACTTCCTGGACGCCCCCGATTGCAAGAGCCCGCGGATCGGGCCGCTCTTGCTTATCCGGCCTTTTAGACAGGGCGCTTAAAAATGCACCTTTGGCCCGCTGTGGGCGCCCCTTGTGGACGGCCCGGCCAGGGTTATACTGCGATTCGACCGGGTTCAGCGATGCCCGCCGTAACGCCGGGGTATTAACGGTTTCCCGCCGCCGGTATCGCGGTTAATGAACCTCCCCGCGGCAGGTGGCGTCGCCGTTGACGGCGGGCCGTTGACGGCGGGCCGTATTGCCTCGTTTTAAAATAGTACCGGGGCTTGCACGAATCGCCCATGTGGGGTACACTTTTCTAGAATAGAATTGTTCTGAAACTTCGGGTTCCGAACAATTTCCGCTAAAAATCGCAAAATGCGAAGCATTTTGCAGGACTTGTCCGGCAGCCAGGCGGGTTTGCGAACAGGTTTAATGTGGTTTTAAGACCATTTAAAACCTATAGGGTACCGAATTTTAGAATTGGAGTTGGGCTGTCCGAAAAGGTTGAAAAACTTATTTGAACAGCTTCTTTCGTGCGGCATTTGCGTGCCGTTTCAACGAAACGGGGGCAAATGCGAAGGATGTCCAGAAAGTAACAAGCTTTCCTGACATCTTTAAATTTCGCTTAAAAACGCAAAATGCGGGGCATTTTGCGAGACTTGCAAGCTAAGCGTCGTTTAAGCGTCGTTTAAGCGCAGCTTAAGCGCAGCTTGGCAGATAACCAACCGGGTTATTGAACAAGTCCATTGTAATTGGCTTATTCTTTGGAGGTTATAAAAACCATGAAATTGAAAATCCGGCATTTATTTTTAGTGGGTCTTTTTGTTCCCCTTTTGGTATTGTCATGTAAAACCACCGGCGATACCTCCGCGCCTCCGGTGGACGATTCCGTCCCCCAGGACCTTTCCGGCCCTGCGGATGAAGTTTCCCTGGAGGCCCTTGCCCAAGCCAGGGCCAAGGCGGAAGAGTCCCGTTCCTGGGCGGAATACGCACAGGGCGAAACCTATTTTCCCCAGGAATGGGGATTTGCCGAGGACCGGTATGCCACCGCCAGGGGCCGGACCGACGCCCCGGAAACAAAGGCGGAGGCCTATTCCCGGGTGGCCGAGTGGAAAGGGATAGGGGCCGCCTATGATGATATCTTTAATAAGTCCGCCGAACAATTTGCGGGGGACCAGGAGCGGATCCTTGCCGAGGCCCGGGAAGCGGCAATTAAGGCCGGTGCCGAAGAATTGGTACCCGACCGGCTTGCCCAGGCCGATGAGATCGCCGCTTCCGCCAGGGGAAAATACGAGGCCGGCGATTTAACCGGTTCCGTCCGGGACGGAAAGGACGCCTGGGACCGGTACCAGATTTTAGAGACCATCGCAATGGCCCATGCCAAGCAGGAAGAGGCGGATGCGAATGACTTTTTCTCCCGGGACCCGGATAACTATATGCTTGCCGCGGACGCCGGTAATAGTGCGGTGGAGTATTACGATGCCGGCGATCTGGGGAATGCCCGGAATTCGGCGGACGAGGCCCTGGCCCGGTTTAACCAGGTGGTGCGGAACGGCTGGGTTTCTATGGTAGAAGAAAAGGCTTCAGTGGCCAAGGAATGGCGGGACGCCTCCCTGTCGGCGAAGGCCGACGTGGCGGTTCGGGCGGATTATGACGCCGCGGAACAGGTTTACCGCCAGGCCCATGTCGCGCTGCGGGCCGATGAGTATACCAGCGCCGCCGAATTGTTTGAACAGTCCGGACAGCTTTTTATGGCCGCCCTTGACAGCGCCCTGGGAAAACGCGAGGTGGCGGAAAAGGCCATTCGTGAAGCCGAGCAGAAGCTTGAAGAAAGCGAAGCAAAGGCCCAGAGTGCAGAGGCGATCATCGGAGGAGGCGAATAAATGAAAATCGGGAAACTTGGTGTAGTATTGATCCTGGGCGGTATATTCCCCTCTTTGCTGTTTGCCCAGGAAGAAACGTATCGGGAAGACATGAATGAGGAAACGTATATAGAGGAACCTTATGAAGAGGGCCAGGCGGAAATTCCCCAATCCCTCCTTAACAACCGGTACTATCTGCAGAGCGTCCGCTTTACGGAACAGGCCCGGGAGGCCTTTGAGATAGGGGATTATGACCTTTCGGCACGGCATGCCGAACAGGCGGCGGAATATGCCCGGCTTTCCGATGAATATGTAGTTATGCGTCTGGCGGAAAATACCTTTGCCAAGGCCCACAGCCGGTATACCTGGGCCGGTTCCGTGGGGGCCGGCCGCCGCTACCCCGCGGAATACCAGCGGGCAGAAACGGCCTATAACCAGGCCCTGGAAGCCCGCAGGCAGGAAGACTGGGATGCCCTTACCGTAACCTCTAACGAGGTTATTGCGGCCCTGGCCAATGTTACCGGCCAAGGCGGGCAAACCGGCCCTGCGGTCACGGAACCCCCCAGGCGGCCCGCCCAGGGCGCCCTGCCGTCCCAGTACACGGTCCGCCGGTGGAGCAGTACCGGGGATTGTTTTTCCACCATCGCCGGCTGGTCCTGGGTTTACGGGGATCCCTTCCAATGGAGGGTCCTGTACGAGGCGAACAGGGATAAGCTGCCCAGCCCGGAGAACCCCCACCTTATTGTCCCCGGCATGGTGCTGGACATTCCCAGCCTAAAGGGAGAAGCCCGTTCGGGCATGTGGGATCCCGAAGCGGAGTATAACCGGTAGCGCTTATACCGGGCGGCTAAAATGCTGTGTCCCCGGCGCTTCCTGTACGGTCAAAGCTAACGGCCCAAATACAGGGCCAGGGCCGCGGCCGTCAGGGCGTGGACATAGGGGGGTTTTCCCATGCCGCGGATAAGCTCCCCGGGGGGAATAAACTCCGCATCCAGGAATTCATCTTCGTCAAGGTTTTGGCCCTCCAGGGGAACAAGGTCTTCGGCATAGTAAAAATGAACCCGGTTAGACATGATCGCCGGATTAGGGCTCATGGTTCCCAACACGGTAAGCCGCCCTGCCCTGTGGGCGGTTTCTTCCTCAAGCTCCCTGGCGGCCCCCGCTTCACTGTCTTCGCCCTTTTCCAGCACCCCTCCGGGGAATTCCAGGCTTAACTCCCGGGAACCGTGCCGCCACTGGCGGACCATTAGAAACTGCGGCCCCCGGCGGGTTTTAATTACCGGCACCACAATAACCCAATCCGATGAATCAATAATGGTAAAAACGCCGGTTTTTCCCTCGGGGGAACGGCAGCGGGCGTCCCAAACGGATAATACCCGGGAACGGTACACTTCTTTCTTGTCGATTTCGGTCCAAATTAAATGACTTGCTTCCATGATACTATTAGTTTTATAGTAATACTATAATATTCACAATAATACAGAGGCTTGCCTAAAACCAATCGAGTTTTAAAAAAGTCTTTGCATGGCAGGAAAAGGAGAGCATAACAATGGCAATTGTAACTATTTCCCGGGAGCTTGCGGCCCTGGGGGATGAGATAACCCAGGAACTGGCAACCCTCCTTGGATACCGCTTTGTGGATAAAAAATGCCTGGAAGCTCTAATGAAGAACCTTGGCCTTACGGAACAGAAAATGGAAAAATACGATGAACGAAAACCCTCCCTCTGGGCGTCCCTTTCCCAGGACCGGGACGATTATCTTCATTATCTTAAGACCGCCATTTTTTCCGAAGCGGGCCAAAACAACTGCGTATTTATGGGCCGGGGCTGCGCCGCCATACTCCGGAATGTACCGGGGGTGCTGTCGGTTTTTTTGTCCGCCCCCCCGGAAATACGCGTAGAACGGGTAAAGAGCTACTTCCACTGTGACGAACGCCGGGCCCGGCAGATCATAGACCGCAGCGACAGGGACCGGGAAGGTTTTCACCAGTACTTTTTCGAGATGAAGTGGAGGAGGCCCGAAAACTATCATCTGGTCCTTAATACAGGGCGCCTCCATCCCCAGTCCTGTGCGGAACTTATTAAGATCATGCTGGAAAAAACGATTACCAAAGAAGCCGAAGCCCAGGGGTCCTTGCAGATAAAGGATCTGGTTTTAGGCCAGCAGGTGATTCAACATATACTTTTTGAAAAAAACATAGCCGTTCATTTTTTGGAAGTGACGGTCCGGTCCGGGGATGTTACCCTCTTTGGAGTGGCCAATTCTCAAGCCATGGTAGAAGCGGCGATCCTTGGCGCCAAAGAAGTGCCCGGGACGGGCGCCATAAACTCGGAAATCCAGGTGGTGCAGGAATTTACCATAGTGCCGTAACAATGCCCCTTATTCCCCGGCGGATCCAAATCTATGGTATATGCAGGATCCGGGGCAAATTTTTTGAACCAGGGCGGGGGCGGTATATTTATAATGGACAGGGTTTTTTCCGAAAGCCGGAGCTTTGGAAAATCCTCTACAAGCGGGGTATTTTTTAATGACGGATAAAAACGGGGCTCTGTTAAAACTTCATACCCTGGACAGGGAGCGCATGTACCTGGAACGGGCCGCCGCAGTGCTCCGGTGGGATCAGGAAACCTGTCTTCCTCCAAAGGGCGTGGAGGACCGGGCGGAACAGCTGGCCCTTGTCGAAGGCCTGGCCCATGAAAGACTTGTGGACCCCGAAGCGGGGCGGCTCCTGGAAGAACTGGAAAGCCACGGTGAAGCCCTGCCAGGACTGCCTGCCCTGGAACGGGATTTTCTCCGGGTTTTCCGCCGGGACTACCACAGGGCCCTAAAGCTTAGTCCGGAATTTGTCCGGGAATGCGCCCGGGCCGAGGGGCTTTCCCAGGCCGCCTGGGTAGACGCCCGGAAGAACAACGATTTTGCAGCCTTTGCGCCGCATCTGGAAAAAATGATAGATCTGGCCCGGAAAAAAAGCGAATACTGGGGCTGGACGGCGGCGCCGGGCGCCCCCGGTTCCGCCTACGACGGCCTTTTGGATGTGTATGAACCGGGCCTGGGGGCCGCGGACATAGCCGCGGTCTTCCTTCCCCTGGGAAAAAAACTTTCCGCCCTGCTTGCAAAAATAACTGCCAAGGCCGCGGCTTCCGGATTTTTTTCGAAGGACCCCCGGCGCTGGGATGTACAAAAACAAGACGCCTTTTGCCGGGAACTTCTGGGGACGCTGGGTTTTGATTTTACCCGGGGCCGGCTGGATCTTTCCGCCCATCCCTTTACCACCACCCTGGGCTTTAACGATGTGCGGATTACCACCCGGTATGCCGCAGAAGAACCCCTGTCGGGGCTTTTTTCGGTGATCCACGAAGGGGGCCACGGGTTCTACGAATTAGGGCTCGATCCCGCCCTGCGCTCATCCTGCCTCGCGGAAGGAACCTCCATGGGGATCCATGAATCCCAGTCCCGGCTTTGGGAAAACGTCATAGGCCGGAGCAGGGCCTTTTGGGAGGGGTGGTTTTCCCGGTTTACGGAATACTTTCTTCCGCAGATGGAGGGGCTGGACTTTGACTCTTTTTACCGGGCCATGAATGCGGTTTCTCCCAGCCTTATCCGGGTGGAAGCGGACGAGGTAAGCTATTCCCTTCACATTATCCTGCGCTTTGAATTAGAACAGCGGCTTTTTCAAAAAACCCTGAGGGTCCAGGAGCTTCCCGGCGCCTGGAACAAAGCCATGGAGGAATACCTGGGGATTAAACCGGCTTCCGATACCGAGGGGGTTTTACAGGATGTTCATTGGTCCATGGGGGCCTTTGGATATTTTCCAAGCTATGCCTTGGGGAATCTGTACGGCCTTCAGTTTTGGGAAAAGCTGCGGGAATGTCTGCCGGATACGGATGCGGCCCTGGCCCGGCGGGATTATACCGCCATCCATGATTGGCTGGGGAAGAACATCTACCGCTGGGGCCGCCGGCTTGAGCCCCGCCGGCTGTTGGCGGATCTCACGGGAAAGCAGCTTTCTGCGGAGCCGTTTTTACGCTACATTGAAAAAAAATATACGGAGCTCTATGAACTTTGAACATTTTGCCCTATCCCGGGATCTTTTTTATCTTACCGCCCTAAGCCTGGGGGCAGGGCTTGGCGCCCTTTTGATGGCGTACCGGAAAACAGGCTCCCGAAAACAGCACGGCGCCTGGATTTCTACGACGCTCTTTTTGGGCTCCCTTATTGTCTCTGCCCTGGCGGCGGCGGTAATTCTTTCAAAGGGACTGGTATTTACCGTTCCTTCCCTGTACCCCTGGGGATGCCTTTTTTTACTCCTGGGGATCCTGGGGATCCGGTTTTTTAAAATCGGGGGCTGCGCGATCATCTTTGCCGGGGGGCTTTTTGTGGTTTGGATCTGTATTTCTTTTCTTAATTACGCTCCCTTTACGGAACCGGAACAGCTTTCCCTTGAAGCCGCCTCCTCCGGGCAGATTGTGATCCGCCGGGACCCGGCGGGCCGCCGGGCGCCGGAGGCCTGGACCGTCGAAGACGATGGAAGGACGCTGTTTATTGAAGCGGCGGCGGTAACAGCCCATGGTTCGTATCCCCTAATCGGGGGGGAACGGCGGGGGGCGATTATCAGGATCCGCCGGGAAGACCGGCAGCTTGCAGCCATAAATCCGGACGGTTTTCGGTTTAAACATTCCGGGGGGCTTGGATTTTCTTTAGATCAATATACCCTGGAACTTCCCCCGGGAATCCTGGCTTCCGGAATAAATCTTGCCGTGCTGTTTAACGGCAGGGCCCTTTATTTTGATCCCCCTATTCAGCTTTAGGTTTCAGGCTGCGGATAAAATAAACAAATTTATCGATCACCGAAAGGCCTATTATCAGGGCCCCCGTTTTTTCCACCACGCCTATCCAGCCGGGCAGGCCCAGGGGCTTTGCCGCCTCCACCACTAAAAGGATCATGATTGCGGCGATGGTTATTCTGCCCACGGGGGTAGTCTGGGGCCGCAGTTTTTTATGTATCATAAAGAGGAGGGTCATTATTACGGCGTTAATAAAAAGCCGGCCGATGATAATCCAAAAAAGCCAGGGTTTAAGAAGTTTAAAGAAGAAAAAGGCCCCCGCGGTGATCCCCAGAAGCAGGTAGTCGCTGGCGGAATCGAGGATCTTGCCGATATATGTTTCCAGACCCCTGGCCTTGGCGATGCGGCCGTCGATAAAATCGGTAACAAAGGTAATGGCGCAGGCGGCGACAAGCACCGGTTCCGCGGGATAGCTCTGACTGACCAGGGTTAGCAGCGTTAAAAAGGGCAGCATGGTGATGCGAAACAGGGTAACCTTGTTGGCGCTGTTAACGGTGGTTTCCATCCGCCCGCTGTGGATACCGTAAAAAAGATTTTTATTTTTAATCAAAAAGAATGCTACGATCACATAAAACCCAAGCTGGACCGGGAAAAAAAGCAGCAAAAAATTTGCAGAGAAGGCCCACAGGTGAAAAAAAAACAAGAACCCAAGGCCCTGGAAGAGAAAATAAAACAGCAGAGTTCTAATTATGGATCTTATTAACGGCATAGTATAAGCTTACTGCTTGACAAGCAGGGTTGTCAAACCTCATACTTTTGCCATGAAAGCCGCAGACAAGATTACTGCGATCCGGATCCTGTTGGCCCCGGTTTTTTGCCTGGTGTATTTTCCCCCCTTTCAAACCGGGGGCGGTTCTGCCCCCTGGACCGTTCCGGTCCTGTGGATTATCTTTGGGGTGTCAGAAATTACCGACATGCTTGACGGGTTTGTGGCCCGCAAACTCGGCGAGGTAAGCGATTTTGGCAAGCTCTTTGATCCCTTTGCCGATACCCTGGTGCAGCTTAGCTATTTTCTTTGTTTTGTTCTGGATGGTATATTTCCTGTCTTTCTTTTTTTGGTGGTCCTGTACCGGGAATTCAGCATTTTATTTGTCCGTAATTTGATGCTCCGAAAAGGAATTGCCATGGGGGCCCGCATGACCGGTAAGATTAAAACCCTGGCGTACATTATAACCGGCGCCGGGGCCCTGGGAATATCCAGCCTGGACCGCTTAAGGGCTTCGGAACCAGGATTTTTTAACATGCCCCAGGTCCGCAGCGGCCTTTATATGGCGGTTATGGGAGCTTTTGTTTTTTCGGTCTTTCTATCGGTGCTGTCTTTTATTGATTATGTACGGGTATACCGGAAAGCGGGAAGCGAAGTTCCCTGCAAAGCCTCCTAGGCGCCGGGGCCCCGTCCAGGCGTCCCGGCCTTTATCCCCGGCCCTTATATACCAATAGATTTTGGTTTGTCGGGGAATAAAACACCGGCATTATCCGCGGCGGCTTCCCCCGCCTTAGTGCTTAAAGTGCCGGGTTCCGGTAAAGACCATCGCGATGCCGTGTTTGTCGCAGGCTTCGACCGATTCCCTGTCCCGTATCGAACCGCCGGGCTGGACTATCGCCCGGATCCCCGCGGCCGCGGCGGCTTTCACAATGTCGCTAAACGGGAAAAATGCATCCGACGCCAGAACCCGGGCCGGGCCTGCGCCGCCCGCCGCACCGCTTGCCGTTGCGCCGCCCGCCGGACCCTGCGCCGCAATAAGGCCCGCGGCCCGTGCCAGGGCCTGCTCGGCCGCCCAGATACGGTTAGTCTGCCCGCCGCCGATGCCCACCGCGGCCCGGTTCCTGACCACGACGATGGCGTTGCTTTTAACAAAGCTTACCGCCTTCATCCCAAAAACCATGTCGGGAACGTCCGCCGGATCGGGGGCGGCCTTTGTTGCGAGCTCCCA
>JAITKV010000014.1 GCA_031278215.1 Spirochaetaceae bacterium
AGCGTTGCATCATTTACGAGGTTCGGCGAACCGGCAGGTTCGACTGTAAGGAAATTATTTAACCGTGGGGTCTACTGCCATTTTGCGTGAGTATTTACTAATTCTAACCGCCCTAAAGAGCGGGGCGGCAGACCTCACTGCGAATAAACCTAATCCTCCGGCAATGTGAAAAGGACCATGCTATGGCTGAACAAAGTGTTGTACCTATAGACCAGATACTTCCCCATAAACTACCGTTGGTGGCCCTTATGGGCCGTCCTATTTTTCCGGGGATCTTTACCCCCATCATGATCGGGAACCCCCCGGATGTAAGGATTATCGACGACGCCGTGTCCGGGGACGGGCTTATAGGCCTGGTGATGCTCCGGAACGAGACGGAAAATCCGCTTATTACGGACCTGTATCAAATAGGAACGGTGGCTAAAATCGTAAAAAAAATAAACCTTCCCGACGGGGGGGTAAATATCTTCATTTCTACCCTTAAACGCTTCCGGGTTAAAAAGGCCCTTCATCCGGCCTTTCCTATTGTGGCGGCGGTGGAATATCTGGATGACGAAGAAGACGATACCGCCGAGGTTAAGGCCCTGACCAGGGCGCTGATAGCCGAGATGAAGCAGATTTCCGAAAACAACCCCCTTTTTTCCGAAGAAATGCGGCTTAACATGATCAACATTGATCATCCCGGCAAAATAGCGAATTTTATCGCCAGCATCCTTAACATCGACAAGGGGGAACAGCAAAAGATTCTGGAAATGCTTAATGTCCGAAAACGGATGGAGCAGGTTCTGGTATTTATCAAAAAAGAACAGGAACTGCTGCGGATTCAAAAGCGGATCCAAAAAGAAATTAACGAAAAAATCGAAAAATCCCAGCGGGATTATTTTTTAAAGGAAGAACTTAAGGCTATAAAAACCGAACTGGGAATGACCACGGATGCAAAAAGTTCCGAATACCAGCACTTTAAAGAAAAGATCGGCGCCTTTAACTTCGAGGGGGAAGTTAAAGAGGCGGTGGAACAGGAACTGGAGAAGTTCAACCTTATGGAGCCTAATTCGGCGGAATTTACCGTAACCCGCAATTATTTGGACATGATCGTAAATCTTCCATGGAATGATCCGCCCCCGGAAAACTTTGATCTTAAGTCTGCCCGGGAGATCTTAGAAATAGACCATTACGGGTTAAAGGATGTAAAGGACCGCATTGCCGAATACCTGGCGGTGCGAAAGCTCCGGAATCAGGGGGGGGGCAGGACCGCCAAGTCCGGCCCGAAGGGCAATTCCGGCAAAGCCGGGGGCCGGGTCTTTGACAAGTACCCCACGGGCTCTATCATCTGCCTGCTGGGTCCTCCGGGGGTGGGCAAGACCAGCGTGGGCCGGTCCATAGCCCGGGCCCTGGGAAAGCAGTTTTTCCGTTTTTCCGTGGGGGGCATGCGGGACGAGGCGGAGATCAAGGGCCACCGGCGCACCTATATTGGCGCCATGCCGGGAAAAATTATCCAGGGGCTTAAGATTACCAAAACAAAGGACCCGGTATTTTTAATCGACGAGATCGATAAGATGGGGGTCAGCTACCAGGGGGATCCCGCTTCGGCGCTGCTGGAAGTGCTGGACCCGGAACAGAACTTTTCATTCCGGGATCATTACCTGGATCTGCCCTTTGACATTTCCCGAATCTTTTTTATTATCACCGCCAATACCCTGGACACGATTCCGCCGCCCCTGATGGACCGGATGGAAATAATTGAACTGCCCGGCTATATCGACACGGAAAAATTGGAAATTGCCAGACGCTACCTGGTACCCAAGAGCCTGGCAAAAAACGGACTTAAGCGGAGTCAGGTAAAATACACCAAGGACAGCCTGCTTCATATTGCCAACAGCTACGCCCGGGAAGCGGGGGTGCGGAACTTTGAAAAAAACCTGGACAAGATACACCGGAAGCTGGCCATACAAATCGTGGAGGCCGAAGAAAAAGCCGCCGGCGCCTTCGATCCATTAAAACAACCCGCCGAACAATCTTCAAAACAATTCGTAGAAGAAACCCTTCCTGTCTTTGCCATCGATAAAAAAACCATCGAGAAACACTTGGGCAAACCCCTTTTCCAGGAGGATATTATAAAGCGGGCCGACAAACCCGGCATGTCCCTGGGACTGGCCTGGACCAGCATGGGGGGCGATACCTTGATTATTGAAGCGGTGGCTTCTCCCGGCAAGGGCGGACTTACCCTAACCGGCAAGATGGGAGATACGATGAAGGAAAGCGCTTCAATTGCCATGACCGTGGCCCGGAAGGTGGGAATCGAAAAATACGGAGTGGACCCGGAGTGGTTTGAAAAAAACCAAATCCATCTTCATATTCCCGAAGGGGCCACGCCCAAAGACGGGCCCTCCGCGGGAATTACCATGGCCACGGCGCTGCTTTCCCTGCTCCTGGGAAAAAATATCCGCGAGCATCTTGCCATGACCGGGGAACTGTCCCTAACCGGACAAGTCCTTCCTATCGGGGGCTTAAAAGAAAAAACCATCGCCGCCCGGCGCAATAAGGTGCGGGATATTATCATTCCAAAACAAAACCAGCGGGATCTGGACGATATTCCCGATCATGTAAAGAAGAGCATCACCTTTCATCCCGTGGAATTGTTTCAGGAGGTGTTAGACATTGCCCTGCCGCCGGATTAACCATGTATGAGCATCCCAAGCTGCGCGCTTTTACCAATACCCTCGACGCGCTTTTTAAAGAAGTGGACGATTTCCTTGAAGAAGAATGGGGGAATGTGTATCCCCTCCATCCAAACCGCCCCATCCGGGGGGCCACCGCAGACCCCGGAATGGACGGCCTCTTTGAAGTGGCCGCGGACTTTAGCGCCGGCATAGGGTCCCGGCAGGGCAGAGGATACATTGTTTCATTCCGGGCCGCGACGCTGGAAAAAATCCCCCCGGCGCAGTTTGAATTTTTGATGCAGGAGGCGGCGCGGCTGGTTAGCGCCAAGCTTCCGCAGTATTTTCCCGGCAGAAAACTGACGGTTGTACGGGACGGCACGCGCTTTAAAATAGTGGGGGATTTTTCCCTAGGCGACGCCTAGCCTGGGCGACGCCTAGCCTAGGAAAGCCGGTGAAGGCGGAAGCCCCGGTTACAGGTCCGTATTCCCCCGCATCAGGTAGATGGTCTTTATTTCGCCCACCGCTTCGCTAAAGCGTTCGTTGAGTTCGTCAAGGTACATCCCGGACAACCCGGCCCCTTGACAAACCCCGCCCCGGGAGCCTATCCTATTCCGGTCGCAGCTTCATGTATAGTCCTCTATCCTTTACGCGGAGGGTCCTGTGACCATGCCCGTACTGTCTGATAGTAACCGCGGGGGGGGGGGGGGGG
>JAITKV010000049.1 GCA_031278215.1 Spirochaetaceae bacterium
CGCTTATTCCTTTTGCATATTCATTTTTAAGTTTTTTATAGTCCGCGATAAGCCGCTCCATTGCGGCGCCAAGGTTATTTACGACCTGAATTGTTGAATGTGACGGAATTTGAAAAAGTTTTATCAATGAAAAAATATCTTCCGGGCGGTTGTTGAACGGCGTTGCGGAAAGCAGCAGGACTTTGTTGCCAACACAAGTTCGATGCAGCAGGCCGTAATCCGCCGTATTTTCGTTCCGGTAACGGTGGGCCTCGTCAATGATAATAAGTTTTTCATCACTGCTTGCGGAAGCGGCGGCGAGGGCGTCTTCGATTTTGCCGGAGGAAATAATTTTATACCGTATCAGGCCAAAGTCAAAGGCAAAATCTTCCCATTGGGACTTGAGATGCGGCGGGCAGATGATAATGGTTACAAGGTTCAGGTTGGCGGCAATGGTAACACCGATGATACTTTTACCCAAGCCTACCACATCGGCCACGATACAGCCCGAGTGCCGCCTGATTTTTTCAAGCCCCTCGCTGATGGCATCGGTCTGGTATGCGAGGTTCATGTATTGTACATCGCTGGTATGGGTAAGCTCCGCCGGTTTTTTTATCGTTTCGCTGTAGGTCTTAAAATATTCGTGCAATACGCGGACATACATCAAATAGGGAGCGGGGTATTTGTCAACCCAAACACGCTTGACTACTGATTCAAGAAAATCGTCTTTGGTGGACTGGTCCACAAGGGGTATGGCGTTGTTCCAGAGCTTATTGAAAATCCTAGCGGCCTCGTTATAGTCTGATTCATCGCGGAAAGTCGCGTTTACTTCGGTACGTCCCTGCAAGCCCTGAAAAGACAGATTGCTTGAACCCATGATCACCTTTCCGGGATAATGGCCGCCTTCGCTGTGTTCATCGCTGTTGGTAAAAACATACATTTTGGCGTGGGCAGGATCTTTGGTCTTGCGGACTTCCAGGGTTCCGTTTTTGAGTTTTTCCACAAAGAACCGGAAAGCGTCTTCGCCTTCTTTGGTATCGGCTATATCAGCCTGATTGATAATTTTTTTAGTGGTTTCATAAAACGCCTGCCGGGTTTTCAAGTTTGAGGAGGGGCCTTGAATCGTGTCGGCATATTCCCGTATGGCGTGTTGGACGGTAACATCTGCCTCCATGCCGACGAGAATTCGTAAGTCTCGTCCGGCGATCTCCCTGTAGATGCTGTAAAAGCCGGAAAAATAAAAATAACCGACCAGAAAATCAAGCCGTTTGGAATTGGGGATATAGGTTTTCAGTAATTCCGAAAGAAGATCGCTCTGGTTGGTGATGAATCTAGACATTTTCCCCCTTCATTGATAATCTTCGGAAAAGCAGAGTTGTTTCTTGACCTTTTTTGAAGCACTCCCCTACAAGATTCACGGATGGGAAATAGGGCTTGAAGGGAATCGGGGAAATTTTACAGTATAAAAAGTATACTTTTAGAATTATGCTCTGATAGTTCCTCCGAAAGCGGCAAGGCAAATATAGCCGGGAAACTCAAAACAGGTCCGGCAGAAAACTCATAACAAATTTTGTGTAAACGCATACTGCCACAAGGATAAAGTATGGCCTTTTCAAAAAACTTCCGGATGAAATTCTAAAGGACTACCACGGACCGGAAAGGAAGCTTTGAGCCGCAGGCGGCGCCCAAATACCATGGGAAACGGAGTTTCCACGGGGTTCCGGGGAGAACTGACGATAAAATCCTGTCGATGTACGCCCTGGGGTTTACGACCCGGCAGATACAGGATCGCCTGAAAGACATCTATGCGGTTCGTAACCGCATGTTCTCTCGCCCTTATTTTCGGCTGTTTCCTCCTGCGGTATTTGCCTTTCCGCCGGTTGCAAAAAGACGCCGCCTGGTTCGCGGCGGTTTTAAAAGCCGTATAAATGGTTGAATTCGTGGAGCAGCTCAAGGGCCTTGGTTTTACAGCTTCCGCAGGCCGTGCCGATCTTGGTGGCGGCCTGAAAATCTTCCCAGTTCCGGGCGCCGTTTTTGTACGCCTGTTCCAGATCCTTGTCGGTAATTCCCAGGCAATTACAGATAGTTACCGCCTCTTCCTTAAAAAGCCCTGCCCGGCCTGTTTTTTCCAGATAATCGTCGATGGCGGCCCGCAGGGCCTTGTCCCCCAGCACCGAACAGTGGATTTTATTTTCCGGCAGGCCGCCGAGTTTTTTAACCAGGTCTTCGGGTTTTATTTTATACGCGTCGGCGATGGTCATTCCCTTTATGATCTCCGAGAGCATGCTGGTAGACGCGATGGCGCTGGCGCAACCGTAGGTTTTCCAGCGCACGTCGAAAATTACATCGTCCCGGATCTGTAGCAGCATCAGCATCTGATCCCCGCAGCGTATATTTCCCGTCTCCCCCCGGGCGTCGGCGGGAAAAGCCGACTCGTCGTCAAAAAGGACGTTCTTGGGATTGGTAAAATGTTCCTTCACCGTATCTGAATATAACCAGGTAGTCATACTTCCTCCACACCAATGCGGGATCTATTCGCAGTGGGGTTTAATACCCCGCCGCAAGCGCAGCCTGCGAACCCTGCGGCGGGCCGGTTGATTCCGGAATTTATACTATAGTTGACATACTCCTAAGCCGCTTAATGATCGCCGGCAGGGTTTCAACTACATAGTCAATATCGGCCTCGCTTACCCCAAGGCCCAGGCTAAAGCGGATGGAACCGTGGGCCAGTTCCGGCCCGGCCCCAATGGCCAAAAGCACGTGGGAAGGATCCAGGCTGCCGGAAGCGCAGGCGGATCCGGTAGAAACCTCGATTCCCGCCAAATCCATGGAAAGCAGTATAGCCTCTCCTTCGGCCCCGGGAAAGGATATATTAAGGGTATTGGGAAGCACATCCTGCGGATGCCCGTTAATCTTTATATGGGGTATCTTCTCTACAAGCCCGTCCCGCAGTCTTCGCCGCAGAATGTCCATGGTTTTGCCGTACCGTTCCAGATCTTGTCTTGCCAGTTCCGCCGCCGTACCCAGGCCCAGGATGCCGGTATTATTGTAGGTTCCCGCCCTCATTCCTTCTTCTTGATGCCCCCCGTGAACCAGGGGGAAAAGGGGGGCGTGCTCCTTTACATAGAGGGCCCCTATGCCCTTGGGGCCGTAGATCTTATGGGCCGATATGGTAAGGTAATCCACCCCCAGCTCCGCGGCGTTGACGGGAATTTTCCCCACCGCCTGAACCGCATCGGTATGCACCCATGCCCCCGCGGCCTTGGCCAGGGCGGCAATTTCCTTTATATCCTGAATAGTACCGATTTCATTATTGGCCATCATAATCGATACCAGGAGGGTTTCCGAAGTAAGGGTTTTCTTGAATTCATCCATGCGGACCTTGCCGTCCCCGTCCACCGGCAGAAAATAAACCGGAAAACCCAGGGATTTAAGGTATTTGGCGGAATTAAGCACACAGGGATGCTCAATGGCGCTGGTAATAATGGTCCGTCTTCCCGATTCCAGGGGGGCCCCCCGGGGATCCGACGCCAGATGCCGCATGGTGTTAAATACCGTGTTGTTTGACTCAGAGCCCCCGGATGTAAAAACTATTGTTTTAGCCGGAACCCCCAGCAGTTCCCCCGCCTGCCGCCGGGCTTTTTCCACCCTGTTCCGGGCTTCCCGGCCCGCGGCGTGCATACTGGAGGCGTTGCCGTATACCGCCAGATCTTCTATAAGCGAAGCCCGGACTTCTTCCCGCAGGGGGGTGGTGGCGTTGTAGTCCATATAAATTTTCATTTATATAATCCTTACCTTTCCTATAATAACAATATACTATTATATACATATACAGATCAATATCAAATTTCCTGATAAAAAAAATCAGGTACTACCGGCGGGCCCTCTGCGGGGGGATATCCCTGTAAAGTTCCTTCACATAGACTATCCCCCCAGTCTTATATATAATGGGTTCATGCTCAATCCCCAGGATCCACGCCTGACGGAGGAAAATCTAAAAAAAACCCTGGAAACGATGATTTTTTCTCTTTCCGGCTGGCGGGGGATTTTTTGCGCGTCGGGGAACGGAGAGGACCCCGAAACGGAGCTTTTCCCCCCCTGCGGGATCATCCTTTGCGCGGGGGCGGCGGTGTTTACGGATTTTCTTAAAACCCAGGGTTCCGGCTCTCCCCTGCTTATTCTGGGACGGGACACCCGGCCCACGGGGAAAGAGGCGGCGGATCTGATGCTCCGGGCCTTCCTGGCTCTGGGCTGCACCCTTCGCCTGGCGGGAATTGTCGCGGCTCCGGAAATCATGGCCTATGCGCGGGCCGCGCCCGGTTCGGGGCCGGGCGGTTTTTGTTATATCTCCGCCAGCCACAATCCCATAGGCCATAACGGTCTTAAATTCGGCGGCCGCGACGGAGGGGTCCTGGACGAAGCGGCGGCAGACAGGCTCATAGCGGCCCTGGGGGATTTTCTGCGGGAGAAAGATCCCATCCGGCGGGTACTGGATTTGCTGGGCCGGGTAGAAGAAGACCGGGTCCGGCGGGTATACGAAGAAGCGGGGGCGGTTAAAAGAAAAGCCCTGGAAGCATACCGGCTTTTCAGCGGGGAACTAATCGCCGGTTCCGGTCCCGCCGCGGAGGGGGTTATGGAAGCCCTGGCCGAGGGCCTGGCCGCCCGCCCCCTGGGAGTTGCCGCAGACTTTAACGGCTCGGCCAGGACGCTCAGCATAGACCGGGAATTTTTCGAATCCCTGGGAATAGGGTTTTGCTCCATCAACAGCGGCCCCGGCGAAATCGTCCACGAAATCGTCCCCGAAGGGCCCTCCCTGGAACAGTGCCGCCGGTTTCTGGAGGATCTCCATTCCCGGGACCGGTCTTTTATCCTGGGCTATATGCCGGACTGCGACGGAGACCGGGGCAATCTGGTTGTTTGGGAGGGCCGCGGGGCCCGAAACCTGGAAGCCCAGGAGGTATTCGCCCTTTCCTGCGCGGCGGAACTGGCCTATCTGGTCTGGACCGGCGAACTGCGCTACAATGAGGATGGGGGCGCCGTTAAGGCCGCGGTGGCGGTCAACGGCCCCACCTCCATGCGTATAGACCGCATTGCCGAAGCCTTCGGCGTCCGGGTATTCCGGGCGGAAGTGGGGGAAGCCAATGTGGTCAGCCTGGCCCGCCGGCTGCGGAGTCAGGGATACCTGGTGCGGATCCTTGGGGAAGGTTCCAACGGAGGAAACATCACCCACCCTTCCGCGGTTCGGGACCCTTTGGCCACGGTTTTTTCCCTGGTAAAATTGTTAAGCATCCGCCGGGGTTTTAACAGGAAGGATCCTTTGGGCCTTTTTGATATATGGCGGGAGCGGTCCGCAAAGATCCGCTTCGGCCCCAAGGACAAAACCGCCGGGGGGCCGGGAGACTTTGGCATTTCGGACATCCTTGGCGCCCTTCCCGTTTTTGCCACTACCCCGGCAAGCGCGCCGGAGGCCAAGCTTAGGATTTCCACGGAGGATCATGTCCTGCTTAAAGAGAAGTACCAGGGGATCTTCCTTCGGGAATGGGAGCGGAAACGGAAGGAGCTTCTGGACCGCTGGGACATCGCCGCCTGGGAGGGGCGGGCCTGCATCGGCGCCGAAGAACTGCGGAACCTTTCCCTCTTTAGCCAGGCAAAAACCGGAGGCCTTAAAATAGTGTTTAAAAACCGCGGGAACCGGGAAATTGCGTTTATCTGGATGCGGGGTTCCAAGACGGAACCGGTATTTCGTATCACCGCCGATGCCGAAGGCAGCCCGGAACTGGAACGGGAACTGATCCGGTGGCAGCGAGACATGGTGCATAAAGCGGACGCCAAAATCGGCGTCGCCAAAATCGGCGTGCCGATTAATCGGCGTGCCGATTAATCGGCGCATAAAGGATTAGCTATGGGTATACGGGGTGAACTTTTTTCTACCAGGTTAATACTTCCCAACAGGACGTATTTTTTTAACGTTAAAGAAAACCGCATGGGGGATCTGTACCTTAATGTGGTAGAGAGCAAAAACCGGGAAACCGGAGGCTTTGAACGCCAATCGGTTATCGTCTTTGCCGAAGACCTGCAGGGTTTTCTGGGGGAATTTGAAAAGGCCCTTAAGGTGCTGGAAAAATCGGTGCGGGAACAAAAACGGGGCGGCGGAAAACACCGGGAAGAAGGCCGCGGCAAAGAAAACGCCCGGGAAGGAAAACCCCGGTTTTCGGGGAAAGACCAGGAGGGGGATCCCGAATACGGAGAAAAACGGGTGGTGGTCCGAAAACGGGAAGACCCACAGAACGGCCTATAGAACAAACATCCCTTGCGCATGGACAGAACTACGGTTCTGTGGTACAGTGGGCCGGGGGATATGCCATGGGTGATTTTGTTTTAACCGAAGAAATTTGCGAAGATCTGGCCCGGGCGGCCAAACAAAAGTCCCGGCTGCTGGGGGTGGGGGTAAGCTTTTCCGTCTGCGACGAAAACGGCAATTTACGGCTGCTCCAGCGCTTTGGAGACGCCATTCTTCCCAGCCTGGAGATCTCTCCCAAAAAAGCCTATACCGCCGCAGTGCTGCGCCAATCCACCGCGGAATTTGGCAAGATCGCCCAGGTAGGGGGCAGCGCGTTCGGCATTAATGTAACCAACGATAGGCTGGTTATTTTCGGCGGCGGCTTTCCTCTGCAGGTAAAGGGTAAAACCGTGGGGGGCATCGGGGTAAGCGGCGGCAGCGTAGCGGAGGACGAAGAAGTGGCCCATGCGGTGCTGGATGCCTTTGCGGACCTGGAGAAACGCTGATAAAGCGGCTTAATCGCGTTTCTCCAAGGTAACGCCTACAAGATTGGGGATGTCGATTGGGGATGTCCGGAAAGTTTGTTACTTTTCGGACACCCCCGGGTTTCCTTATAGCATAATTGGACTTGGTTGATTCTTCCGGGCAGTATATACTTATACCTATGGAAACCAAAGAGCACAGTGTTACGAAAACCTTCGGGATCCTTACCGCCGGAGGGGACTGTCCGGGCCTGAATGCCGCTATCCGGGGGGTATGCCGGGCCGCCTACGACCGGTACCACATGAATATTCTGGGAATAGCCAACGGCTACCGGGGCTTGATCGACGGGGATGTGCGGCCCCTGGCGCCGGTGGATTTTTCCGGAATCCTTACCCGGGGGGGGACTATCCTGGGAACAAGCCGTGAAAAACCCTTTAAGTCTTCGGAGATAGGCGAAGATAAAGTTAGGGCGATCAAAGAAAACTACAATAAATACAAACTGGATTGTCTGGTGGTTTTAGGAGGAAACGGAACCAATACCACCGGGTATCTTCTTGCCCAAGAAGGACTTAATATCCTGGGGCTTCCCAAAACCATTGACAACGACATCGAAGGGACCGAACGAAGCTTTGGTTTTCATTCCGCCATAGCGATCTGTACCGATGCCATAGACCGGCTTCATTCAATCGCCGCAAGCCACAACCGGGTTATGGTGATCGAAACCATGGGGCACAAGGCCGGCTGGCTGGCCCTTTACGCGGGCATAGCCGGCGGCGGGGACGTGATCCTTATACCGGAAATTCCCTACAACATTAAAGCCATAGGCCGGCACCTAAACAGCCGGGCCGGGGAAGGAAAAAGTTTTTCCATCGTGGTGGTGGCCGAGGGGGCCCTTTCGGCGGAAGAAGCCAAAATGGAAAAAAAGGACCGGAAAAAATACAGGATGGAGGCGGGGTTTCCCTCCATTGCCTACCGGGTAGCCCGGGAAATTGAAGAAGAAACGGGAATGGAAACCAGACCCACGGTACTGGGCTATGTCCAGCGGGGGGGCATACCCAGCGCGTCGGACCGGGTCCTTGCAACCCGGCTGGGGACCGCTGCCGCGGGCCTGTTGGCCCGGGGGGAATACGGAAAAATGGTAGCCCAGCTTGGCAGCGGGATCGGGCCGGTGGATCTTTCGGTCCCCGCGGGAAAGATAAAAAAAGTTCCCCGGGACGATCCTCTGCTGGACACCGCCATAGCCGTAGGAACCTGTTTGGGGGTCTAGGGAAACGCCGATTATTCCCTGACAATTTTAAATTGTCAGGGCACTCCGATTGTAATTGTTTGTCAGGCAAAGAATTAGCTGTTCCTTGCCTGACAAACCAAAATCGATTGTGTATAAATAACGTTAACCGCGCATGATGCCGGCCATTCCTGCGGTTATACGTTTTTTTCGGAACGGCGCTTTGCAGGCAGACGCAGACATGTTTGTGGTATTTTATGGCCCCCGGCCCGCCGTTTTTTACCGCAATTATTCCTAAAATCAGCGATGCAAGGCGCGCAAACTGCCGGCGCCGGCGGGCCGCAGATCGATCACCGGAAAGGGTTGTAAAAACGGTCCCCGTCTTTAAACGTAAACCACATGGCCGCGGTAAAAAAAAGGGCGCTGCAGATCATGGCCCCCAGGTCTATCCTGCTAAAGGGGCGGGACGAATACCATGTACGTTTTTTATTCTTGCCGAAACCCCGAAGTTCCATGGCATGACTTATAATGTCGATCCTGTCCAGGGATAAAAAAATCAGGGGCAGCAAAAGGGGAACGGTCCGCTTAAGCCGTTTTATCCAGGATGCCTTACGGGAAAGTTCTATCCCCCGGGCCTGCTGGGCCTGGGAGATTGCCTCGTAGTCCCGCTGAACGTCGGGAATGTACCGCAGGGTAAGGCTTACCGCATAGGACACCGTATACGGCGCCCCGATACGGTTAAGGGATGCGGCAAATTCGCTTGGGTGGGTGGTAACCATAAGCAATACCGCCGGGGGTATAATAGTAAGGTATTTTAAGAACACATTAAATTCGTAAAAAAGCTGTTCCTGGGTAATGGTAAAGCGGCCTATCCCTTCAAAAATCACATGCCGGGTTTTATAGATAAGCACCCCCTGTTCAGGGGCAAAAAGATAAATTGCCCCCAGGTTAAGCATAAGAAAGAACGTTATCATCTTAAAAATAAACGAAACGCTCTGCAGGGGGATTTTTGACAGGAAAAAAAGAATTATCCCCAGCGCCGCCAATGAACATAAAATCGGGGTTTTAAAAGTTACCATTACCAGGATCGACCACAGTAAAAACACCACCAGCTTGGCCGCGCCGGTAAGGGCATGTATGGGGGTGTTTCCTTCGATGTACGAAAGCATCCTCATGCGCCGCCCCCGGAAAGGGTTTCGAATTCCCGGCGGCGGCGCTCATAGCCAATGTACCGGGCCACAAAAGACCGGGGGTCCTGAAGGCCCGCCTTAAGCGCCAGGCCGTACAGGCTGGTCCGTTTAAGGCGGGCCTGTTCAATTACCCCGTCGTCGGTCAGCACTTTAAAGGGTTCCGCGTCCGCCACGGGGTTTCCCCCGGAAAGAACCACCGCCCGCAGGGAATATTCCAGCATCAGGTGCATGTCGTGGGTAATAAGGAGCAGGGCTATTCCCCGGCGCTGGTTAAGGCTTAGAAGAAATTCCATAAATTCCCTGTAGTGCCGTAGATCCTGGCCCGCGGTGGGTTCGTCAAGAATTATAAACGATGGATCCAACACCAGAATGGACGCGATGGTAAGCCGCTTTTTTTGCCCGTAGCTTAGGGCGCTTACCGGCCAGTTCCGAAAAGAATACAAACCGCAGATCCTAAGGACGTCGTACACCCGGTCCCGGACTTCCGCCTCCCCGGCGCCCCGGGTTCGAAGGCCCAGGGCAATTTCGTCGTAAATTAACGGAAACGAAATCATCTGGTTGGGATTTTGCATCACATAGCCGATCTTTTCCGCCCGTTCCATAATAGAAAGTTCCGCCATATCAAGGCCCTCGAAACGCATTGTCCCCGAATCGGGCCGGACAAAACCGCAGATACACTTGGCCATGGTGGATTTACCCGAACCGTTCTTGCCCACCAGGGCTATACATTCCCCCCTGTCCACGGAAAAGGAAATTCCCCTAAGGGCCTCTTCGTCCCCCGGGGAATACCGAAAGCGGATATTTCGCACTTCAAGAAGATTAGGCCGCGTCTTTCCGGCCCCCGGTTCCCCCTCCGTATCTTCCGGCCGCGCTTCGCCCCCCGCCGCTTCCACCCTGCTTCCCGCCGCCGGCCCCCGGGCAAGGGACCTGTCCCAGTCCCGAAGGGGGCCGTAGTCCAGGTCCAGGGTGTCCAGGCTTTGGGGGCCCATGCGGGGATCTACTGTAATTCCCGCATACCGCAGGGCGCTAAGGTAAAGGGGTTCCCGGATACCGGTTTTTTTAAGGAGTTCCGACGAAAGCAGTTCCTCCGGGGGCTGGTCGGCGGCAATGCGGCCCCCGTCGATAACCACGATGCGGTCCACCGGCCGGTGCAGCACATCCTCCAGGCGGTGCTCCACTATGATGATGGTCTTGCCCCCCTCCCGGTGCAGTGAATCGATAAGCTCCACCGCCTCTTCCCCCGCGGCGGGATCAAGGTTTGCCAGGGGCTCGTCAAAGAGCAGAATTTCCACATTATCCACCAGCACCCCGGCGATGGAAACCCGCTGTTTCTGCCCCCCCGAAAGATCCTGGGGGGCCTTGGCCAGGTGCTCTTCCATGCCTACCAGTGCGGCGGCGTTCCGGACCCGGCGGTACATTTCCGCGGCGGGCGTACAGTCGTTTTCCAGGGCAAAGGCAATGTCTTCGGCGGCGCTAAGACCCACAAACTGGCCGTCCGTATCCTGCAGGACCGTCCCTGCCTTTTTGGAAATCTCGAAGCTTCCCAGGCTGAATATATCTTTCCCCAGAAGAGTCAGGGTTCCGGTATATTCTCCCCTAAAGGCGTGGGGAATAAGGCCGTTAATGCAATGGATTAGGGTGGATTTTCCCGAACCGGAAGGCCCCAGGATAAGGACCTTTTCGCCCCGTTCAATCCGAAGGTTTATGTTCCGCAGGGTAGGCTCGGACTGGGACCTGTACCGGAAGGAAAAATCCTTAAATTCCAGGGCGGTATTGTTCACCAAATCCTAAACCCCTTACGATGACTCCCAGGGCCGGCCCGCGGAGCCTATCCTGCGGGTACAATGCAAACCTATTCGGCCTTAAGGCTTCCGGCTTTGACCCGGGTGGCGGAGTATCCGAATGCTAAAAGGGTCCCCAGAATCAGCACCACCCCGGCATTAAGCCCCCCCGCCACAATGCCCTGTAGAAAGGCCTTGTCCACCGGTTCCTTGTGGATCAAAATATCCAAAGCCGGGGCTATTCCTATCCAGGCCGCGGCGTTAACAACAATCTGGATTAGATTAAAATATACCGCCTGGAGGACGGCGAATTTTCCCTCATTGATTTTATAGATCTTCCAGAAAAGGCCGATGGCAAGCCCGTAAAAGGCATCGGCAATGACCCAACTCCACCACACCCCGCCAAAGGTCAGGTCGTTTAGGGTATGGCCGATCAGACCGATTAAGAACCCCGCGAGGGGCCCGAAGATCGCCGCAAAAATAGTCAGTATGGCAATGCCCAGATTAAGGTTCGTGTTGGGAACCCCCGAAGGGATCGCCACAAAACGCATCAGCACAAACACCAGGGCGGCGCCGATTCCGATGGCTACCACCGTTCTAACGGAAATGCCTTTTTTCCCCATTTTTACCCTCCAAACATATATAAAATGATCCCGGAACAACGGTTTTACAAACCGCCGGGACAGTATACTATACTACGGCGGAATAATAAATGCAATATATAATTATAGTTCTCCTATCGAAATAGTATATTTTACCCCCGGGCCCCGGCTGAATTCGGGACGCCGGAAGATCCGGATATGGAAAAGCCCCGGAAAACCGTGTACTGTATACAGGTATACAGTACAGAGTGGAGGCGCCATGAAAAAGAAGATAGTGCTGGCCTATTCCGGGGGTCTTGACACCACGGTGATTATTCCCTGGCTTAAAGAAAACTACGACTGCGATATCGCGGCGGTCTGCGTGGATCTGGGGCAGGAGGCGGACTGGAGGGCCATTAAAAAGCGGGCCCTGGACACGGGGGCCCGTTCCTGTGTGGTGGTGGATGTAAAGAAAGAATACGTAGAACAGTATATATGGCCGGCCCTTAAGGCCCACGCCCTGTACGAAGACAAGTACCTGCTGGGAACCTCGACGGCCCGGCCCTTGATTGCCAAGGTGCTGGTGGAAGCGGCCCGCAAAGAAAAGGCCGCCGCCATAGCCCACGGCGCCACCGGCAAAGGAAACGATCAGGTCCGCTTTGATCTGGGGATCATGGCCCTCGCGCCGGAATTGGAGATCATCGCCCCCTGGCGGACCTGGGAATTAAAAAGCCGGGAAGATGAAATCCGGTACCTGGAAGAACGAAAATTTCCGGCGCCCATGACACGGCAAGAATCTTACAGCCGGGACGACAACCTGTGGCATATCTCCCACGAGGGCCTGGAACTGGAGGATCCCGCCAAAGAGCCGGATCTGGACAACATGCTTAAAATGTCCGTATCCCCCGACCGGGCCCCCGCCGGGGCAAGCTATGTGGAGATAGGCTTTGAAAAGGGCATACCGGTCTCTTTGGACGGGAAAAAAATGGACGGGGTGTCTTTGATCCTGGCCTTGAATAAACTGGGGGGCGCCAACGGCATAGGAATTTCCGATATTGTGGAAAACCGGGTGGTGGGGATGAAGAGCCGGGGGGTCTATGAAACCCCCGGAGGCAGCATCCTGTACTACGCCCACCAGGAACTGGAACACCTTTGTCTGGACCGGCAAACCTACGCGTTCAAGCAGATTGTCGCGGCAAAACTGGGAGAGGTAATCTATGGCGGCCTGTGGTTTACCCCCCTGCGGGAAGCCCTTTCGGCCTTTGTCGATTCCACCCAGGAAACCCTTACCGGCACGGTCCGGGTTAAGCTTTGCAAAGGTTTAATCTCCTCCGCCGGCGCCGTATCGCCCTACTCCCTGTACAATGCGTCTATTGCCAGCTTTACCACCGGCGAACTGTACAACCACGCGGACGCGAAGGGATTTATCCGCCTGTACGGCCTGCCCATCCTGGTCCGGGCCTTAATGCGGCGTTCTTCCAAACCGGGAAAGAAGCGCGGCGGCGAACCGCAAAATACCGAAGGTAAAATTTTCCGGCCCGGGGATGCCAAGTCCAAGGGAACCGCCGGATAGGCCGGAAGAAAACAAAGGATAGGGAGCATGAACCATAAACCCGATACGCCGCGCCGGATCCCGGTACTGTGGGGAGGCCGCCTGGAAGAAAGGCCCGGCGCGGAGGCCTTTGCGTTCCAGGCTTCGATAGGGGTGGACGGCCGCCTGGCCATGGAAGATATTGAAGGCAGCCGGGCCCATGCCGCGATGCTGGCTAAGCAGGGCGTCATTCCCCCGGAAACCGCCGCCGCCCTGGACGGGGAACTGCGCCGCATCGGCGAGGAACTGGCGGCGGGGACCCTGGCCCTTGATCCCGAAGCCGAAGACATTCATTCGTTTATTGAAGGGCTTCTTACCGAACGGCTGGGAGATTCGGGCCGCATGGTCCACGCGGGCCGCAGCCGGAATGATCAGATCGCGGTGGATCTACGGCTGTATATAAAACGGGCCATTTCCCTTTTGAGGGGGGAATTGGCGGAAACCCTGGGGACCCTGCTGGACACGGCGGAAGACCATCTGGATACAATCATGCCCGGCTATACCCACCTGCAGCGGGCCCAGCCGGTTACCCTGGCTTACCACCTAAGCGCCTGGGCCTGCGCCCTAAACCGGGACCGGGACCGGCTTTGGGACGCCCTGGAACGGCTGGACGAATGCCCCCTGGGATCCGGGGCCCTGGCCGGATCAACCCTGCCCCTGGACAGGGACCTTACCGCCCGGACCCTGGGTTTTAAACGGCCCACCCTAAACGCCATGGATTCGGTGGCGGACCGGGATTTTGCCCTTGAATGCGCCGGGGCCCTTTCTATCCTGATGGTGCATCTTTCCCGGTTTTGCGAAGACATAAGCCTTTGGGCCGGGGAAGAATTCAATTTTATCCGCCTCGCGGAAAGCTGGAGTACCGGTTCTTCTATCATGCCCCAAAAAAAGAACCCCGATTTTGCCGAGCTTATCCGGGGCAAGGCGGGGCGGACCACGGGGAACCTCGTAAGCCTCCTTACCTTGCTCAAGGGGCTTCCCTACGCCTACAACAAGGACCTGCAGGAAGATAAGGAAGCCCTTTTTGACAGCATCGATACGGCCCTGACATGCCTGCGGATGTTCCGGGGCATGATTTCTTCCGCGGCCTTTAACCGGGAACGGATGAAGGCCGCCTGTACCGGGGGTTTTTTGGAAGCCACCGATGCGGCGGAGTACCTGGTCCGAAAGGGCATGCCCTTCCGCCGGGCCCACGAAACGGCGGCCCTGCTTGTCCGGGATTGTATTGCCGCGGGCCAGAAGTCCATAGGCCAGCGGACCCTGGAGGAACTTCGGGGGCGATCGGAACTGTTTGACGGGGACCTTTACGCCCTGCTGGATCCGGTAAGTTCCGTCCAACGCCGGAAGCTTCCCGGCGGACCGGCGCCGGAAGAAGTCCGCCGCCAGATCCGGGAACTGCGAAAACTGCTGGGGCGGCGCCCCGGCGGTTCCCCATAGCATTATTTCCCGCAAGTATGGTACATTTTAGTCCGCATGTCGGAACTACGGTATACCCTGGGGTTCTTTGCCAGAACCATTAGGGGTGTTCATTATTTTGTCTTTAAGGGTCAGGCTTCTTACAAGATCCTGATTATGCAGATCCTGTTTACCTTTGTAGACGCCCTGGGAATCGCGTCCCTTCTGGCCATGGGGATCGGGGCCGCGGTAAACGTTATCGGCATTCCCTTTCTGTCCAACCTGGGGCAGGACCGGATGATCTACCCTCTGCTTATCGCCATAATTACCCGGGAACTGGGGCCCCTGCTAACGGCCTTTATTATCATAGCCCGGTCCGCGACGGCTATTGCCACCGAAATGGCCACCATGGTAATTTCCCACGAAGTCGAAGCCTACATTTCTGTGGGGGTGGATCCGATTGAACATCTGGCGGTTCCCCGGTTTCTGGGGGTAACAATTTCCCTGTTCCTGCTGAACGTATATTTTTCTATTTTTGGCCTGGCCGGCTCCTTCGCGGTGGCCCAGATTTTTAACCCCCTGCCCCCGTCGATGTATTTTAACTATATCCTGCAAAATTTAACCCTCCAGGACATACTTATTTCGGTAATAAAAAGCATCAGCTTTGGCATGATTATTTCTATTATGGCGGTGATGCAGGGCTTTGGGGTCGAGCGGGCCAGTACCGAGGTTCCCGTCGCGGGGCTTCGGGCGGTGGGGAATTCCTTTCTTTGGTGCATCCTGGCGGATATTATCATTTCCGGCCTCTACTATATGCGATAAATTATCTACGGGATAAAAGCGCCCTATGACGGTACGGAAGATCCTGGCGGACGGCGGCAAAAAATGGAAAATTTACTGGAAGTAAAAGACATTTCCTTTTTTACTCAAAACATTAGGATTATCCAGGGCGTAAGCATCAGATTCGAAGAAGGAAAAGCCACCGCTCTGGCCGGTCCTTCGGGCTGCGGAAAAAGCACCCTCCTTAAACTTAGCGCCGGTTTAATTATCCCCACAGAAGGGGAGGCCTTGTATAAAGGAAAAAGCATCGCCGCGATGAACCGTTCCCAGAACCTGGAGTTCCGCAAAGAAAGCGCCTTTGTGTTCCAGGACTCGGCGCTGTGGGCAAATCAGACCCTGCTTCAAAGCCTGGATCTTCCCCTGCGCGTTCACTTTCCCGAAATGTCCAAAGCCCAAAGGGAAAGGCGGATAGAAGAGGTCGTGAATATGGTGGGGTATAAGCGGAGCCTTACGATCCGCCCCGCCAGCCTTTCCATGGGGGAACAGAAGCTTATTGCCTTTGGCCGTTCCATGCTGTGCAAACCTTCCCTGCTGTTCCTGGACGAATGGACCGAATCTTTGGACGATAACGCCGCCCAGCGGCTTATAACCCTTGTAAAACAGCAAAAACTGCGTAATAATACGCTTGTATTTGTAAGTCATAATCCCCATATTATTAGGGAACTGGCGGATTATGTGATCGTGCTGGCAGAGGGCCGCATCCTCACCCGGTTAACAAGTGAACAGATAAAATCCGGCCAGGAGCTTGTAGAATTGCTCGAGAAGGACAGTACCTGATGAAATTTAAAATGCGTTTTGCCGATCAAATCGTGGGCCTTTTTATTATCATCGCAATCCTGGCTTTGATTTTTGTAATCTTTATGCTGGGCAAGACCCAGCGCTGGTTTTCCAGAACCTATTCCTACAAAACCTTCGCGGCGTCGGCTTCGGGCCTAAACCAGAATATGCCCGTAACCCTTAAGGGCATTCCCATCGGCAATGTTAAATCGTTCCGGCTTACCGCCGGCGACCAGGTGGAGGTGATCTTTGCCATTCAAGACGAGTACAAAGACAGGGCAAAGCTAGGCTCCCTGGTGGAGATTCTGGTAAGCCCCATAGGCCTGGGAAGTCAATTTATCTTTTATCCCGGCCTGGGCCAAACCGTTATGGACGAAGGATCCCTGGTGCCCATGCATAATTCTGCGGAGGGCAAGGAATACCTTAAACAGGGGCTGGCCTACATTCCGGCCCACGAAGATTCCATCGCGGTCCTGATGGGCAACGCCCAGGCGGTGCTGGATAATTTGCTGCAAACCACGGCGATGATAAACTCCGCCTTTGTCGGGGACGAACTTACCACCCTGGGGCAGACCCTGGATAATATCAGAGAGATCACCGCGGATTTGTCCAGCCCCCGGGGAATTTCAAAGCTCCTAAGCGGAGAGGGTTCCCTGGAAGCGTCCTTTATCTCCCTCGCGAAGACCCTGGATCACATAGAAGAGGCCACCCGGTATATTCCCCGGGAAATGCCCCAGATCCTTAACTTGTTAAGCAAGGCCAGAACGGCCCTTCAGGACGCGGAGGATGTGCTTATCGCCCTTAAGAATAATCCTATCCTGCGGGGGGGGATCCCCGAACATGTGGAAGTCGATTCCAGCGGCACCAACCCCAGAAATATTGCATTTTAACATCGGGCCGGGCAAGGAGAATCCGTGATTAAAGATACCATGCAAAAGACAAAAAACACCGGGGCCCTTTTTCTTTCCTGGCCGTTTCTTTTGCTGTGGATCCTTGCCTCCTGCTCCTCTGTCCCCAAACGGCCCGCGGAAATTTTTTCCGTCCTGTCCATGACGGAAACCCAGTTAGGCTTGGCCAATAAAGAAGCGGATCAGGGTAATTATGCCGAAGCGCTGAACCTTCTTGCCGAAGCGTGGCGGCTTGCGATGTTAAGCGATCGGCCCCAACTGCGGATTAGGGTGAACCTGTCCCGGGGAAACGTGCTCTACGCCCTGGGCCGGATAACGGAGGCGGAAAAAACCTGGAAAGAAGCCGAGGCCGAGGCGGCATTCGCCCAGGAGCCGTCCCTGATCGCCGCCAGCCGGGCCTACAAACTTAGGAGCCAGCTTCTGGCGGGAAGAATAGATCCCCAGGAAGCCAGGGCCCTGATCATGACCGAACAAGACGCCCTTAAATCCGACAAACTGCTTTACGCTATGAGTTGGACCGTCAAGGGCCTGGCGGAAAAAGAGATGGGCCTTTACGGGGATGCGGAAAAGTCGGTGAATAACGCCCTTTCGATCCACGAAAAAGAACGGTATCTGGAACAGGCCGCCTATGACTGGTATCTAATCGCTTCGATCCGGTCGGTAGACGGAAACTATGCCGCGGCCATAGCCGCCTTAAATCAGGCTATCAACTTTGATCGCCGGGCAGAAAACTCCTTTGGGCTGGCCATGGATTGGGCGGCCATGGGCAATGTGTTCCTTAAAATGGGGGACGAAGATTCCGCCGTCATATCCTGGCGCCGGGCCGCGGATATTCTGCGGGCCATGGACAAAACCGCCCAAGCCAGGGAAATAGAAAGCCGCATTAAGACCGATAGACAGGGCCCGGAAATCAATAAATTCAGGCAGGGCCCCCTTTAGGGAAACGCTGATTGGCGTCATTTAACCGGCGCTTCCTTAGGAACCCCGGGCGATCCGGCGCGGCTTTCAGGAACCTTGCGGACGATCCAGCGCGGCCCTAAGCAGGCTAAGGCCCTGATCGATTTCTTCGTCGCTGATAATATAGGGCGGAAGAATTCGCAGGGTTTTTAATCCCGCGCTCAGGATAAGAAGACCCGGCCCCGCCCCGCCCCGGGGACCCGCCAGACAGGATTCCAGCATGGGCCAGGATTCCCCGTTAATATCGATCCCCGCCATAAGGCCCCGGCCCCGGACCTCCTGTACCCCCGGATGATTCCAGGCGCGGACGGCGTCCATAAGCCGGCCGCCCTTTCGGACAATTTCCCCTAAAAAGGCCGGATCCGTCACCGTATCCAGCACCACTATCCCCGCCGCCGCGGCCAGGGCGTTGCCCCCAAAGGTAGAGCCGTGGTCGCCGGTTTGGAGCGCCTCCGCGGCCTTCTCTCCCGCGAGGACCGCTCCCACGGGGATCCCCCCGGCCAGGCCCTTGGCCAGGGTAACCACATCGGCCTTTACCCCGCAGGATTCCATGGCCAGGAAAGTTCCGGTCCTGCCCAGGCCGCACTGTATTTCGTCAAACATAAGAAGAATGTCCCTGTCCGCGCAGAGCTTTGCCGCGGTCCTGATATACCCGGGATCCTGAAAAAGAATTCCGCTTTCGCCCTGAATTGCCTCTACCAAAAACCCCGCGGTGGTTTTTTGATCCAGCGCCCGGTCAAGGGCTTCCGGATCGCCGCGGGGAACAAATGTAAAGCCGGGGGTAAAAGGACCAAAATCTCTGTGGAATTTTTCCTGCCCCGTGGCCGAAAGGGCGGTGATGGTTCTGCCGTGAAAACTGTCCCGCAGGCTTACGATGGTATGGCGGCCGGGGCCGTACTTTTTAAAAGAATATTTTCTGGCAATCTTTATGGCCCCTTCGTTGGCCTCTGCCCCGGAGTTGCCAAAAAACACCTTCCGCATCCCCGCGCCCGCACAGGCCCTTACCAGCTTTTCTGCAAACGCCGCGCTTACATCGTTTTGGTAATAATTGCAGACGTGGATAAGCCTGGCGGCCTGATCCGAAAGCGCCTTAACCAGGGGGGGGTAATTATGCCCCAGACAGTTTACCGCGATGCCGGAACTAAAATCCAGATATTTTTTTCCCGCCCTATCGTACAGCCAGACCCCTTCCCCCCTGACAAAAGTTACGGGCAGTCGGTGGTAGGTATTCATAAATACGCCGGGCATAGATAGAAGCATCATACCAGGGATCCGCAGGAACATCAATACGTACCGCGTAGGACCCTGCTCCCTTCGAATATGATCCCCAAAGTTGATTCCTTGCAATGTAAACAATCATGGCAGGGCAATTTTTTCCGGGGCAAGGGCGCCTTTACGCGCAACTTGACAAAGCGCCATGGCTTTAACATAATTAGAACATGAAATTTTGTATAAAACCCCCCGTTCTTATGTTTGCGGCGGCGCTGCTTATAAGCGTCTGCACCGGCCTTCCGGCACAAGGAAACGATTCGGTTCGTTTTAAAATGTATACCCTTAAGAAGTCGTTCCCCTCGGGCACAAAAAAAAGTTCGGTGGATCTGGCTTTTAAAATCGTTGCATGTTCCCGGCCCGGCCCCGTTCAAGCCCTGGTGCAAAAGATTCTTTACAACGGCCGAAGCCCCGAAGAATACGGAAAGCTCCTGACGGCGGACTGGAAAAATGAGTTTATCGCCTTTACAAAAGACGATCCTGAATACGAGCAAAGCTGGACCTACACCGAAGAACACCGCCTGGTCTTAAAGGGAAACTACGCGGTCATTAGCCAGGGAATTTCTTATTACCGGGGGGGCGCCCATCCTAACTGGCTTGAAAATAATTACATCCTGGATACGGAGGCGGTCCGGCAGCTTCAACGGGGGGACATAATTCCCCAAAGAAACATATCCGCCCTCAAGGACCTGGTGGACCGGAAGCTTAGGGTCGTCTCGGAAGAAAAAACCGGAGAGTCCCTGCCGCCGGGAACGCCTCTTTCCGGGGGCATTTATTTTGAAGACGCCGTGGACTTATCGGAAGATTTCTATCCCACCGAGAAGGGCCTTAGCTTTCAGTGGGATCCCTACGAAATCACTCCCTATGCCGTGGGGGGCGTTGAAATTACCCTAAGCTGGCAAGAACTGGAAAATTTCTTAAGCCCCGAAGGAAAAAAGCTGGCCGCGGCTTTTGCCCCTAAATGAAATTCCGGTAAACCGGCCCTTGGTTTCTTCCGATAATAAAGGGAGCTTCCGGAACCCGGCGGGTTTTTGGAAGCTTCCTAAAGACGGAGGAAAGCATGAAGCGGTATTGTATAAAAAGCCGGCCCGGCAGAGAAGAGTACCTGGACATCCTTAACGAAACCGGCGACGGATACAAGATCAGGCTTACCAAATACAGCGACGGGAATAAAAAGATCCGGGAAGATTTTATTAACCATCATCTTTTTGACATGTGCTTAAAAACCGGATACCTTTCCGAATTGGCAAACGCCGAATTAACCGCCCTGTCAACGGCCTAATTTCTATTGCCAGGGGAAGGGCGATGGGTTAGACTGTTTGCATGAAGATCCGTGCAAAAATCTTTCTGGTAGTCCTGCCGGTTATTGTTGTTACCCTTACGGTGGCGGCGGCCACCTCTTATTTTAACGCCGTCAATGGCGTTACCCGCATAGCCCAGCGGCTCCTTAACTTTAAGTCCGAAAGTCTGCGAAAATACGCCGAAAGTCAATGGAAGCTCCTGGTGGATAACAACTACGATTCCCGGCCAGACATGATCCTGGCGGCCCAAACCGCGGTGGCGGCCTATGCGGAAAGCATGCTGCTTAGCGACACGGAAATTATCCTGGCCCTGGACGGCGATGCGGAACTTGCCATGAGTACCGCCCCCGTTGATATAAGCGGCGCCGAAAAGGCCCTGCTCCTGCCTTTGCTGGAAGAAGAAAATCCGCTCCTCCTGGAGGCGGCCATGGGGGGAAAGCTCCGGGTCTTCCGGCATTTTTATTTTACCCCCTTCCGCTGGCGGGTGCTTCTAACGGAAGAACGCGGCGTTTTCTATGCGGATGCGGAAAAAATAAAAACCCAGGCGCTTATTACCCTGGCCTTTTCCCTGGCCGCGGCGGCGCTGGTTTTGATCGTCATTACCCGGCGCCTAACCAAACCCCTGGGCCGGGTGATCGCCGCCATGAGCGGAATTATCGCCGGAGGAAATTTAAACGAACGGGTCCGGGTGGAGTACCGGGACGAAACGGGACATTTGGCCCTAACCTTCAACACCATGCTCCGGGAGCTTGAAAAAGCCTATGGGCGGATCAAGGGACAGGCCTTTGAGGCGGTGCTGGCGCAAAAGAAAGAAGAACGGATACGCAAAATATTCCAAAAGTATGTACCCAAGGATCTAATCGATAAATTCTTTGCATCCCCCGAATCCATGCTGGTGGGGGACAACCGGCAGCTGGCGATTCTTTTTTCTGATATCCGCAGCTTTACCACCATTTCCGAAGGGCTAAGCCCCGACGAACTGGTAAAAAATCTTAACCGGTATTTTTCAGGCCAGGTTGATATTATCATGAACCGCGGCGGCATTGTGGATAAATACATCGGGGACGCCATAATGGCCGTCTGGGGGGCGCCGGTACAACATGACGACGACGCGCTGCAGTCGGTGCTTTCGGGGCTGGATATGATAGAGGCGGTGAAGGAATTCAACAAAAAGCAAGGGGCGCTGGGGAAGCCGGAATTCCATATCGGCATCGGCATTAACTACGGCATTGTTACCGTGGGCAACATCGGCAGTGAACGAAAGATGGATTATACGGTAATCGGCGACATGGTAAATCTGGCAAGCCGCATGGAGGGCCTTACCAAGACCTATCACCAGGAAATACTGATAAGCGAATCCCTTTTTGACAAACTTAAAGACCAGGGGGCCATAGGGGCCCTGCCCTTAGCCGGAACTGCGGCCGGCGGCCTTATGGGCGCGGCCGCCTCCTGCCAAACCATTTTGGCCAGACTCCTGGATACCGTTGCGGTGAAGGGCAAAACCCGGGGGGTTAAAATTTACACGGTACGCCGCCGGCTGGACGAAGCCGAGGCCCGGGGCTGGGCGGCCCACAATGAAGGGATGGAACTGTACTATAACCGGGCCTTTACCGGGGCCGCGGAAAAATTTGAGCGGGCCCTGGCGCTTCTGCCCGGAGACCACAATGCCCAAAGCCTGCTTGAAAGATCCCGCGACTATGCGGTTAATCCGCCCCCCGAAAATTGGGACGGCGTAGAGGTAATGAAAACCAAATGATCCCCGCGCAGAACCTAAGGCGCGCAGGACTTAAGGCGCTGCTTACACCCCTGCTCTGGAAGGCTATTCCCCCAGGGCTGCATTCACATTAGAAATGGTTCTTTGCAGGGATTCAATTTTCTGAAGGTTCGCCGCGTTCTGAGCCTGGAGGCTTTCTATCTGCCGTTCCCGTTCCGCCATGGCCTGCTGGGCCGCGGTATTTTTTTCCTGCAGGGCGTTGAAGTTTTTTTCCAGTTCCGCCAGGGCCCCTTCCCGGGCGATCAGGGCGGCATTCCGCTCGGCAAGCTGCCGCCGCAGTTCCGCTTCCGATCCGGCGCCCGGACCTGCAGTGGAAAGCCCCGCCGGAGAAACCGTTTCTACCCGGGTCCCGGCTGTTTCCCTCTCCACCAGGGCCGTAAGGGCGGCAATGGCGGCGGCGTCGCTTTCCCTGCGAATTTGAATGATCCCCATATCCCGGAAAGCCGGGGTGGACAGATATTCCCGAAGGGCGGCAATGGTTTCCGCCGCCTCCCGGTACCGGCCCCCCTGTATCTGCCGGGCGGCATTGGCATAATACGCCGAAAGCTGCGTTTCCACCAGCGCGGATTTTTCTTCCGCGCTGCCAAGCCGCTCCAATTCGTCTTGTGCGGCCCGTATTTCTTCCCTGTCTTCGGCGGAAAGATTTTCCGGAGACCCCGGCGGAACCCCGGGCCGGGTCTGGGGGCCCGCCTCTTCCCGGCGGGTTTCCATTTCCCGCTGCCAGGCCGCCGCCAGAATCCGGGCCCGTTCCACATGGAGCCGGCTTAATGAATCCCGGTAGCTTTCCTGCCGGCGGCGGAGATCTTCCATCAGGGCCCGCTGTTCGCCGGTTAGTTCTTCCAGGGAATCAAGCCGCTTTAGTTCTTCATCAATCCCGGCAATCCGGCCGGTCATCTCGTTAATGGCCTGGTCTTTTTCGTTTATCTGCAGGTCCACCTCCCGGCGGATCTCCTGGATTAAAGCCTGGGCGGTGATGCCCAAAACAGAGGCGGATCTGCGAATTTCCACCATGCCGGATTTTTGAAAATTAAAAAGGAAAAAAAGGCCGCCCCCCAAAAACAGGGCCGCCGCGGCATTAACCAGCAGGGGAAACAGGCTTCGTTTGGCGGCTTCTCCCTTTGCCGGAGGCCGGGGCGGTTCAACCGCTTCCCGGGCAGAAGCGGCCTCTATCCGTGCGTTGATTTCGTTCCGTTCCTCTTCAGAAAAAACTTCAATTTCCGTTTCTTTGGAAACCTTCGTATCTTCCATGTTCCCCCCTATCTTGCATCCACCGCCAGCGTTTCTTTGGCGGCCAGCCGCACCCCCCCGGCCTTAAGGCCCTTTACCAGATAATCCTGGGCCCTAAAGGTTTCGGCAAACACCTTAAGCCGGGGTTTGGGTTTGTACTTTACGGTAAAACTAAACTTGGCCCTGGTGTCGCTGTGGAGCACCGTCGAACCATCCGGCAAAAGGGCATAGTCCTTGTTGATAATCCATCCGGTAATTTGAAACCGTTTAATGCAGGGAAAGAGCGTCTTGGGCTCCGTGTAGATGAGGGTGAAAATTATCGAAGAAAGGGCGTCCTTGTCTGCGATCCCTATGTAGCAGGCGCGGGGGCCCACAAAGGCCTTGTCGGGAATGCCGGTAACCGACCACACCCCGTTACTGCGGATCACCAGGATCCGGTCAAAGGGGGAAAGCTCCGCCACCACTTCACCGCCGGAAACGGAACTGCCCAGATATCCGGTGGTTTTGTCGTATTTTAGCTGCAGGTCCCGGCGGACCACCTCTTTTACATCCACCTTTTTAAAGTTTTCAATTATGGTCCGCCGTTTGCCCCCGCCGATTTCGGCGTCGGCCTTTATCTTAGCGATGATCCCGTCCAAAAAACTTAACGCATAGAGGGTGATGTTTTTTAGGTGATGGTTAATCTGTTTAATCCGGCCCCGGACCGCTTCCATTTCTTCCCTGGCCCTGTTGATATCGTACAAAGAAATTCGGCGGATGGGAATTTTAAGAAGCTGCTCCACATCTTCGGCGCTTACGCCCCGGTCTCCTATTTCTTTAAGAAAGGGCTTAAACCCCGCCGTTACCGAATCGCTTACCCCCTTGGCGGTCTTCATTTTTTCGATGCCCTTGTAGATCCTTTCTTCAATAAAGATCCGTTCCAGGGTTCGCAGATGAAGTTTATCCAGTAATTCGCTTCGTTCCAATTCCAGTTCTTTTGTAAGGATCTTTACCAGCAGTTTGGAATGGTACTTAATTACCTCGGTAACGCTTATCACCGTGGGAAGGCCGTTTTTAATCACCAGAAAGTTTACCGAAACAGACTGTTCACATTCGGTAAAGCCAAAAAGGGCGTCTACGGTTTCTTCCGAATACACCCCCCGGGCAAGCTTAATCTCTATTTCGACGTTTTCTGTGGTATAGTCGTTAATTCCCTGTATTTTTATCCGCCCCGCCTTGGCCGCGGCCTCTATGCTGTTGATGGTACTCTCGGTGGTAGAACCAAAGGGCAGTTCCCGGATTACAATACGCTTGGGATCGGAGGTGTCAAGCTTTGCCCTAACCAGAACCTTTCCGTTTCCGTCCTGGTAGCCCGATACATCCACCAGGCCCCCGGTAAGAAAATCCGGATACAGCTGGAATTTTTTCCCCTGGAGGCAGGCCTTTTCCGCCTCCAGCACTTCCAGGACATTGTGGGGCAGCACCTTGGTGGACATGCCCACGGCTATTCCCTCCGCCCCTATGATCAAGAGCACCGGAATCTTCGCGGGAAAAAGCACCGGTTCTTTTTTTCTGCCGTCGTAAGAATCCACCGTGGGAGTAAGCTTGGGGTTATAAAAAATCTCCTTAGCCAGGGAAGTACAACGGCATTCAATATACCGGGCCGCCGAAGCTTCGTCTCCCGTATAGATATTTCCAAAATTTCCCTGCCGGTCTACAAACAGCTCCTTGTTTGCCAGCACCACCAGGGCGCTTCCTATGGAGGCGTCCCCATGGGGATGGTACTGCATGCAGTGGCCCACCACATTGGCAACTTTGTGAAATTTGCCGTCATCCATCTCGAAGAGGGAGTGGAGTATACGCCGCTGCACAGGTTTTAGGCCGTCTTCCAGATCGGGAATGGCCCTGTCTTTAATTACATAAGAAGCGTATTCAAGAAAATTTCTGTCAAACAGGTTTTTGATGTATGCCACGTTATCTTTGTACAATGCTACAGCAAGATGCCGGGGGATGTCAAGAAAAGGGCCCGCGGTTGGATATTGACATATTGTACTAGTGCATTTATCATGGGCGGGGGGTAAACCTTCCGGAGGGTTCTCCGGGGGCGTTCCCGCAGACAAAAGACCGGTACAATGATGGAACCGAAAGCAGCGAAGATCAATAAGCTTAGCTTTTCCCTGGACCCGGCCAACGGGGCGCCGGTTTACCGGCAGATCATTCAGCAGATAGAATACGCCGTCCTTTCTAAACGGATACGCCCCGGAGACCGGCTTCCCACCATCCGGTCCCTGGCGGTGGAACTTAAGATCAATCCCAACACCATCGCCAAGGCCTACGGGGAACTGGAAATCCGGGGGATCCTGTCCACCCAGGTGGGAAGCGGGACCTATGTATCCGACAAGGGGCCCCTGCTGGAAAAAGAAGCCTCCGCCGCGGAGGGGCTCAACCGGAAAATCCAGGAACTGCTGGGCCGTTTTGTGGAGGATATGAAGGCCCTGGGGGTGGACGGGGAAGAGCTTGTTGCCATTGTAAAAAATTACGGGAAGGGGACGCGGACGCCTTCGCCCTTGGGATCCCGGACCCTTCACCGGCGCCTTAACCTTAAAAGGAGGAACAAGACAGATGGACCTGATACGGCGAAATAGCCGGAATAAAATCCGGAAACAAGCCCCGGCATCTCCCCCTTCACCGGGGAAGAAAGCCGACAGGATCGGGATAAAACTCCTGGCCCTGCTCTTTTGCGCGGCGGGGATCATTGCCGCCCCGGGCCTGCCCCGGTCCTGGCCCCTGGATCCCCCGGCGTTGACGGCCCTTTCTGCGGTTTTGGCCGCGGCGGTACTTTTTATCCCGTCGATCCGCAAGCTCGACGAATGGGACCGGGCCATCGTACTCCGGCTTGGCCGGTTCCACAAGGTAAAAGGACCGGGGCTCTTCTTCCTCGTTCCCTTGGCGGACCGGATCGTCCAAACCGTGGACCTCCGGATCCGGGTAACGGACTTTTCCGCCCAGGAAACCCTAACCCGGGATTCCGTTACCGTTACCGTGGACGCCCTCTGTTTCTGGCTGGTCTGGGATCCGGAAAAGGCTATCCTCGAGGTGGAGCAGTACCAGGAGGCCGTGGTGCTTTCCGCGAAGACCGCCCTGCGGAACGCCGTAAGCAGCCACGATCTTTCCGTCTTTCTGGAACACGGGGAACTTATCCAAAAGCAGATTCAGGAAGAGGTAGACCGCAAAACCACCGAATGGGGCATTACCATCCAGCACATTGAAATCACCGACATCCAGATCCCCGGGGGGCTCCAGGACTCCCTTTCCCGGCTGGCCCAAGCGGAACGGGAAAAGAAGGGCCGCATACTCCTGGCCGAGGCGGAAATTGAAATCGCCAAAAAGCTGGAAGAAGCGATCGGTATCTACGAAAAAAACGAGCCGGCCATGAGGCTTAAGATCCTTTCGATATTAAACGAGGGCCTTAAGGCGGGAAACTCCATGATGCTGGTCCCCAATTCCATTACCGAGGAACTGAAGGCAAAGGACATCTTCGGCCTGGAAGCGCTGGCGGAACTGCGGAAAAAGAAAAGCGAAGACCCCCGGTAGGGCCCGGCGTGCATATCCTTCCGCCCCGGCCCCCGGTCAACGGGCGGCCATTGCTTAAATGCCGGCAATGCGCTATGCTGTAAACATCCTAGTAAACAGAGGAAAATAATGTCAGACAAAAAAATGGTTATGATCGACGGGAATACCGCCGCCGCGTATGTGGCCCATGCTCTTAGTGAAGTAATCGCCATATATCCGATCACGCCCTCCAGTCCCATGGGGGAAGTTTCAGACGAATTTTCCGCCCAGGGCAGAAAGAACCTTTGGGGAACCGTTCCAGAGGTGGTAGAAATGCAGTCCGAAGCAGGGGCCGCCGGGGCCGTGCACGGCGCCCTTACCACCGGGGCCCTGTCCACAACTTTTACCGCCTCCCAGGGGCTTTTGCTTATGATTCCCAATATGTATAAAATTGCCGGGGAGCTTACTTCCACGGTATTCCATATTGCCGCCCGGGCCCTGGCCACCAGTTCCCTTTCGATTTTTGGGGATCACCAGGATGTAATGGCGTGCCGTCAGACCGGCTGGGCCATGCTTGCCAGTAACAGCGTGCAAGAGGTAATGGACCTGGCGGTGATCGCCCACGCTTCTACCCTTCGCTCCCGGATACCCTTTCTCCATTTTTTTGACGGCTTTCGCACCAGTCACGAGCTTCAAAAGATCGAAGAAATTTCTTACGAAATTATGAAGCAGATGATCGACGATACCCTGGTTAGGGCCCACCGGGAACGGGGGCTTAGCCCGGAAAAACCCCTGATCCGGGGAACCGCCCAGAATCCCGATACCTATTTCCAGGGCCGGGAGGGGGTAAACAAGTATTATGACGCCGTTTCCGGCCTGGTTCAGGCAGAAATGGATAAATTTGCCAAACTTACCGGCCGGCAATACCGGCTCTTTGATTATTTTGGTTCCAAAGATGCGGAAAAGGTGATCGTCATCATGGGATCCGGGGCGGAAACCTGCGAAGAGACCGTGGAGTACTTGGAAAAAACCGGTGAAAAAGTGGGGGTCCTTAAGGTTAGGCTTTTCCGGCCCTTTGACGCCGCCGCCTTTGTAAAGGCCCTGCCCGCGACGGTTAAGGCTATAGCGGTCCTGGACCGGACCAAAGATCCCGGCGCCCTGGGGGAGCCCCTGTACGAAGATATCCGGACCGCCCTGGGCGAAACCATGGCCGCCGGCGCCGCCCCCTTTACGGATTATCCCCTGGTGCTGGGGGGGCGCTATGGTCTTGGATCAAAGGAATTTACCCCCGCGATGGTTAAGGCGGTTTTCGAGAACCTTACGGGAAAGAAGATTGCCCGCTTTATGGTGGGGATTACGGACGATATACAGGGGAAAAGCCTGGCTTATGACGACTCCTTTGTTATTCCGGAAGAGCACATGAACGAGGCGATGTTCTACGGTCTTGGTTCGGACGGCACCGTGGGGGCCAATAAAAACTCCATTAAAATCATCGGGGACGCCAAGCCGGAACTTAATGCCCAGGCGTATTTTTCCTACGACTCCAAAAAGTCCGGCGGATTTACCGTTTCCCATCTGCGGTTCGGAAAAAAGGCAATCCGCCGGCCCTACCTTATTACCAAGGCGGACTTTCTGGCCTGTCATAAGTTTTCGTACATGGAAACCTTTGATATGCTGGCCAATATCAAGGAGGGGGGCACCTTTCTTCTTAACAGCCCCTTTAGGGCCGCCGAAGTATGGAAGGAAATTCCCCTGGAAGCCCAAAAGCGGATTATCGACAAGAAGATCCGGTTCTTTGTCATCGACGCGGCGGAGATAGCCCGGAGCAGCGGCATGGGCAGCCGGATCAACACGGTTATGCAGGCCGCCTATTTTAAAATCTCCGGGGTCCTTCCCCAGGACGAAGCGGTTAAGTACATGAAGAAATTCATCGAAAAGTCTTACGGAAAAAAGGGCGCCGACGTGGTGGAAAAAAACTTCAAAACCGTGGATGCCGCGCTGAACGCCGTGGAAGAAGTAAAGTACCCCTCCTCTCCCGAAGGGGATCTGCACATGAAGAAACCCTTTGGGGGCGCGAAGGACAGTTGGATCCGGGAAGTGCTGGGAACCATGTCTATCCAGGAAGGGGACAAGCTTCCGGTGTCGAAGATCCCCGCGGACGGAACCTTTCCTACCGCGACCACCCAGTACGAAAAGCGGGCCGTGGCGGAACGGGTGCCCAGCTGGGATCCCGGGGTCTGCATCCAGTGCGGCCGGTGTTCCGCGGTATGTTCCCATGCGTGCATCAGGATGAAGTACCTAAACGCCGATGAAGCGGCCCGGGCGCCCAAGGGCTTTAAGACCGCGGAGATTAAACCAAAACCGGTAGAGAATAAGAAAGTAAGCCTTATCATCGCCGCGGAGGATTGTATGGACTGCGGGCTTTGTATCGCCAACTGTCCGGTGTCCAAGGATTCTTCCAAACCCTGCGCCCTTTCCCTGGTATCCTACGCGGATGACCCGGTTTACCATGCGGAACAGGCGGAGGCCTGGGATTATTTTCAGTCCCTGCCCGAAGTCCCCGCGGCGGAGCTTAACCTGGGTTCCTTTAAAGGACTGGCCTTTAAGCGGCCCCTCTTTGAATTTTCCGGGGCCTGCGGGGGCTGCGGCGAAACTCCCTACATAAAGCTAATTTCCCAGCTCTTTGGCGACCGGATTATCATAGCCAATGCCACGGGTTGTTCTTCCATTTACGGCGGCAACCTGCCCACCACCCCCTACGCCCAGCGGGCCGACGGCCGGGGGCCGGTGTGGTCCAACAGCCTGTTTGAGGACGCGGCGGAATTTGGCCTTGGCATGCGGCTGACCAGCGACAAACTGGCAATCCATGTCCGGGAAGTGGCGGCCCAGGCAAAAAATGAGGGTATCGCGGCGGCGCTTATCGATAAGCTTCTGTCCAATACCCAGGCCGACGACGCGGCCATAGAAGAACAGCGAAAGAATGTGGAGGAACTTAAGGGGACCCTAAAGAGCCAGGGAAGCCCCCTGGCCCAGATGCTCCTTTCTTTGGCGGATCATTTTATTAAACGGTCGGTGTGGATTCTTGGCGGCGACGGCTGGGGTTACGACATCGGCTACGGGGGGCTGGATCATGTCATTGCCTCGGGAAGGGATGTGAATATCCTTTGTATGGATACGGAGGTGTACTCCAATACCGGGGGCCAGATGAGCAAGGCCACCCCCATAGGGGCCATCGCCAAGTTTGCCGCCGCGGGCAAGGAGATCACCAAAAAAGATCTGGGCGCCATGGGGATAAGCTACGGCTATGTGTATGTGGCCAAGATAGCCATGGGGGCCGATATTAACCAAACCATTAAAGCCGTCCGGGAAGCGGAAGCCTACGCGGGGCCCTCCCTTATTATTGCCTACAGCCATTGTATTAACCACGGCATTAACATGGCCCAGGGTATGGAACAGCAAAAGGCGGTGGTGGGCTGCGGCCTGTGGCCCCTTTACCGCTACGATCCCCGGCTTAAGGATCAGGGGAAGAACCCCTTCCTGCTTGATTCCCGGGAACCCTCCGTGGATCTGGAAGACTTTATGTACAAGGAAGTGCGCTTTAAGAGCCTTAAAGCCGCCAGCCCTGACCGGGCCGACGCCCTTTTGGCCAAAGCCAAGGCCCAGGCGGAACGGCTCTATAAGGAGTACAAGTACTTAGCCGAACGGCCCTTCTAGCAGCCTGTGGCGCTAAAGCGGCCTAGGTCGCTTTGGCGGCCTAGACCGCTTTGGCGGCCTAGACCGCTTTGGCGGTCTGGTGCGGAATTCCGGGCGCTTCGTGTACTTGTAAAAATTCCGGGAACTGCTATACTTGAGTTTATGTACCTAACCCGATCTTCTAAAATTTGCAGAGTTGGTTTTGTTTCCACCCGTTTCCAGGGAGCCGACGGGGTCTCCATGGAAACCCGCAAATGGCAGCAGGTTTTAGAAAGAATGGGATACGACTGTTATTTTTTTTCCGGCCTTTCGGACTGGAAGCCGGACGGTTCCATGGTGGTGGATGAAGCTTTTTTTAACCATCCCCTGATCAAGGATATCCAGGATCGGTGTTTTGGAAGCAGGGTCCGGTCCGAGAGCCTTACCGGGGAAATCCAGGCGGTGCGCTTCCAGCTTAAACGGGCCCTGTATGAATTTGTAGAAACCTTTGGCATAGACCTCATCATTGCCGAAAATGCCCTGACCATACCCATGCATATACCACTGGGCCTGGCCATAACGGAATTGATTGCGGAAACAGGAATACCGGTCCTGGCCCATCACCACGACTTTGCCTGGGAACGGCAGCGGTTTGCCGTTAACTGCGTGGAAGATTATCTGTCCATGTCCTTTCCCCCCCGGCTGCATACCATTAACCATGTGGTAATTAACTCCGAGGCCCGGCAGAAACTTTCGTTCCGCTGCGGCCTTGCTTCTACAATTATTCCCAATGTGTTTGACTTTGATACGGAACCCCCGGTGTTGGATGATTACGGCCGGGGCCTCCGCGGGGATTTGGGAATCGCCGATGACGAGGTCCTGCTTCTTCAGCCCACCAGGATGATTGCCCGCAAGGGCATTGAGCACGCCATCGAGCTGGCAAGCCGGCTTAGGGACAAGGGGGTTAAGCTTCTTATCAGCCATCAGGAACGGGATGAGGGATCCGAGTATTTTCAGCGTACCATGGATTATGCGGAACTTTTAGGGGTGGACGTGATCGTCCGGCCCGACATTATCGGCGCCGAACGGGGGATCTCCGAAACGGGACAAAAAAAATACAGCCTTTGGGACTGTTACCTTAATGCGGATTTTGTAAGTTACCCCTCAAGCTACGAAGGATTCGGCAATGCGTTTTTGGAGGCCCTGTGGTTCAGAAAGCCTATCCTGGTAAACCGGTACTCGATTTTCCAACAGGACATTGAACCCCTGGACTTTGATGTGGTAGTTATGGACAACTACATTACCCCCGAGACGGTGGATACGGTAAGCGCCATTCTGGAAAACCCCGGAGCCGCAGAGGTAATGACCGCCAGGAATTTTGAAATTGGCAAACGATTCTTTTCGTACAAACTTTTAGAACAGCGGCTTCATCAGTGTTTTATGAATTATGGCCAACTGTAAACGAGGGTAAGATAAAAAACAGGAAGGAGCGATGATAAAGGTTTTTACCGCCCATACAAATGAAATTGATGATGAAGAAAAAGCCCTGGGGGAAATTTTAGAGCAGTTGGACCCTTCGCGGCTGCTTCGCCATTCATTGGGCCTGTTGTACTATCATCCCGATTTTTCCGGAACCGGGATTATGAAAAAACTTTACGAGCGTTTAAAATTTCCCGTGGTGGGGGGAACCACTTCGATCTCCACCGTTCCGGGGGTTACGGCGTTTATTAACCTAACCATTACGGTTCTTACCAGCGAGGACTGCGCCTTTACCGCCGTTGCCAGTGAACCCCTGGGGGAAGATCCCTTCCAGCCCCTGGAAAAGATCTGTAAAACTATCCTCCGCGAAAACCCCGAAGGCATGGACAGGCCCGAAATGTTTTACATTGTTACCCCCTATTTAAAGACCATTCCAGGGGATGAGTATATCGCGGCCCTGGACGCCACCAGCGGCGGGGTTCCGATTTTTGGCCTAAGCGTGTTTACCGACGATGTGGAAAGCCGAAATATTAGAACCTATTTTAACGGCCAGGAATATGCCGATGTTTTTATCCTGGCGGCTTTTTGGGGAAACCTCAAACCCCGGTTTTTTCGTTCCACTATTCCGGAAGAACGGATGCTCAGCTACCGGGCGGTTATTACGGATTCCTACAAAAACCGGGTTAGAAGGATCAACGGCATCCCCGCGTTACAGTACCTGGAAACCACCGGTCTATCCAGGGACGGCAAATTACTGGGTATCTCATCTTTCCCCATTGTCCTCCATTCCGGGGATAATTCCCGGCTGATTAGGACTATTTACAGGGCCGAAGAAGGGGAATTGTTATGCAGCGGCGCCATGCCTATCCACGCGTCCTTGGGAATTTCCTTTTGCGACAGGGACTTTGTTATAATCTCCGCGGCAAAAACCGCGAAGGAAACCATAGAGTGCCTGGCCGCCGCTCCCGAAGCTCCCGGCAGTATTGCCCTGGCTGTTTCCTGCGCCGCCCGGGGCTGGACCCTGGGGACCGAGTTTTTTTCCGAAATCCGGGAATTGACCGCGCAGTTTAAAGATAATTTGCCCTACCAGTTTGTCTACTCCGTCGGGGAATTCTGCCCTGTGCCGGATAAAAATCAAAGGTGCGGTAATTACTTTCTTAATTATTCCCTGTGCATTTGTATTCTATGAGCGAAGAAAAAGAGCCGGCAAAGCTGGAATTAAAAATACGGGAACTGGAACGAAAGCTGCAGGCCCTTTCTAATAATGCGATACTTTCGGAACGGGCTTTCCAGGCTCAGCTTCGCTTCTTGAACGTTTTGCATAGCGAAAAGGTCCGGCAGGAACGGTTTCTTTATATGCTGCTGGAAAACAACATCAACATTATTCTGCTTCTGGACAAAGATAAGTGCATAAATTACTGTACCGTGGCGCTGCTGGACAAATTCAATATCCCCCATTTTGACATGATCCGGAATAAGCCCCTGATTGGGGTAATTAAACAATACGGGGGCGCGGCAAACTTTTCGCGGCTCCTGCGGATCATGGGGGAGTACAAAGATACCCGGGAGCCGGCGGGAATAGAATTGCCGCTGCAAATCCCCTCCCAGAACGAGGTGCGGAATTACACCATCCAGATTATCCCCGCCATCGAAGGGGCCAGTTTGGAAGGGTATACAATCCTGGCCTATGACACCACCGAAATTATCCGGGCCAAAGAAATGGCCGAAAAGGCCAACAGCGCAAAAAGCCGTTTTCTTGCCACCATGAGCCATGAAATCCGCACCCCCCTGAATACGATCATCGGTATAAGCGATCTGGTTCTGCGGGAACAGGTAAACCCCCGGGTGGCCGAATACCTTATGGATATCAGACAGGCCGGCCATAACCTGCTGACAATTATTAACGATGTCCTGGATTTTTCAAAAATTGAATCCGGAAATATCCAGGTTGTGGAATTTCCCTATGAATTCAGCTTTCTAATAAACGATATAATAAACGTTATGCGGATCTACATCCATGACAAGCCGATCCGGATTCTGCTGGAAATAGGTTCTAAAATTCCCCGGGCGCTTTTTGGAGATGAAGTAAAAATCCGGCAGATACTTTTTAATCTAATTAGCAATGCCGTTAAATACACCAACTCGGGTTTTGTAAAAATCCGGATTACCGATAAAAGGGATGTGGAGACCCTGGAGCTTCTTATAGAAGTAAGCGACAGCGGTATCGGCATCAAGGAGGAAGACATGAACATCCTCTTTGACGCCTTTGTCCGCCTGGACATGAAACGGAACATCGGCATAGAAGGAAGCGGCCTTGGGCTTTCCATTACCTACGGCTACTGCAAGGCCATGGGGGGGACTATTGCGGTAGAAAGCGAATACCAGCGGGGTTCAACTTTTACGGTTACTATTCCCCAGCATATTGTGGACCCTAACCCCACGGTAAGCTTCGAGGCAAAGGGTAAAAAAGCCCTTTTTTATTGTCCGGATCCGCTGCTGGCCTCTTCCTTTGGCTGGACCTTGGAAGATCTGGGCCTGGAGGCGGCTTCGGCGGCAAATGAAGAAGATCTGCTGCTGCAGTTTGAAGGCGGCCAATGGGACTATGTGTTCTTTCCCGGAAAATTGGCCGGGTTGTTTAGCCGCGGTCTTGCCGCCCATCCGTCGATTGCAACGGTACCGGTTCTGCTGGAAGAACAAGCCCTCTTGTCCGGGGAAAAAGCAGGGGCCCGGGAATGGAACGGCTTAGCCATAAGCCCCCCCTATTATGCCGGGACCATAGTTAATACCATTCAAGGAAAGCGGGTAAGCCCTACGCTGAACCGGCAGATCCCCTTTATTTGCCCGGACTTTAGGGTCCTGGTGGTGGACGATCTGGCTATCAACTTAAAAATTACCCAGGGCCTGCTTGCCCCCTACCGGATGCAGATTACCCTTTGCGGCGACGGCCGGGAAGCCCTGGAACTGGTTCGAAAAAGCAGCTTTGATCTGATCCTGATGGATCACATGATGCCGGGTATGGACGGCGTTGAAACCACCAGGGAAATCCGGGCCATGGAAGGGGGCAAATACAAGAATGTGCCCATTATAGCCATGACCGCCAATGCGGTGGCGGGGATCCGGGAGCAATTTTTAGAAATGGGCTTTTCCGACTATTATACCAAACCCCTGGAAATCCACCGGATCAACGCCCTGATGGAAAAATGGACCCCCCGGGGGCTCCGGCAGCAGATAGAAGAGGAACAGGAAGAGATTCTGAACCTGAAGGTGGAAGGGCTGGACGAATATCAGGGCCTTGCCAATTGCTCAAATTCCAAAGAAGAATACCATGCGCTGCTTAAGCTTTACTGCATCGACACGGAAAACCGCCTGCGGATCCTGGGTAAACTGGCGGCGGATCCCGGCCAGGAAGGGGACCCCGCGATCCCGGGGATTTTGCGGATCCTTAAAAACGCCTCGCGGGTTGTGGGGGCCCCGTCCTTGGCCGCGGCCGCGGAGGGCCTGGAAAGCGCCGCGGGAACAGGAAAAATCCTCCGGTCCGAGCTGTTCCATTTTATTGGGAACCTGGACGCCTTTAGGGAAACGATTCTGTCCCGGCTGCCCCCGGATGTTTTCCAGGGCCTTACATAGGGGAGCCTCCGGAAACCCCGGCGGGCCGGAGCTTTCGGTTGCGGCCGCCGGACAAATTGCTGTTTCTTTAGCCCGGATGCCTCTGCCATGACTGGACGAATAAGACGCCCTCTACTATACTAAGTTATTGGGGGTTTATGATGGCTAAAATTGTCTACGTTGATCAGGAAGACGGGAAAAGGCGGGTCATGGACAACAAAAAGCTTTATGCCAGGCTTTTAACCAAATTTAAAGACGAAACCCGGATCGAGCCTATCTTTGCGGCTCTTGATGCGGGAAACTATGAAGAGGCCCAGGGGCTTGCCCATACGCTTAAGGGGGTAACCGCAAACCTTTCCATTATAGGGCTGCATGCCAAGGTGGTGGAATTGGAAGCCCAAATTAAAGCAAGGTCCGTAAAGCCCAAGACCGTGAAAGCAGTTAAGACCGTCTTTGCCCAGACTCTGCCGGAACTGGAAAGGGTTATTGAGGAAAATGGCTAGGGTAAAAGACCTTCCCCTGGTATTGGTGGTTGATGATGTAGAGATGAACCGCCTTATACTGGAAGAGATCCTTAAGGACGGGTATACCATTCTTACCGCCGAAAACGGCAAAAGGGCGCTGGAAGTACTTAAGACCACGACGGTGATCCCTAAAATTATCCTGCTGGACGTATTCATGCCCGAAATGAACGGCTATGAACTTTTAAAAGTTCTAAAGTCCGATGAATCCTTTAAGCGTATTCCTGTTATTTTTATCACCACCTCTGATTCCGAAAGCGAAGCCCTTACCGCAGGGGCGGTAGATTTTATCAGCAAGCCCTTTCTGCCGGAGATAGTAAAACTCCGGGTAAAAAATCAGGTGGAGCTTAAAAATTACAGCGACAACCTGGAACAAATGGTCGCGGAAAAAACCGCCGAGGCCACTTCTACCCTGGACAATACCCTTCAGGCCATTGCCAACATCATTGAGTACCGTAATCTGGAATCGGGAAGCCATGTTAAGCGGACCCAGTTTTTTTGCCAAGCCTTAATTGAATATCTTATTGAATCCAACTCTCCCTATGCAGAGTCCCTTAAGGCCATGCATCCGGATATCATTGTCAAGGCCATGGCCCTTCACGATGTGGGTAAAATCGGAATTCCCGATAAAATTCTGCTAAAACCGGGAAAGCTTGATCCGGACGAATACGAGATCATGAAAACCCACGCCACCGTGGGCAAGAATATTATTAAAGAAATGATGAAGGCGGTTGCAGACAAGGACTCCATTTACCTTCGTCACTGCTATGATATAACCTATTCCCACCATGAACGGTACGACGGCAAAGGCTATCCCCAGGGCTTAAAGGGAACCGACATTCCCCTGTCGGCCCGCCTTGCGGCCCTTTCGGACGTATACGACGCCCTGGTTTGCGCCAGGGTATACAAGGCCGCCATGTCGTATGAAGAGGCGCTTAAAATTATCAGCGACGGCCGGGGCACCCAGTTTGACCCCATTCTTACCGATGCGGTTATTCAGATCCAGGACCGGTTTAAGGAAATTTCCCAGAACTATAGATAGGCCCCGCCAATCCCCTGCCGCGGCCCTTTGATCCCGCGTCCGCCGGATCAAAGGGCGGTTTTGCGCCAAGGGCCGGGCGGCCCTGGAGGTGGCGGGAATTGAACCCGCGTCCTAATACGCGGCACACAGACATCTACAGGTTTAGCCGCCTGTTAAATTGTCGGGAAAGGCTTGGCTAGACAGCACGCGGCCCCTCCGTATTCCGGGTAATCTTACCGTTTCCCCTCCGGACGCGAAGAAACAGCCAGCCTTGTTTGCGACGGAAATTCGGCCCCTCAAGGCGGCGGGGCCGGTTTCCGCGTTCCCGCGCTTACGCGGCGAGAGCGTAACTGTCGTTGTCGGCAGTTAAATTTTTTGCCGAGTTAAGGAGATCGGCATGGACTTTCGTCCGCTCCACCTGCAGCCTGTATCCCGAACCGTACCAGTCGAAACCGGTGCACCCCCATTCTTATAGTATACTCATCCGCGGGCGGTAAATCAAGGTCCCATGGTTTGGCTCTGTATAGTATAGCGCCCCGCCCGATAGCGCCCGGTATAAAATTTTACATCCCTCAAAATTTTCTCCAAATCCAAAGGGGGGCTAGATAATTCTTGATATTTGATGAAATTAAGGTTATTTTATGTGTATCATGACACTTGATACAATAGAGAAGCGAAACCCCCATGTTTTGCATTCCACCGGCGAGGACCTTTCTTTTTTAAATGAATTTGAGGTATCCCTGGTGCAGAACGCCGAAGCCCTGCTGGATACGAAAAATCCATCGGAGGCAAAAATTGTCAGGCGCCGCTTTGACTGTCTTAGATCCTTTGGCGCCACCGTTGCGCTTTTTCCCACTATTCGGGAAAATCAAATGCTTAGGGGCTGTGTCCGGAATGAACAGCAGCTTATCAAGGCGCTGGTGGGGCTTGCCCCGTCTTCTCATCTGCTCCGGATCCCCGCCCGGATCCAGGCGGTCCGGAGTTTTTTAGTAACCAAGTTCCACAGTTTTTCCCTGTTAAGCAAAATTTTGCCGCCGGATTCCGGTCTGCATAAATCGGTCCGTTCTGTTCTTTTTTCTACCATGTTTGTCATTATGATAGAGGATGTTTATTTTTCATGTCTGGACAAACCTTCTTTCCCCGAAGACATTAAGGCGCGGCTGGCGGATGAACTTATTTCGCTCTGGGATTCCGGCGCCGAACCGGCCATGATTCGCCATTTTTCCGCCCTGGAAACCCTGTGGCAGGTTAGGAACGATTCGCCCCCCAGTTTTGGAACCATGGACGGCACCAGCGAACTGCTTCGTATTTCTATGGACATGGAAGAAGTATGGCATGATTTTCTGCTGAACCAATCGGCCAATGAAGAAACACAATGGGCCCTGGATGAATTTCTTTTTGGCCTTTCATATGAAGAACTGCTGGCGGTGCGCTTTCGGCTTAGGCGTTTTGGGATTAACGCGGTGGATTTTAACGAGATCCGTTCTTATTTGGGAACAACTCCCGCATACACTAAAATCGACGATTCCGATCCCCGGTATATTTATGATTTTTACGTTGAACGCAAAGAGGCGACGCTGTTCCGTAAACGCCTTAACACCCCCGGCCCCCGGAAAACCCTGGAAGAAATATACCTCGAATACCGCATGACCCTGTAGCCCTGCAGGATCCGCCGTTCCGCCAAAACCTTCCGCGGCCCGAATAGGCGAAGGCCGTCATACCGTCCGGGGCGGTTCTTTTACCCTAACCGCCCTGCTGTCCGAAATCCGAACACTTGGGGCGTTCTGCGGCGGTTCCCCGGAACCCGGTGCGGCGGCGTGCTCCGGCGGTTTCCCGAAGCCCGGCGCTGCGGCGTGCGGCGGTTCCCCGGCGCCCGGTACGGCGGCGAGTTCCGGCGGTTCTTCGGCGCCCGGTGCGGCGGCGAGTTCCGGCGGTTCCCCGAAAGCCGGCGCTGCGGCGTGCGGCGGTTCCCCGGCGCCCGGTGCGGCTGCGTGTTCCGGCGGTTCCCCGGAACCCGGTGCGGCGGCGTGTTCCGGCGGTTTTCCGAAAGCCGGTGCGGCGGTCTGCAGTGGTTCCCCGAAACCCGGCGCGGCAGCGTGTTCCGGCGTCTTTTTTTCTTCTTCCACCAGGGCGCGGATGGAACTAGTAAGGCATCCGGCGTCTTCCACGGCTTTTTCCAATTCCGTTTTTAGCCGGGTATATTCCGGCTCGTATTTCTCCGTGATCCGGGTAAGCTGTTCCGCCAGCGCCGCGGCGTATTCCCGCCACTCCGTAAGATCCGGGCCGCTGCCGGGGGCCCCTGCGGGGCTGCGGGAATATTCGGAAGAAAGGGCGGTTAAAAACTGCCCGATTGTCCCCACGGTCCGCCCGGTTTTTTCCATGGTTTTTGACAGGGCTTCTCCGGCTATTACTCCGGCCTTTGCTTTTTCCCCTATGGTTTTAACTTCCACCTGGATCTGCTTGGCGTTGGTTTCGGTGGATTCGGCAAGTTTTTTTATTTCTTCCGCGACCACCGCAAAGCCCGCCCCGGCGGATCCGGCGTGGGCGCTTTCTATGGCGGCGTTCATGGACAGTATGTTGGTCTGGGCGGAGATGCGGTTTATCATTCCCGCAAGGCCGGTAATTTTTTCCATGCTCCCCGCAATGCCGTTTATAAGTTCCCTTACCGCCTTGCTTTGAATGGTTCCTTCGGCGATCTTCATTTGAAGCTCATCGGTCCCGCGAAGGGCCCCGGCAAATTCCGCGGTCCCGGCGGTACTTTTTTTCGCGGAGGGCTCCGGCGGGGCTAAGGATTCCATCCGGGGCTTTCCCAAAACTTCAGTCATCTGTATCCGGATTTCTTCCACCGTATCCAGGGCGTTTTTAAGGGCCCCCTCAATGGCCGGTGTTTTATCCGCGATTTGCTCCAGGCTGTTTCTGGTTTGGCCGGCCCTTTGCCTAGCCCGGGATCTGATGTCCTGCAGCTCCTCCAGGGCCCTTTCGCTTTCCGCGTGCTTGTTTGTAACTTTGGCAAGCTCTTCCCGGAGCAGGGTCTTTTCATCCTCGAGCCGGGCCTTTTCCGCATTAAGCTGTTCTTTTTCTTCCCATGCCCGTGTTGTTTCGGCCCGGAGGGTCCGCAGAAGGGCAAAAAGGACCGTAAGCCCCAGCAGCACGATACAGGTTTCTCCCAGGGCAATGCGAAGGATCCCGATTCCGCCCTGGTTCTGTACCGCGGCGCCGTCTATGGACCGAAAGAACGGGTAAGTTAAGGCCCATGAAGCGGCTACGGCCGCCAGGATCATAAGGGCCGCGGCAAAAAACGGTATTTTTATCTTCATTCGCGGCGGGCTTTGGGGCTCTGGAACCCGCCCCTCGGCGGGGGGGCCTTGGGTGGAAAGGTTCATTGGCCGTCGTATTCCTGTACTTCCTGGTGTATGTATTCCAGTTTAATGCCCGCCATGGTAAACATCGCTTCGGAATCTGCCGCATCGTGGTAGCGGCGCTGGCAGACCACCCTGACTATGCCGCAGTTAATAATCAGCATGGCGCAGGTCCTGCAGGGGGTCATCCGGCAGTACAGGGTACCCCCGTTGACGGCAATTCCCCGCTTCGCGGCCTGGCATAGTGCATTTTGCTCCGCATGGACGGTTCTAACACAATGGGTGGTAACACTGCCGTCTTCGTGGACCAGTTGTTTAAACTGGTGTCCCACTTCATCACAGTGGGGCAGCCCCGCAGGGGCTCCCACATAGCCGGTAACCAGGATCTGGTTGTCCCGGGCAATAACACAGCCGGATCGCCCCCGGTTACAGGTGGCCCGTTTGGAAATGGCTTCGCAGACTTCCATAAAGTATTCGTCCCAACTGGGGCGGCGGTACTTTTCGGGGGGAGGGTTTATTTCCATGTTTCTATTGTAACACCTATAGGTTTCTTGTACAGTAGATTCATGGAAAAGCCCCGCACTTTTCTTACGGTTTGCATGAATCCGACCCTGCAAAAAACCCTTGTCTTTTCCAGGCTAATTCCCGGTAAGGTAAACCGCACCGCGGTCCACCGGATCGATGTATCCGGCAAGGGGATCAACGTAACCAGGGTCTTGACCCAGTTAAAAAGAGATGCCATTCACCTAACCGGCTTAGGAGGACCCCTGGGCCCCCTTTTTTTACGCCTCTGTGAACAGGATAGGCTTGCCCTGCGGTGGGTGGAAAGCGGCAGCCCGATCCGGTTTTGTTACACCCTGCTCACGGAGGAAGGGGCGGGCCATAGGGTGACGGAACTGGTAGAAGAAGGAGAACCGGTGGCGCCGGGGACCGAAGAAAAATTGCTTGGGGCCTACGGGGAACTGCTTCCCCTGGTAAAGACGGTGATTATTTCCGGCGCCAAAGCCCGGGGCTATACTGACGCGCTGGTTCCCGAAATGGTCCGTCTGGCCCGGGCGCAGGAAAAGCGGATTATCCTTGATATCCGGGGAAAGGATCTGCGGCAAAGCATGGTCCACGGGCCCGACATAATTAAACCGAATCTTTTTGAATTTGCCGGCACCTTTGCGCCGGAGTTTAAGGGCTTGGGGGAACTTTCCGGGGATGAACAGGGTGTTCGGGACAGGATCGCTTCCCTGGCCTTGGAGCTGGCGGCCCGGTACGGCGGCGAAATTATCCTTTCCCGGGGAACGCTTCCGCTGTGGTATACCTGCCGCGGCGTCTTTACCGAAGCGCCGGTGGAAAAACAAAGGACCCTAAACAGTACCGGATCCGGGGACGCCTTTACCGCGGGGCTTGCCGCCGCCCTGGACGGGGGCCTTTCCCTGTCGGACGCAATCGCCGAGGGAATGCGCTGCGGCAGCCTTAATGCGGGCCTTCTTAAACCGGGGGTAATTGAAGAAACGGTGTAAGCGGCGGCGGCTTTTACCCCTTCCCAAAAAGTAATTGCGAATAATAGCGGGGTTCTATTTTTTCTTCCGGGATGCCGATCCTGGCAAGGAATTCCAAAAGCTCCGCCTTGACGGCGGCAAATTCCGCTTCCGCCGGATCGCTAAGGACCTCCAGTTCCACAAACCAGCCCAGGCGCCTGGAAGGTTCCGGCAGGACGGCGCCGTCCACCTCCGCCAGTTCCGCGCAGATGTTTTCGTATTTCCATTTCCATCCCCGCTTGCGCTTGCAGACACCCTTTTTTAGCCCCAGCCGCACCAAAAGATCCTCAAAGCCCGATCCGTCGGAGACCTCAAATTCATGTTCGTCGTTAACCTCGATGTCCCGTTTGTCCGGGCTGGATTTCCGGATTTTATAGGTAACCCAGATTTGTTCCGGGGCCCCGTCTTCGCCGCCGCTATAACGTTCCCGGCGGACCCGCAGTCCCGATGGGGGCAGGGCCCCGGGCCCTTCCAAGGCGGCTTCCCCCGCGGACCTCTCCGGGGAAAGAAACCAGTACGAGTCTTCCTTTATAAAGGCGGTTCCCTTTCCCGCAATGCCCTCCAACCGGGCCTTACAGTCCACCTGATCCTCAATCCGGGCCTTCACTTCTATTTCGGTATTGTTTCCCATGTGCATCCACTATACCATATAATCGGGAATGTATAGAGTGGCGCTGGGACTGGAACGGCGAAACCGGTGATTCAGAGACTGCGGCCGATCCCGCGGCAGCCACTTCCTCCAGCGAAAGACGGTTGTCAAGATTGCCGGTAGTATGGTCATAACGCGCCATCATAATATAATCAGTTACGGTTCTGATCTTATGTGCTTGACCCCAATTCAGGACATCGACGGAGCAGTTTTTGTTTTGTTTCATAACCGGACAACTTATTTGGACAGGAATATCATTTTTTATCAATTTTTGAATGGCATTCCGGGTTTTTATAAATGATCCGGGAAGATTTGCAATACTGTCATGAATTTCAGGTTCCATGCTGTAAAGGGAGGCCTGTACACTTGACAGGCGGTTTTCCTTCATTAAGCCATGGATACGAGAAAAAACCTGCCCAGAACGGCGCTTGCCCGGATTTACTTTATTGACCAGCAGATTGCGTCGGGGAAATACCCCAATGTCAATTATTTGGCAAAGGAATACGAAGCCGGCACGGCGACCATTTACCGCGATATTGAGTATATGCGGGATATGCTCGGCGCCCCTATTGAATACTGCGCGAAAAACCGGGGCTGGTTTTATGCGGAAAAATCCTTTCGCCTGCCCGCCCGCTTTGCCGCGGCCAATGATATGCTGGCCCTGGGCATGGCAAAGAACCTCCTCTCCCTCTATCGGGATACGCCGCTCTACAATTCGGCCAAACGGCTTTTGGACGATATTACCGCCCCGTTAACAAAAGACAATTTTGAAAAAGACGATTCCGTCCCCTGGTATGAAAACCGCATTGTTGTCCCGCCCGTGGCCTCCGCCCCGGTTAACCCCGGTACATGGGAGCGCGTCATTTCCGCCATGCGCGAAAACCGCCTGCTTGCCTTTGAGTATTACGGGATATGGGATGACCGGTATAAGAGCCGGCTGGTCCGGCCCTATCAGCTTCTTTTTGACAACGGGGTCTGGTTTCTCTACGGGTATGCGGAAGAACGGGCCGGCATCAGGATATTTAATCTTTCCCGGATGAAAAACGTGTCTTTGACCAATGAAACCTTTACACTGCCTGAGGATTATGATTATATCGCCCGGACCGATGGCAGCTATTTCGGCGTTTTTGCCGGCAAGAAATACCGGTTCAAAATCGCTCTTAATAAAGCCGGCGCGCAATGGGCCGGGGAACGGAAATGGGCGGCGGATCAGACGATTAAAGAAAAAGATACGGGGTTTATCGTTGAGTTTACGTCGACCCAATACAACCGGGTGCTTGAATGGGTTCTTTCCCGGGGCGCCGACGCGTATCCCCTTGAGCCTGCGGCGCTGGCATCGGAATGGAAAAAACACGTCCGGGGAATGATGAAAAAGTTTGAAGGATCATGATTTCCGGTCAACGGGGAACATATTCCTTGACAATTTTAAATTGTCAGGGGCCCTTTTCGCAAACACTTTTTATGGGTGTAATTTGTTGCATTGACAAACCCTTTACGGTTTTTTATAATAAGCTATGTTTGTATCAATTGCCGTAGATCCCGGTTCGGAGGGAAGAGCAAAAGAATTGGCGGAACTGCTTATTCAGTACGGATTTGATAAGGTTCAGCGGGGTCTTTGGGAGTCCACCGTGGTTTCTCCGGAAACCCTAAGCCGTATCAAACGGGATCTGGACCGGGCCACCGACGCCTTTGACCGGCTTAGGATATTCCAGTTTCCCGTGGACGGTACGCTGGTCCTAAGCACCCTGCGGGAAAAAAAGTGGCGGCGCCTGGTTGCCCGGGGCGGGGAGGCGCCGGTACAGCCGGTTCGGGCAGTACAGACCCCGCCGTCGCGTAGTCAAGTCAGGCCCGTGCGGATGGCGCGCCGGGGCAGATAGGCCACAGGGGAAATGACATGTTGTTGAATGAGCTGGGAAGTCCCGTGGCGGAACTTTCCGCAAAAATCCTTGATACCTGGAGGCGTCTTTGAAGAGCCCCAGGGGGCTCCTAATTCAAAAAAGACCATAAAAGAACGCATTAGGGAACTGGAAGATGAGTCCGGAAAGGCTGGTTTCTGGAACGACAGTTCCAGGGCAGAAAAATGCATGGGAGAACTTAAGGCCCTAAAAAGCCGGTATGATCCCTGGCGGCTTTTAAAGGCCGACGTGGAGGATCTTTCGGCCCTGCTGGAACTGGCAAACGAAGCGGGGGACGAATCCCAGAGCCGCGAAATCGAAGAAACCCTAAAAAACATATCCCTGCGCTATACAAAGCAGAATTTGCTGGAACTTATGTCCGGGGAAGTGGACAAGAACGGCTGCTTCCTTTCGGTCCACGCCGGCGCCGGGGGCACCGAAGCCTGCGACTGGGCGGGAATGCTCTACCGCATGTACCTGCGCTGGGCCGAACGCCGGGGTTTTGCCGTAGAAGAGGTGGATATGCTCGAGGCCGAGGGGGGAATAAAATCCGCCACCTGCAAGATCGAGGGGGCCTATGCGTACGGTTACCTTAAGGGGGAATCGGGGGTTCACCGGCTGGTACGGATTTCTCCCTTTGACGCCAACGCCCGGCGGCATACCTCCTTTGCATCGGTCTATGCCTTTCCTGTCCTGGATGATTCCATCGAGGTGGAAATTAAGAGCGAGGATCTGCGGGTAGACACCTACCGTTCCGGCGGCGCCGGGGGGCAGCATGTAAACAAAACCGACAGTGCGGTGCGGTTTACCCATCTGCCCACGGGAATTGTGGCGGCATGTCAAAGCGAGCGGAGCCAAACCATGAACCGGGCTACCGCCATGAGTATGCTTAAGGCCCGGCTTTATGAACACTACCGGCAGGAAAAGGAAAAAGAAAACGAACGCTTTGCCCAGGAAAAAAAAGATATTTCCTGGGGAAACCAGATCCGGTCTTATGTGTTTCAACCCTATACGATGGTTAAGGATTACCGGACCAAGGCTGAATCGGGAAATATCCAGGCGATTATGGACGGGGACATTGATATGTTTATCGAAGAATATTTAAAATATACAATTAATAACGGATAGGACGGTGAAAAAAAATATGCCGCGGGGCGCTTCGGCCTGCAGATCCTGGAGACGGTATCTCTTGTTGTTTGCCGTGCTGTGCCCGGCGCTTTCCCTTTTTGCCCGGGGAAAACAAGAAGAGCCGCCGCCGGCGCCCATCCATGGAGAATTTGTCCTTTGTGTTACCGCCTTTGACGTATCCGATCTGCCCCCTTCCCAGAAAACCCTGGGCTTTGTACTACAGCGTGAACTGGTCCGGGATTTGGGCGCTATTCCCTACCGGCTGCGCAGCGGGGAAGAACTCCTCCGTTACCGGGAACTTGCCCGGCTCGCGGCAATGCAGGGCGCGGCAAGCCGCCTGGCAGAAAAGCGGTCGGAACGGGACGCCCTGTTATACCAGGGCCTTCCAAACTGGAAATACAAAAAAGAACTAAAACGGGTGGCGGAGGAACTTCGGGTGCTGGAAGAAGATTTTGCCAAAGCCGAAGAACAGGACCCCCCGATCGAAGCCAAGCCCCTTTTTACAATAAGCGCCGTCAATACCGGCGAAGGCTCCGGGCCGCCGGAGGGAGAAGATGACCCGGCGGCGGCCTTTCCCCCGCCGCCGGCCCGGGGAGACGAGGAAGCGTTTCTGTGGGCCCATAATGCCGATGCGGTGCTAACCGGGACGCTGCGTTTTTTTTACGGCCGGATCTATGCGGAGTTTCGGATCTTTACCCGGGGCGGTTCCTTTGTGTACGAAGATTCGACGATCTTTTCTCCCGAAGATTTTAACGAAGCTTCGGATGAATTAAAGGCCCGGTTCCTCGCCGCCCTGTCCAACACCGAACCCGCCCGGCTTGTGGTTCATACGGAACCGGAACAGGCCGGGATCCTGGTAAATGAAAGAGCCGTAAAAAGCGGGGAAGAACTGATACTTTTTCCCGGACCGGTATCTATCTCTGTTACTGCGGAGGATTATTACCATGAGCTAAAGGATGCGGAATTGGCGGAAGGGGAAAAAGCCGAATACTCGTTTACCCTTAGCCCCAAGCGCATGGAAACCCTGGGCCTGGCCCTTACCGGGCTTGACGCGTCCGTATATCTGGGGGCCCTGTACCTGGGGGGCGGCGGGACGGAAAAGAACGAAGATGGGGCGGAAAGCGCCGGAGCGGAAGCGGCGGAAACAGAAACGGCGGATCCAAGGACCGCGGAACCCGGAGGGCCGGAGATTTTTATTCTGTCCATTCCCGCCGGAGAGTACCGGTATATCCGGGTCGATACCGAAGACGGGCTTACGGGGGAAGTAATTGTAAAGGGTTCCCTTGAGGACCTGGAACGCCGGTTTTTACAAGCGGATCCTTCCGCCGGGGATCCGGGGATTCGGACCATAACCCTTAATCCCCGGAGGCTGCCGGGGCCGGATGATAAACCGGTGGAGCGGCGGCGGCAAAAATTTTACGGCGCCTATGGCAGGTTTTGGGTAACCCTGCCGCTGGCGTTTATCATCAACGGCGTCTACCAATCCTACGCCAATTCGTATAACACCTCCGGGGCACAGGATCTGTACGACAAGGCCATGACATCCTACTACGTTTCCATCGGCGCGTGGGTTGTGGCCGGCGCCTTCCTTGTGGAATCCCTAATACGTTTGGGCGTCTATGTACATACCGCGAACGAAGAATCGATTCCCCTGTGGGAATAAAGCTCTCCGCCGCGAGTTTGCAGGCTGCGCTTGCGCGGGGTATGACCCCGCCGCGGCTGAATCGAAATTTTGCAAAGGTTTGAAAAACATGGGTTTTGCCGCTAAGATAAAAGATTTTTTTGGATTTACCGGCCCCCTGCCGGAAGGGTTTTTTGATGATCTGGAGGATCTGCTGGTAGAGGGGGATCTGGGCCCCGGCCTGGCGGTAAAACTGGTAGGCCGGCTTCAGGAACTTTCCAAAAAAGAAAAAATCACCGAACCCGGCCCCCTGCGGGAACGGTTTGCAAAACTGCTTGAAGACGGACTTAAGGTCCTGGATCCCGATACGCTGCTTAAGGGGGAATCTCCGGCGCTTATTCTGCTCTTGGGGGTAAACGGCACGGGAAAGACCACCACCGCCGCCAAACTTGCCGCCCGGTACCGTGCCCGGGGAAGGAATCCGATTCTGGCGGCCGCGGACACATTTAGGGCCGGGGCGGTGGATCAGCTTAAAATACACGGCCAGCGGCTTAAGATACGGGTGGTGGCCCACCGGCAGGGGGGGGACCCGGCGGCGGTGGTCTACGACGCGATGGAAGCGGCCCTGGCCGGCGGGGGGGACCTTGTTATTGCCGATACCGCGGGACGGATGCACACCAGGACCGCATTGGTGGAGGAATTAAAAAAAATAGACCGGGTCCTGGAAACGAGGCTAAAGAAGCCGGAAACGGCGGCGCGGTGCATTAAATGGCTGGTGCTGGACGCTACCACGGGCCGCAATGCCTTGGCCCAGGCGGAGATATTTCACGGCGCCGTGCCTTTGGACGGGGTAATCCTAACCAAGTACGATTCCGGCGCCAGGGGGGGGGTGGTTTTTTCGCTCAGCGAGGAATTAAAGCTTCCTACGGTTTTTATTTGTGACGGGGAAGGGTATGAACATATTAGGCCCTTTGATCCGGCCGCCTTTGCCGAACGTTTTGCGGGCCGGAACTAAGCAGACCTTTTTTTGCGCGATGTTTTTCCTGGCAACCCTGGGAAAAGCGGAAGCCCAGGATTGGTACCGATCCAATCCTTCGGGCATGGCGCTGGAACGGCTTCCTTCTTCTATGGTGGCGCTTCACCATGAATGGGCCCTTTCGGTGGAAAAGCCGGCCCCCGAAACAATTCCGTCCTTCCTGCGCCGGTACTACGCCTCTTCCTATTCCGTGGAACAAAGGATGCTGTACAAGCGGGGGGCGCTTAAAAGGCGGCAGTGGATCTTTAGGGATAGAAACGGGGTAACCCGGATCAACGCGTCCCTGCCGGCGGATCTTGCTTTTATGGAGGCCGGAGAAACCACGGACAGGGAAGCCGCCGAAGACGGGGGTTCCGCGGCGGAAGGAGAAATCCCTCCCTTTGTGGAGGTCTTTGCATCCGATCGGACCTTAACGGAAATACACCAATACCTTGTTTCGGGTATCCATACCACCCGGTACCGGTACCGGGAGAACCTGCTTATCCGGGCCGATGCCTTTTTGGATGCCACGCCCCTCTGGACCGATCGGTACCGGTATACCCGATCCTTCCTGCTTCGGGGCGTGGAACGGACTTACCATGAGGGGGCCGCCGGGTTCCTGGCGGCCCTTGAAAACCGGCCTCCCGCAGCGCCGGCCCCGGCAGGACAGGCCCCGGCAGGACAGGCCCCGGCAGAGCGCGCCTCGGCAAATTTGCCGCCGCCGGCGCTGGACCTGCGGGATTCTCCGCTGATTCCCGGCTTTGCCGGGTTTTCGGATCCCTACGATTACAGCATTATGGTAAACGTCCTTTCCGAGGTTTATGCTATACCTGCGGCCAAGGTGATCTACGACACGGACAGCCGGGGCAGGGTCCTGAGCGAAACCAGGTACGACGAAGAAGGCGCGGTACTGTCGGTGATCAACAACGAATGGCTTGGCGACAGGATCTCCGAAATCCGCTGGACCGCGGGATCCGATCAGGGACGGATCGTGTTTTTTTATTCCGGCGAAGATCGTATCGGAGAAGAGGATTATAGAAACGGAATTTTGGAACGGAAGCTAAGCCGGCAGGGAGAAGAGGAAATCGAGGAAATTTATATGAACGGCAGGGCCATACTCCGGGCGGTATGGCGCGAGGGCAGAAAAATTTCAGAAGAGAGGCTGCGATAGATGGGGTGGATTGGGTTTATTGCGGGAAGGCTGGTAGCGCGAAAACGGGGCGCCCCGGCGCCGGTGCTTTCTATTCTGGGCATAGCCGTGGGCGTCCTGGCTTTGACGGTGATTATCTCGGTAATGAACGGTTTTCAGCTAAGCTTTATCGAAAGCATTCTGGAAATTTCTTCCTATTATGTCAGAATAGAAAATCTTGCTTCGGAAAAAAATGACGGGGCCCTGGCCGACAAGGTTAAGGCCCTGCCGGAGGTAAGCGCCGTGGTTCCCTTTCGGGAGGTCCAGGCTCTGGTTCGGGGGGTATACGGTCAGCAGGCGGCGCTGATCCGGGGCTTGCGGAACAACACTGTTACCGAGGACCCGCGGATGATGGAAAAACTTGTTTTTGAAGAAGGATCCTTTGACCTGGAGGAGGAGGATTCGATTCTGCTGGGGGCGGAACTGGCGGCCCGGCTTCAGGTGGAACTGGGGGACCGCATACAGCTTATCTCCGTCGGCGGGCCCTTGACGGATCCGGCCGCCGCGGCGGGAGAGCCGGCGGGAGAGCCGGCGGGAATTCCGGCGGGAGAGCCGGCGGGAGAGCCGGCGGGAGAGCCGGCGGGAGAGCCGGAGGCCGAAACCGGGCCCCGGGAAATTTTCTTTACCCTCCGGGGCATTTTTCGGTCCGGGTTTTATGAATACGATCTGGGCTGGGGTTTTATTAACTTTGACAGGGCCGGGGAACTGGAAGGGCCCGGTTATACCCTGGGGCTTAAGCTTCGGGATCGCTGGCAGGATAGAAAGGCCGCGGCGGCCATGGCGGAGTTGACCCGCGGCGATCCCCTTGCCGGCCATATCAGGATACGAACCTGGCGGGACTTTAACCAGGCCTTTTTCGGCGCCCTAAGAACCGAAAAGCTTTTTATGTTTGTTCTGGTGGGGCTTATCTTTGTGGTGGTGGGCCTTAACATTTATCAGGCCCAGCGCCGGGTTGTTTTGGAACGGCGGGAAGAAATTGGACTGCTGCGGGCCCTGGGCGCCGGAGACCGGGCGGTAAGGCTTATTTTTGTGTGGGACGGATTTATTATCGGCATTACCGGCGCCGGTATAGGGATAGCCCTGGGGCTTCTTATCAGCCTTAATATTTCTACTTTTTTTTCGCTGCTGGAAAAGGCGGTAAACGGGATCCTGCTTCTGGTACGCCACGAGGGGGATTTTGCGGTTTTTTCTCCGGCGGTTTTTTATGTCAAAGAAATACAGGGCCGGGTAATTCCCCGGGAGGCGCTTTTAATCTTCTTCTTTGGGCTGTTTTCCGCCCTGGGAGCGGCATGGTTTGCATCGGGCCGGATATCTTGCATTAGACCGGCGGAGGTACTGCGGGATGAGTAACATTATTGTGGTGGAAAATCTGGTAAAAAATTATCAGTCCGGCGCGGAGGTTCTTAATATTCTGCGGGGCCTTTCTTTTTCGGTTTCCCGGGGAACCACCGTCGCGGTACAGGGAAAAAGCGGCTGCGGAAAAAGCACCCTCCTTAATATTTTAGGGGGCCTGGACCACAGCGACTCGGGGCTTGTGGAAGTGGGGGGGCTGGATATTTCGGGGCTTTCCGAAAAAGACCTAACCGAATACCGCAGAAAAAAAGTGGGTTTTGTGTTTCAGTTCCATTACCTGCTTAGGGATTTTACCGCCCTGGAAAATGTCATGCTTCCCGCGTACATAGGAAGGCAGAAAAAGAAGGACGCCCTAAAAAAAGCGGCTTTTTTGCTGGAAGAGCTGGGGCTTTCCGGCCGGGCCCACCATTACCCGTCCCAGCTTTCCGGGGGGGAACGGCAGCGGGTTGCGGTGGCCCGGTCCATGGTAAATGATCCGGACCTTATTCTGGCGGATGAGCCCACGGGAAATCTTGACCGGCAGAACAGCCTGGCGGTGGTGGAGCTTTTGTACCGGGCCGTGGAAAGCCGGAAGATCAGCCTGGTGGTGGTAACCCACGACGAAAAAGTAGCCGAACGGGCCCATGTCCGTTTCGAGCTGGCCCAGGGGGTTTTAAACGAGGCATGAAATCTTCTTTTTTTATCGCCCTTCGGTACCTGTGGGGACGGGCCGGAGAGGGGGGGCGGTATCTTCGGGGCGCCGCCGCCAGCATAGCCCTAAGCCTGGTGCCGATCATCGTAACCCTTATCGTGGCCGACGGGATGATCCGGGGCATCACCGACCGGTATCTGGAACTTGGGACGGGACATCTGGAGGTATACGACTATATCGGCGCCGGGGATTTTTCCCCGGAACTACAGGAGAATATTCTTGCCCTGGACGGGGTTAGGGGGGCCTGGCGGGAACGGCAGGGTCTGGGGATTATCCTGGGCACGGAGGGCCGTACCGGCGCCACCATCCGGGCGGTGGAACCCGGCTTTTGGGAAGATTCCGGAAGCAGCGCGTTCCTGGAGGTGGTGGCGGGCACGGCGGCCCTTGAATCCGACCGGGAACTACTGCTGGGCCGGGGCCTGGCCGAAACCCTGGAACTGGAGCCGGGCTCCCGGGTCCGGCTTATGACGGTCCGGGCCGGCAAGGAGAACCAGAGCCTTCCCCGGGTAACGATTTTTACCGTCAAGGGGATTATCTCGTCGGGCTACCGGGAACTGGATTCCCTGTGGTGCATCATGACATACCAGGCGGGATTGGAGCTCCTTTCCCCGGAACTGTACCGTTCGTTCCTTACGGTAAAGATCCGGAACCCCTACGGGGGCGCCGCCGAAGCCGCAAACCGCATAGGGTTTACCGCCGGTCCGGGGTATATGGTCTATACATGGATGGAACTGCAGCAGGCCCTGTACCGCTCCTTTGAATCTACCCGGCAAATGCTGCTCTTTATTATGGCCCTGTTGGTACTGGTCGCGGCGGTGAGTGTTTCTTCCGCCACCTCCATGCTGGTTATAGAACGGCAGCGGGATATAGCGGTTCTTAAAACCGGCGGAAGCAGCCCCGCTTTTATCCAAAGAATTTTCCTCTGGGGTTCCTTTCTTACCGGCCTGGCGGGGGCCCTGGCCGGCGGAGCCCTGGGGCTTTGCATTGGCCGTTTTATCAACCCCATTATCAGGAAGCTTGAGGGGATCCTGCAATTCCTTACAAGCCCCTGGGGGGGAGAGGTAAAAATCCTTGATCCGGACTACTACCTTGAGGCGATCCCCGTGATCATCGACTGGCGGATGATCCTTCTTATTGTAGTGTTTACCCTGGGTTCCGCGATCCTCGCTTCTATTCCCCCCGCCCGGCGGGCGGGGAAGCTTAAACCCCTGGATATCCTTAGGCGGGTATAGCCCTTTACGCCGGCGGGTTTTAAAGCGCGGCCCGGCCCCCGGTAATTATCATACTACCGGGGGCATATTTGCTATTGTCAACTTTTGTTTATGGTCCTATATTTATTATTAAGGAAGCGCTGATTGGCGGCATTTATACACAATAGATTTTGGTTTTTCAGGCAGGGAATTAGCTAATTCTTTGCCTGACAAGCAATTACCATCGGAGCGCCCTGACAATTTGTAAATTTTCAGGGAATAATCAGCGTTTCCTAAGGAGATTCCTTCTTGTTTAAAGGTCTTACCCGGCGGGCGCAGCGGCTGTTAACCGTGGACGCTCAAAATGAAGCACGGCGGAATAATTTTGACGAGATCCTCCCCGAACATGTGGTAATTTCCTTGCTTAAGGAAGGAGCGGGCACGGCCTGCAAGGCCCTGCTGTTCCTGGGCATAGATTTGGGTGAATTCCGGAAATCCCTGGAACACGAGCTGCTCAGCCTCCGCGGAAGCAGGCGTGACGGCGGAAGCATCGCCCTGCTTCCCGGGGATGTGCCCCCGGCAAAGCGGACCCGGCAGCTCCTGGAAAACGCCGCCGAAGAAGCCCGGGTACTGGGCAAGGAGTATATCGGAACCGAACACCTCCTATTTGCCGCCATGAGGGAACAGAATATGCCCGTCCGTAATTATTTGTCTTTTCGGGCGGTGGATACGGAAATGCTTAGGGTGGCGGTGGAAACCACCGTTAATCCCGTCCGGGCCAGCCGGGACACCGCAGCCAGGGCGCGGCCTGCGGTATATCCGGTTCTTACGCCGATGCTGGATGAATATTCCCGGGATCTAAGCGCCCTGGCAAAGCAGGGAAAGCTGGACCCGGTAATTGGCCGGGAGCGGGAAATTCAACGGGCGGTGCGGATCCTTGCCCGGCGGACAAAAAACAATCCCATTTTGGTGGGAGAAAGCGGGGTAGGAAAAACCGCCATTGTGGAAGGACTGGCCCTGTACTTTGCGGGAAAATCCCTGCCCGCAAACGGCCTGTTGCCGCCGGATGTTTTCTTAAACCGGCGCGTGCTGCTCCTGGACATAGGGTCCATAGTCGCGGGGACCAAGTACCGGGGGGAATTCGAAGAGCGGCTAAAAAAAATTATGAAAGAGATTTCCCAGGCGGGAAACGTTATTCTTTTTATCGACGAGATCCATACCATCATCGGCGCGGGGGGGGCGGAGGGTACCGTGGACGCCTCCAACATGCTTAAACCGGCCCTTTCCCGCGGAGAAGTCCAGTGCATAGGGGCCACCACCCTGGCGGAGTACCGGCGGTACTTTGAGCGGGATTCAGCCCTGGAACGGCGCTTTCAGCCGATTTTGGTGGAAGAGACGGGGCTGGATGAAACCGTAAATATCCTCCGGGGGATTCAGCGAAAATATGAAGAACATCACCGGGTATGCTTTAGTTCCCCTGCGGTAAAAGCCGCGGCCCGGCTGGCCCAGCGCTATATCTCGGGCCGCCACATGCCCGACAAGGCCATTGACGTACTGGACGAAGCGGCGGCAATGAAAAAGCTGGAGTTTTCCGTGGAGCCCGAAGGAATTGCAGGCATTGAACGGGAAATCCAGCGGCTTTCGGAAAAGAAAATTACCATGGTAAGCGCCCAGAACTACGAGCTCGCGGCGAAATTCCGGGATCAGGTCCGCAGCCTTCGGCAAAGGCTGGAACAGATCCGCAGTTCCTGGGAACGGGCGGAACACCCCGTAACGGTGGAAGAAGATGACATACGCCGGGTAATCTCGGAAATTACCGGCATTCCCCTAAACCGCCTGAACGAGGGGGAATCCCGGCGGCTTCTTCATATTGAAGAGGAACTCCACAAAACCGTGGTGGGCCAGGACGAGGCGGTACGCCGGGTAAGCCAGGCGGTGCGCCGTTCCCGGGCGGGCATCGCTTCTCCGGGCCGGCCCCTGGGCTCGTTCATTTTTCTGGGCCCCACGGGGGTGGGAAAAACCTTGCTGGCCAAGGCCCTGGCGGAATACCTTTTCGGCTCCGCCGATTCTCTGGTGCGGATAGACATGTCGGACTTTATGGAAAAACATAACAGTTCCAGGCTTACCGGTTCTCCCCCGGGTTATGTGGGCTACGAAGAAGGGGGTCTTTTGACCGAGCAAATACGGCGAAATCCTTACCGCGTGGTTCTTTTTGACGAGATCGAAAAAGCCCACCGGGATGTGTTTAACCTTCTGCTTCAGGTTCTGGAAGAGGGGGAACTAAAAGACAACCTGGGGCACACGGTGAATTTTAAAAATACGGTGATCATCATGACCAGCAACGCGGGGGTGCGGGAGATTTCCCAAGATGCCAGGGTAGGTTTTTCCACCGCCTCCGGATTAATGAACCGCGCCGAGATAGAAGCGGCGGCCCTGTCGGAACTGCGGCGGCTTTTTAACCCCGAATTTATTAACCGGGTGGACGACATTATTATCTTTAATGCCCTTTCCGAAAAGGAAATCGAGGCGATTTTGGAAATCCAGATCAAGGAGCTTTCAAGGCGGCTGGAAGAACAAAAGTACACCCTTGTTCTTAGCCCCGCAGTCCGGCATGTCCTTATTGAAAAGGGCTGGGATCCCAAGTACGGCGGCAGACCCCTGCGCCGGGCGGTACAGAAGGAACTGGAAGATCCCCTGTCCGTACTGCTTTTAAAAGACAATTTTCCGCCGGGCACGGTTTTCTGCGCCGAAAGAAGGAACGACAAAATCGTCTTTAAGGTAAAAGAAGGGGAGAGGGCGCTTGCGGGCATGATAAGCCAGGCGGTTCAAAAACCGGCGGTTCAAAAGCCGGCGGTTCAAGAGCCGGCGGTTCAAGAACCGGCGGTTCAAGAGCCGGCGGTTCAAAAACCGGTATAGGCGGGGGCTTAAATTACCGTGCCGGGGTACAGGACGATATTTTTTGGGATGACGATAATGCCGTCCACAATGTAATAGTGGCCGTAATTACCGTCGGTCCGGGTAATGTTATCGATGCCTATCCGGCAGCCTTCGCCTATACATGCGTTCTTGTCGATAATTGCCCCCTTAATAATGCTGCCCTTGCCTATGCCGATATTGGGGACCCTTTTTTCTTCGTTGATCTTTTTTTCTTCTTCCGTTTCGTAGTAATCTGCGCCCATGCAGATTACCCCATTCAGGCTTGCCCCCGATTCAATAGTCGTTCTAACCCCCACGATGGAATTGGCGATTGACGCGTTGGTAATAATGCAGCCCTCCGCGGCCAACGATTGATTCATATTGCTAAAATTCATCTTTGAAGGGGGCAGGGCCCGGACATGGGTATAGATGGGCATGTCTTCGTCGTAAATATCAAACCGGGGCCGCAAAGATGTAAGCTCCAGGTTTGCCTGGTAAAAGCTTTTTATGGTACCTATGTCTTCCCAGTAGCCGTTAAAGACATACGCATTAACCTTTAATTTATTAATTGACTGGGGAATAATCTCCTTGCCAAAGTCGGTAAGTTCATTGGCCAGGCATTCTTCCATGGCGGCGGCGTTGAACACGTAGATCCCCATGGACGCCATGTACTCGTCCCGGCCGTTTCTTTCCCGTTTAAGTTCCGGGGGAACCTTATAGTCCTGGATATCCCTGTGGGGGCCCGGTTTTTCCAGGAATTCGGTAATCGCCGAATTTTTGTTGACCTTAAGGATCCCCAGCTGATTGGCCTCTTCCCGGGATACGGTGGTACAGGCAATGCTAATGGCCGCGCCGGATTCCCGGTGCTTGGCAAGAAAATCCCGAAGGTCCATACGGTACAGCTGATCCCCCGACAGGATTAGATAGTAGGACGGATCCTGGGTCCTAAAGTGGATAAAGTTTTTTCTAATGGCGTCCGCGGTTCCCTCAAACCAGCTGGTATGCTCGAAGGTTTGTTCCGCCGCGAGGATCTCCACAAAACCCTTGGAAAAGGTGTCAAAAATATAGGTTTGGGCAATGTGCAGATTAAGGGAAGCGGAATTAAACTGGGTAAGAACGTAAATCTGCCGAAGATTGGCGTTAATGCAGTTGGACAGTGGAATATCTACCAGCCGGTATTTTCCCCCAAAGGGTACGGCTGGTTTTGCCCTGGCTTGGGTCAGCGGAAACAGCCTGGTTCCTTTCCCGCCTCCCAGTACAATTGACAATACTTCCGACATGACGCCCCCCTTTTTTATACTTCACAGGTTTAGGCCCTGTACCTTGGCTAGGAGCCTGCGGCGCTTGTAGGCTTTTGCGCCCTGCGCCGCAAAACCACGATAAATGGGCGCCTGCGGAAACTTCGTTTCCGGGGGAGCTTGCGCGGGGAGGTTTATTCTATAACCCTGCACAGTATCCCTGCCCATGCGGACCCGGGTTCCAGGCCGGTCCGGGTAATCACGCGTACGTCAACAGTATAAGATAATTTTTTGCTTCTGTCGATAGGGAAGTCGACTTTTTTGTTTCCAGGGGCTACAATCGGTCTATGGACGGCGGCGTTTTTGCGGAACCCGGAGGCTTCATGGACGGTTCTTCCCAAGGGGATGCGCTGGATCGGATCCTGGCAAGCCCCGAATTTGCTCCGCATATCGTGGTAAACCGGCTTATCCCTGCCGCGGGGGGAACCTATGCCCCCTTTCCCCGGAATTTAGATCCCCGGATAGCCGGGGCCCTTCAGTCCCGGGGCATTTCCCGGCTCTATACCCACCAGGCGCAGGTGTGGGAGCGATCCGGAGAAGGCCGGAATGTGATTGTGGTTACCCCCACGGCGTCGGGAAAAACCCTTTGCTATAACCTTCCCGTCCTTCAGGCCCTGCTGGAGGACGAAGAGGGCCGGGCCTTATATCTTTTTCCCACCAAGGCCCTGTCCCAGGATCAACAGGCGGAATTAGGAATATTGGTTTCCGGGGAACCGGATTCCCCGGGGGGGGATTTTTTCGGCCTGCCGGTTAAGGTTGTTACCTACGACGGAGACACCCCGGACAGCCTGCGGATTGCCGCCCGGGACGCGGGGCGGATTGTGATCAGCAATCCCGACATGCTCCACAGGGGAATCCTTCCCAACCATCCCAAATGGATACGGTTTTTTTCCCGGCTTAAATTTATTGTGATCGACGAGATTCATACGTACCGGGGGGTTTTGGGAAGCCATGTGGCAAACGTGATCCGGCGGCTGCGGCGTATCGCCGCCTTTTACGGGGCCCGGCCCCGGTTTATTCTTTGTTCCGCGACCATCGCCAACCCCCGGGAACTGGGGAGCGCCCTTATCGGGAACGGGGACCTGGTTTTGGTGGATAAAAACGGCGCCCCCCGGGGAGAAAAGCGGGTGATCCTCTACAATCCTCCCCTGGTAGACAGCGCCCAGGGGATACGGAAGTCTGCCGTGGCCGAAAGCCGCCGGTGGACAACGGCCCTGCTCCGGGGAGGGATTAAGACGATCCTCTTTGCCCATTCCCGGGTTAAAACAGAAGTAACCGCGGCCTATATCAACGAGGACCTGCAAAACCTCTACACCGGCAACCAGGGTATCCGGGTGGAACCCTACCGGGGGGGCCTTCTTCCCCATGAGCGAAGGGACATAGAGCGGGGCCTTCGGGAGGGGACAATCCGGGGAGTGGTAAGTACCAATGCCCTGGAACTGGGAATCGACATCGGGGGCCTGGACGCTTCGGTGGTGGCGGGGTTTCCCGGTTCCTTTAACAGTTTTTGGCAGCAGTCGGGCCGGGCGGGGCGGCGGGGCGGAACCTCGGTTTCGGTCTTTGTGGCCTCTTCAAGCCCCATGGACCAGTTTATTATGGATAACCCCGAATGGTTCTTCGGAAAGGGGGCCGAAGAGGGGCGGATCGATCCTGATAATCCCTACATACTTACGGACCATGTAAAATGCGCTTGTTTTGAGCTGCCCTTTCGGGATCGGGAGATTGCCGAAAACCGGGAACCCTTTGGGAAAGCCGTCGCCGCGGTGCTGGCGTATCTGGAAGAAGACGGCATTGTCCGGCATACCCCGGCCGCTCCGGGAAGCGCCCCGGAGCTTCCCGGCGAAAGCCGCGGTGGTCCGGGGCCGCAGTACGGCGGGCGCTGGCATTGGTCGGACAGATCTTTCCCGGCGGAAGGAATAAGCCTTCGTTCCGCGACCACGGACAATGTGGTGATTGTGGACGTAACCCAGGGCCGGAACGCCGTTATCGGCGAAATGGACCGGCCCAGCGCAAAGGAACTGATTTTTAAGAACGCCGTGTATATTCACCGGGGGCGGCAGTATTTGGTGGAAGAATTAGACATTCCCAACCGGAAATGTCTGGTCCGGGAGGCGGAGGTTAACTACTTTACCGACGGGCTTGTTAAAACGGACATTAAGGTCCTTAGCGAAGATGAAGTCATAGAAGGCGGCGCCCGGTCCGCGGAAGCGCAGGCGCCGGTTCTTCCCCCGCCCCCGGTACGTTCCGGTTCGTCGTCCTACTATGGCGTTGTGGGAGATGTGCTGGTTCGTTCCCAGATTTCCAAATTTAAAAAGATCCGGTTCCATACCCATGAAAATATCGGCTATGGCGACATAGATTTGGGTGAAGAAGAAATACAGACCCGGGCCCTAATGCTGCTCTTTCCTCCGGAAAACGCCGGGGGAAAATTTCTGGCGGCCCTGGACGAGGCGGGGGCCGGATCGGTACTGTCCGGAGCGGGGACGCTGATAAAAAACATCGCCCCCGTATACCTTCTCTGCGATCCCCGGGACCTGGGAATTGCCGAGCGGGTCCGGGATCCTCACTTTGGCATGCCGGCCCTGTATATCTACGACAAATACCCCGGCGGAACCGGCCTGGCGGAAGCCCTGGGGCAAAAAATTCCCCGGGTCTTCGCCGCGGCCGCGGCCGCGGCGGCCCGCTGCCCCTGTAGATCCGGCTGCCCTTCCTGCGTGGGCCCCGGCGGCAACAAGCAGGGAACCGTAGACTTTTTGGCGGCCCTGGCGGACTAAAGCCCGGTCCGGCCACGGCAAAAAGGCCGGCGGTCCCGGTGATCCGCGCTTATTTTGCGTGTTGTCCTAAGGGGGCCTTAATTTGCGGAATATCCGGGCCCCGCGGCATCAGCGGATTTGTTTTTCCCGGGGCAGCCATTTTCGGATCACCCTGTCCACATCGGAAACATCTATGGGTTTTGAAAGGTAATCGCTAAATCCCTGGGACAGGAACATTTCTTTCATCCCCGCCACGGCGTTGGCGGTTAGGGCAATAACGGGCAGGTCTTTGCGTATTTTTTCGGAGGAACGAATTTTTGCGGTGGTTTCTATGCCGTCCATGCCGGGCATAATATGATCCATAAAAACAAGATCATAGGGGCGTTCTTCCGCCAGGCGTATGGCCTCCTGGCCGCCGGTACAACAGTCAATTTTCATTTTGTAGGGGGACAAAAGGCCCTCGGCCACCATCAGGTTGATCGAAATATCATCCACAATCAGCACCCGGGCGTCCGGAGCGGTAAACTTTACCGTCGTACCGGTCTGCGCGGGGGAATAATCCTCGTTACCGGGGCCGGCGTACTTCATCGGCGCGGCGTCGAGGATCTTCTGGGGCAGCGTAATGGTAAAGGTGCTGCCGGACCCATAGACCGACGAAACCGAGACGGAGCCCCCCATAAGGCGGCACAGGGTATAGGTAATTGCAAGCCCCAGGCCGGTTCCTTCAATATCCCTGTTTTGATCCAGATCAAGGCGGACAAAGAAACGAAAGAGTTTATCCAGGTCTTCTTTCTTAATGCCAATACCGGTATCGGTAATGCCGAATTTTAAAATAACCGTATCATCCTTTACCTCGCCGGAAACGGTAAATTCAATGTACCCCTCTTGGGTGTATTTTACCGCATTGGTAAGCAGGTTAAGCAGCACCTGCCGTATCCGTATTTCATCGCCCTGGAGGGTTCCCGGCAAAGAATCGGCCACGATCACCCGAAGGTCCAGGGGTTTTTCGTGGATCCAAACGCCGATAATCGTTACCACATCGTTTACAAGCGACGCCAGATCATAGCGGCCGGGGTTTATTTCCATCTTTCCCGCTTCGATTTTGGAAAGGTCCAGAATATCGTTGATAATGGCCAAAAGGCTGGTTCCCGCCTGTTTAATCTTAGTGATGTACTGGATCACCCTGGGGCTTATGTCCTGCTCTCTAAGGGCAAGCTCGCTAATGCCGATAACGGCGTTCATGGGGGTTCGGATCTCGTGGCTCATGGTAGAAAGAAACTGGCTTTTTGCTATATTGGCGCTTTCGCTTTGAATGGCCTTTTTCCGGTAGAACCGTATGCCCACTCCCCCCGCCAGCAGAGAAAGCAGCAGGGACACCACCAGAAGGACCCTAAAGACAATGATATTCCGGCGTTGGGCGGTAATAATGGCGTCGCTTATATCCACCCCCGCGGCGCAGTACACCGACCCGTCAGGGTTAAACACCGGTACTATGGCCGAGATAAGGCCGTCCCAGCTTTCTGTATAACTGCCCAGATCGGATGTATAGACATTCCCCGCCAGGATGTAGGGCGCCGCGGTCGAGGTAATCGGGTCATTCGGGTTATTAATGTCAAAAAACACTTCCGGGGTCGCCTGTGTTTGCGGATCCGGATCGTTATCAATGATGTACTGTATCCGCCCATCCCCGTAGTCCCGCCAGTAGTATACGTACAGGGCCTCGTATTGTTCCGCAAAGGCCGCAAGCCGCCGGCGGATGCTTTCCCATTCGCTTTTTTTCATATCCTCCGCCGTATGGAACAGATCCAGCTCTTCCACCGTAAGAAAGCTTGCCGCCGCACTGGCCGAGGCCACAAGATGATTTTGAATGGCCCTTTCCACAATTTTTGCCGCGTTATTCATGGTAATGGCCGCCGCGATGCAGATCACAAACACCAGGAATGTGGAAAGAAAAAAGAGGGATGATACAATATTAAGCCGGAACGATTTCATAGGTTCTCTTAGGAGTAGTATATACCATAATTTTGGGTTTGTCAGGGAGTTAAGAGACCGCTTTGCCTGACAGCCTTAAGCGTCTGTGGTATACTGGCAAATTAGTCTTGGAACAGCCTTTATGACTAGCGGTTTCGGCAAAAACCGGCTATACTCCTGGCAGCAACGGGTTTATGTTATCCTAAGGAAGGCGCCATGATTTACAATATTGAATATGAATGTATGGAAGCCGGGGCCCGAAAGAAGCTTCAGCTTGCGAATCTTAAAAACCTGGTAGAAATACTGTACGACCGGGTACCCTTTTACCGGGAAAAAATGGCCGCCCTGGGCGTTAGCTCCAAGGACATCCACTCCCTGGAGGACATCGAAAGGCTTCCCTTTACCACCAAGGACGACCTGCGGGAACTGTATCCCCACGGCCTTCTGGCCTGTCCCAAAGACCGGATCGTGGAGGTCCACATGAGTTCCGGCACCACCGGCAAGCCCGTGGTGGACGAATATACCCAAAACGACATCAATATCTGGCGGGAATCCATGGCCAGGACCATGGCCGCCGCGGGCTGTACCAGGGACGACATTGTCCAGAACTGTTACGGTTACGGCCTCTTTACCGGCGGTCCCGGGGCCCATTACGGCGCAATGGCCCTGGGGGCCGAAGTGCTCCCCATGTCGAGCGGCAATACCGCCCGGCAGCTTATGGTTATGCAGGATTTCGGCTCCACCATGCTTACCTGTACCCCCAGCTACGCCCTCTATATGGCCGAAGAAGCCGCGGAGGCGGGGGTGGACCTGCACAAGCTCCCCGTTTCCAGGGGCTGTTTCGGCGCCGAGCCCTGGAGCGAAAACATGCGAAAGGAAATCGAAGGCCGCTACGGAATGAAGGCCTACGACATTTACGGCCTTACGGAGATTATTGGCCCCGGGGTATCCTTTGAATGCGAAGCCCAGAACGGCCTCCACATTAACGAGGATCTGTTCTACCCCGAGATTATCGACCCCGAATCGGGAAAGATCCTGCCCAGGGGCGAAAAGGGAGAGCTGGTGTTTACCACCCTGACCAAGGAAGGGACCCCCCTGCTCAGGTTCAGGACCAGGGACATTACTTACTTTATGGACGAACCCTGCCCCTGCGGCCGGACCACGGTCCGGATGCACCGCCTCTTTGGCAGAACCGACGATATGCTGATCATCCGGGGGGTGAATGTCTTCCCCAGCCAGATCGAACACGCGCTTTTTGAAATCGAAGGCGCCGAGCCGGCCTATCTGATTGTGATTAACCGGGAGGCCACGCACCTTGACGAAGTGGAACTCCAGGTGGAGGTAAAAAAAGATCTTTTTAGCGACGAAACCAGGGGCCTTGAAGCGCTCCGGGCCAAAATCGAGAATGTAATGAAAAGCAAACTGCAGATAGCGGTAAAGGTTAAACTGGTGGAACCCAAAACCATAGAACGCTCCATGGGCAAGGCAAAAAGGGTTATTGACAACAGAAAAATTTAGCGGACAAACACTTAGGGGGGACAGACAATATGGAAATAAAACAAATTTCGGTTTTTCTTGAAAATAACGCCGGCCGCCTGGGAGAGGTAACCAGGGTCCTGGCCGATGCGGGGATTAACCTTAGAGCCATATCCATTGCCGACACCGCCGATTTCGGGATCCTCCGGCTTATTGTGAATAATTACGAAAAGGCGGTGATGGCCCTAAACGACGCAGGTTTTACTACCCGGATTACAAATGTGGCGGCGGTGGAAATCGAGGATACCCCGGGAAGCCTGGCCAAGGTAATGGACCTGTTCCGCCGGTCGAATGTAAACATCGAGTACCTCTATGCATCCTTGGAGGGCAATGCCGGAAAAGCGGTGGTGATCTTTAAGCTGGAAAATCACAGCCAGGGATTAAAAATAATCGAAGAACACGGCCTTTCCATGGTTGAGACGTTCTAATGGCCCCTTCGACGTCCCGGTTAAAAATCTTAATGTGTACCAGCGAGGCGGTGCCCTACGCGAAGACCGGGGGCCTGGCCGACGCGGTTTCGGCCCTGGCCCTGGCCCTGGCAAAACTCGGCCACGAGGTCCGCATAATTATGCCCCGGTACTACGGTGTTAACCGGGAAAAGCTTGAAAAACTGGAAGGGGCCCTGGGAGTCCCCATGGGCGGGGGAGAACAGTGGAGCGCGGTCTACGCCGCCAAAATGCCTGCAAAATCCGGCGCCTCCAGGGGAAACCCCGTGCAGGTATACTTTATCGACCATGAAGGGTTTTTTGGCCGGGACGGCATTTACGGCAACGCCTTCGAGCCCGATTTTTTGGACAATTCCCGGCGCTTTGCCTTTTTTTGCCGATCCTGCTTTCAGCTTTGCCGCAAGATAGACTGGTACCCCGATGTCATGCACGCCCATGACTGGCCCGCGGCTCTGGTTCCGGTTTTTCTTAAATACGGAGAACGCCGCGGTATTTCCAGTGAAACCGGCTCCTTTGCCGATACCGTGTCGATCCTGACCATCCACAATTTGGGTTACCAGGGGATATACGGCAAAGACAACTTTTCTTTTACCAGCCTGGGCTGGGATGTGTTTTACCAGGCGGGCCTTGACGACTGGAACATGATGAATCTGCTTAAAGGCGGAATCAACTGCGCCGGCAAAATTAATACCGTTTCTCCCAACTATGCCCGGGAAACCCTAAGCCCCGGCCACGGGTTCCGCCTGGACGGGGCCCTCCGTTACCGGGGAAGCGATTATTCGGGGATCCTTAACGGTATCGATACCGCCACATGGAACCCCCGGCGGGACCCCTACCTTCCCGCGCCCTATGCCGCCGATGACATGGCGGGTAAGGCCAAGGCAAAAGAGGCGCTTCAGCGCAAATTCGGCCTTCGGGAGGATCCGGAAGTTCCGGTGATCGGTATGATATGCCGCCTGACGGAACAAAAGGGAATCGGCGAACTTTTTGGGCCCGCCTATGGTTCCGCCTGGTCCATTTGCCGGGATATGAATTTGCAGTTCGCGTTCCTTGGATCGGGAGAAACCTGGGCGGAACATGAGATCCGCAGCCTTTCTTCCCGGCTGCCGAATTTCAAGGCCCATATCGGATACAGCGAAGAACTTTCCCACCTTATCGAAGGGGGGGCGGACTTTTTTCTTATGCCCAGCCGCTATGAACCCTGCGGGCTTAACCAGATGTATTCCCTTGCCTACGGAACCCTCCCCATAGTTCGCAACACCGGGGGCCTGGCCGATACGGTGCAGAATTACAATCAGGATACGGGGGAGGGGACGGGCTTTCTTTTTGACGACCTTAGCCCCGGCTCCATATACAATACCGTAGGCTGGGCGGTGTGGGCCTGGTATAACCGGAAAAGCGACATAGAGGCCATGCGGATCCGGGGAATGAAAAAGAACTTTTCCTGGCATAAGTCGGCCTTGGAATACCAGAGCCTTTACAAAAGCGCCCTTAACCCTTAGGAAAAAGCTGATTATTCCCTGACAAACCAAAATCTATTGTGTATAAATGGCGCCGGTCAGCGGTTCCTGTATATTTGCTTATTTCATGGCGCAAATACCGCATTAAAGCAGAGCCTTCCTATTGCATGGGATTGGGAACCGTATATGCGCTAAAGAGCCAGCCGTTTTCGGCCCTGTACCAAACGCCCTTGGGTTTTTCTTCTCCCTCCGGGGCGTCCAGGCTTACTTCCTGCTTGGTTTTTGCGATGATCCAGACCGTATCCCCCTGGCGTAAGGTTCCCTTTACGGTACCCGACAGGGAGGGTATATCCCGTATATTTACGGTGTCCGCGGTGATCATATAACTGGCCCCGTTAATAAGCTGTTCCAGATTGTTTGTTACCGCCAGTTCAAAAAAAACCGGATCAAATTCGGCCCCCAGGGCGATCTGGCTAAAGTGCCTGCTTTCGCGGGCCAGGGCCAGGGCGTTTTTCAGGAGTTCCCCCTTGACCAGGGGATTTTCCGCCAGCGCGGCCATCCGGGCAAGTTTTATACAGCGAATATCGTTAAGGTCCATTGAAACATTCTGGATTTTGATATACCGTTCGGGCACCGGCGGATTGGCGGTTCCTTCCAGCCGGGCGCTTATTTTTATAAATTCATCCGCCGGGTTGTCGTCGGGAAATATCGCCACCAGGCTGTACTGGGGAAGGGTAATGTTTCCGGTTCGAACCACCGACGTAATTTCGGGCCTGGTGTACAGGATCGTATCGGTGGTGACGATTACCCCCGGTTCGGCGGGGCCGGCGATGGCGTAATCCTGGACCCAATAATCCCCCTCGGCGTTTACCCGGTAAAAGGTCCGCTGGGCATTGTCGTAGTTGCGGCGGTAATCCCGCTGTTCCCCTGTCCAGATCACCGTATCCCCCGCATTAAGCTGGGATTTCCAGTAGATTTTTCCGTCGGCCCGGACTTCCCAGAGCCCCGTGTCGGTAAGCAGTACCCCGTGAAGAGCGGACTCCGCCGGTTCTTCCGGAACCTCTCCTTCCGGCGCAAGGGTTTCGGCATCCGGTTTAGGTTTGGAACAGGACGGAACCAGAAAAATCACCGTGGACAATAGAACGATTGCCATCTTTTTCATGCTATGCACCTTTGTTTTTTATGGAAGTATATTACCTGCGGCCAGGTAGACAGCGTACCACTCGTCCCGGGTAAGCGTAATTTCCGCCGCCTTAATACAATCGGAAAGCCGCCGGGGATTCATGGTTCCTGTTACCGGCTGCATCTTTGCCGGATGCCGGAGGATCCAGGCCATGGCAATGGTGGCGCTGCTTACCTGGTATTTCCCGGCGATTTCGTCGATCTTCGCGTTTAATTCCGGATACTTGGGACTGTTCAGAAAGACCCCTTCAAAAAAACCATACTGGAAGGGGGACCAGGGCTGGATAGTTATATCATGCAGGCGGCAGTAATCCAGTATACCCCCGCTCCTGTTTACCGCCGCGTTGTCCAGCATATTAACATGAAGACCTTCGCTTAGCATCCCCGCATGGGCAATGCTGAATTGAAGTTGATTTGCCACCAGGGGTTGTTTTACGTATTTTTTGAGCAGTTTGATCTGGCCGGGATTCTGGTTGGACACCCCAAAATACCGCACCTTTCCCGAGGCCTGAAGCGCCCCAAAGGCTTCGGCCACTTCTTCGGGCTCCACAAGAAGATCCGGCCGGTGCAAAAGAAGCACGTCCATATAATCGGTCCGCAGCCTTTTAAGGCTGTTTTCTACGGACCTGACAATATGGTCCCGGGAAAAATCAAACGCCCTGTCCTTGCGGATGCCGCACTTGGTCTGAATAAAGATGCTTTCTCTTTTTATATGGCCCAAGGCCGCGGCGAAGATCTCTTCACAGCTTCCGTCGCCGTAAACATCGGCATTGTCAAAAAAAGCCGCCCCCAGATCCAGGGCGGTTTGAATAAAGGCGTCCGCCGACGCCCTGTCTACGGTATTGATCCGCATACAGCCCACGGCTATAACCGGAACCATAAGACCCGAAGCCCCAAGATTGATGGTTCTCATACTTCCACTGTATCATTGGGGAATAGGACATGTCAAGGAAACAAAGCGCCGCAAAAACCTACGAGTGCAACAGGATCCTAGGTGGCGCCGGGAAACGGAACTCCCCGCCCGGGCCCCCGGGGCTTGCCCCGGAATATCCGGCCCCGTAAAAGATCCGCTCTGTGCGACGCGAATTATAGAAGCCGGCCGTTACTGTCCAAGGATGTTCCAAACCCGCGGCCGTCCACATTAAAGTACAGGTAATAGGTTGAAAGCTGCGTGGGGGATCCAAAAATAATCGGCGTCACGCCCCCGGCAAGGTATCCATTGGTTGTTACCACTGCGATGCCGGAAATATAACTGCCGGTAAAATCCCCTATGGTGATGTATCTATTGACCCCGGAAAGGTAAACCGGGTTGGCCGGATCCAGCGCCCGGGCGTTAAGGCTCATCTTAAGGGTTCCGGCGTTTTCTACCATAATTCCCTGCCCCGCGACGGCGGTGTTTCCCGTGACCGCCCCGCCCCGCATGTCCAGTTCTCCATTGACGATGTGGACGCCCCCGCCCCTGCTAGAGCCGTTGTTGTTCCGGATCGTCCCGTGGTGGAAGATCACCTTAGCTCCGTTGTCAAGCGCCACACCGCCCCCGCTGCTGGCGCTTAGGTTGTACTGTATCCGGGGGTAGGGATTATTGCCGCCGGGGGACCCTAGTTCCAAGACGCCCGAGGGGCCCATATAAATACCTGCCCCGAACCCGGCCTTGTTTCCCTCTCCGGGGGATCCGATGTCGCCCTGCCGGATATAGGCATTGCCGGTGATATAGATTCCGCCGCCGTTCTTATCCGCTTCGTTATTTTTGATGGCGCCGCTTTCCATGGTAAAGCCGCCATTAGGCCCCACGTAAATTCCGCCGCCGGATCCGGAACCGGGACTGGGGGCCCTGTTGCCGGATACGATCCCGCCGCTCATGGTGATCTGGGCGCCTATAGTGTCCACATAGATGCCGCCCCCCAGGGTATTTGTTTCGTTATCCCTGACAAGCACCCCGTCCCGGATGGTAAGCTTACTGCCGTTGTTGACATAGATCCCCCCGCCCGGAGTGCCCCTTCCCCCGGTAATAGTAAGACTTTGCAGCGTTATGGTTTTTCCGGGAATATTAATACGCACCACCGAGCGGTTTGGAATTGCCCCGTTGTTTAAGGTCTTGCCGCTTCCCGATCCGGTAAGGGTAACCGCGGTAATGCCGGGCCTGGTACTTAATAACTCGGAAAAATCAATTAAGCCGCTGGCCGAAGCTTCGGCATACGTGGGGGGAATGTCCTCTAAAAGCATAATTTCGGCGCCGGCGGACCCTTGGGCGGCCCATATATCCAGGGCCCTGCCAAGAGTTTTTACCGGACTGCTTCGAGTCCAGCCCGAATTGGCGTTGTCCCCGGAACTAACCGCGACATATACATAGGCAAGGGGGGGATAATCCGTATTGTCCTGTAAATAGTCCGCCAAGGACAGGTGAAAAAGATCGCAGCCCCCGGGGATTATCAGGAGCAGGGCCAAAAGCGGCGCCAAAAGCGGCGCCAAAAAAAACCGGCGAATCTTAAGAACCGTATTCATCCTGTATATAAAGTATATGTAAATCAGGAGAATTGGCAAATTTTTAAAGGGCCGGTATTACGGAAGAAGGTTAAGGGGCCCCTGGGCTTTTTTTGTAAAGGCGCCGGGCGGAATCGAACCGTCGCATAAAGGTTTTGCAGACCTCCCCCTTACCGCTTGGGTACGGCGCCATACGTTATTATACGTATCGGTGTACTAAGATAAAATAGCGGAGTACAGAAAAAAAGTCAAGGCGCCGCATACGGCGTACATACGGCTGCATACGGCGTACATACGGCGTACATACGGCGTATCCTGCCGGGGCCTAGGCTTCTCCCGTTTCTTCCTCGTAGGCTTCGAAATCACAGCGGCAGTAGGCGGCGCCGCAGTTTGGCAGGGGCAGGGTGGGAGGATCGTTGATCGAGTAAATTCCCGTATGGTTTTTAATTTCTTCGCAGTCAAGTTCGCCCCCCATGCTGACGATCTTTATTTTCACAACTCCCCGGGCCCGCAGTTCCATTAGTTTATACTTTCTGCTGATGTTAAACAGGTTCATATAATAAATAATCGGGACAATGTGCCGGGGGTCCTTTTCGGCCAGAGCTTTTTCGGTCATGCAGTCCGCCATTTCCCTGGAAATCTTGAATTCGGGGTTTATATGGCGGGCTTCTTTTTCTTCGTCCGAAAGGCAGTCGTTGTATGAAAAAGGATCGGTAAAGTAACCGCCGATTTTAGGGATGATCTTTTCCATGTGTAAAAATTTTTCCGGCTTAAAGTAGCCGGATTCTTTAATATCTTCCATCATCCCCGCGAGGATCTCTTTTCGCAGGATGTCCTTTCGTTCGTTGGGAGTCAACACCACGTAGTTGGCGGCGGCTACCAAGGATCTAATATCCTCGCCGGTATGCCGGGTTGAAAGGACTTCACGAACTTTTTTTGCCAGTTCTAAAAAATCAACGGCCATAGCTCCTCTCTGTAAACGTCTTGTAGAATATCACAGTATTTTAAATATGTATAGCGGATATTGCCGGACCGTATGCGGAATGGCGTTATGGTTTTTTATGGAGCGGCGGTTTTTTTGGAATAGAATTTATTATTTTGCCCGATTTTGCCGGCATGGGACGCTAAAATTCCGGAAAAATAGCAAATTTCATTCCTAAATTTTTACAACCTTGACATGTTTTTGCTTTTACGATATATTGCAGTGGCGGAAAGCCGCCGGGGGTTTTATGGCAGAAAGACATGCGGGACAAGCAGCGCCCGCCGGGCAGACACAGCCGGTCCAGCAGGCTAAATTGGGGCCCCGGGTAAAACGGGTCCGGCAGGCAAAGCTTGTTTTGGAAGACGGTTCCGAATATGCGGGGTGGTCCCTTGGTCAGGCCCGGTCCCAGGCGGGGGAGGTGGTGTTTACCACCGGTATGACCGGTTATCCCCAATCCCTGACGGATCCCAGCTTCCGGGGCCAGATCCTTGTTTTTACCTATCCCCTGGTGGGGAATTACGGGGTTCCCTTAACCAAGGAGGGGGCGCCCCATCTGGACCCGGCGGGGGTTCCCGTGCACTTTGAATCCTCCCGTATACAGGTATCGGGCTTTGTGGTGGCCGAAGCCTGCGAACGGCCAAGTCATTTTGCCAGCACCGTCTCCCTTTCCCTGTGGCTGGAAAAAAATAACATCCCCGGCATCTGGGGCGTCGATACCCGGTCTTTAACCATAAGGCTTCGGGAGCGGGGGGTTATGATGGGGAAAATACTGGTGGAGGGCTGCAGGGATGTAACCATGGATTCCGGGATCCTCCCCCACCCGGTGGCGGATGTTTCCCCCGGCGCGTCTTCGGTGATCCTGCCGCCGGGGATCGATCCGGCCCGGAGCGGCACGCTGCCCACGGTGGCGCTGGTGGACTGCGGGGCCAAGGCCAACATTATCCGCTGCCTTCTGGCCCGGGGAATTAAAATTATCCGCCTTCCCTGGAACCACGATCTTTCGGGTATCGAGTTTGACGGAATTTTTCTTTCCAACGGCCCCGGCGATCCTAAGGACTGCGGCAAAACTATCGCCATGGTCCGCAGGGCCTTTGCCCTGGGAAAGCCCGTGTTCGGTATATGTCTGGGAAATCAGATCATGGCCCTGGCCGCGGGGGCGGATACCTACAAGCTGCCCTACGGGCACCGGGGGCAAAACCAGCCCTGTCTGGAGGCGGGGGGGGCGGGACGCTGTTATATCACCAGCCAAAATCACGGCTACGCGGTACGAAAAGAAACTCTTCCCGCAGGGTGGGTTCCGTGGTTTATCAACGGCAACGACGGCACCATCGAAGGGATCCGTTCCCTTACGGGCCCCTTTTCCGCGGTCCAGTTCCATCCCGAAGGCTGTCCGGGACCCAGGGATACGGAATTTTTAATCGATCAATTTGTTGACGGCCTAAAGGGCGGGGCAAGGTGATAAAAGAATCCATAAAAAAAGTTTTGGTCCTTGGTTCCGGGGGGCTTAAGATCGGCCAGGCGGGAGAATTCGACTATTCCGGTTCCCAGGCCCTTAAGGCGCTGCGGGAAGAGGGGATTAAAACGGTCCTTATTAATCCTAACATAGCCACAATTCAAACCAGCGAGGGCATGGCGGATGCCACATACTTTTTACCCGTAACGCCCGAGTTTATAAAAGAAGTGATCGAGAAGGAGCGGCCCGGCGGACTCTTCCTTGCCTTTGGGGGGCAAACGGCCCTGAACGCCGGGATTGCGCTGGACCGGGACGGGACCCTGTACAAGTACGGGGTTAAGGTTTTAGGAACCCCCATACCGGCCATCGAAGATACCGAGGACCGGAAGCGGTTTGTACAGAGGCTGGACGAAATCGGCGTAAAGACCCCCCGGAGCATCGCCGTCAGCGCCGCCGAAGGGGGGGTGGACGGAGCGGCGGCGGCGGCGAAACAAATCGGCTATCCGGTGATGATCCGCATCGCCTATGCCCTGGGGGGCATGGGTTCGGGGATATGCCGTACCGAGGGGGAACTTCGCCGCCGTTGTGACCGGGCCTTTGCCAAAATGAGCGGAGAGACCGCCCAGGTTCTGGTAGAAGAGTGGCTTGGGGGCTGGAAAGAGATTGAATACGAAGTGGTCCGGGATTCAAAGGATAATTGCATAACGGTATGTAATATGGAAAACCTTGATCCCCTGGGGATCCATACCGGGGAAAGCATAGTTGTAGCCCCGTCCCAAACCCTTACGGATTTGGAGTACCACAAGCTCCGCCGCATTGCCATTGAGGTGATCCGCCATCTGGGGATAGTGGGGGAATGTAATATCCAATACGCCCTGGATCCGGGCAGCGAAGATTACCGGGTCATAGAAGTAAACGCCCGGCTTTCCCGGTCCTCTGCCCTGGCCTCCAAGGCCACCGGTTACCCCCTGGCGTTTGTGGCGGCCAAGCTTGCCCTGGGCTATCCGCTGACGGAGATCGAAAACCGCATTACCCGGGCAACCAAGTCATGCTTCGAGCCGGCCCTGGATTATGTCGTGGTTAAAATTCCCCGGTGGGATCTGGCCAAATTCAAGAACGTGGACCTTCGTATCGGAAGCGAAATGAAGAGCGTGGGAGAGGTAATGTCCATAGGCCGGAGCTTTGAAGAAGCCCTGCAAAAGGCCCTGCGGATGACCGGCATAGGGGCTCCGGGATTAGCGGGAGACGACAACCTTTGCGGCGGAGCGTTTATGCCGCCGGCCGCCGCGGAAAATACCGCCGCCGCGGTATTCTCCGCGGCGGCTCTGCGGGCCGCCATCAGGAATACCCTGGTAAAGCCTACGGACAGGCGGATCTTTGTTATCTACCGGGCCCTTATGGAGGGCTGGACCGTAGAGAAGATACACCGGCTTACCCGCATCGATCCATGGTACCTCTACAAAATTGCCAATGCGGCGGGAATGGAAAAGGAACTGAGGGCCCTGGGGCCCGGCAAGGAAAGGGACCCCAAGGCCCCGGGGCCCGGCGAGGGACTTGACCGGGATCTGCTGGCCCGGGCTAAGCAGCTGGGGTTTTCCGACGGCCGCATAGGTGAATTTACAGGGCTGGAAGAAATGGAAGTACGGCGGCTTCGGGAGGGGTACCGCATTGTTCCCCGGGTTAAACAGATAGACACCCTGGCAGCGGAATATCCGGCAAAAACCAATTATCTGTACATGAGCTACGGTTCGGGCCCTTCCGGGTCTCTTTCCGGCGACGACGCGGCCCCCGCGGGCCGGGGGGTGATGGTTCTGGGTTCCGGCGCGTACCGTATCGGGAGCAGCGTAGAATTTGACTGGTGTTGCGTTAACGCGGCGGAAACTGCCCGGACCCTGGGCCGGTATTCGATCATGGTAAACTGTAACCCCGTAACGGTTTCCACCGATTATGATATGTGCGACAGGCTTTATTTTGAAGAACTTACCCTGGAACGGATCCTGGATATTTATGAGCGGGAACGGCCCGACGGGCTTATACTTTCCATGGGGGGGCAGATCCCCAATAATCTGGCTACCAAACTCTACGACGCGGGAGCGCTGATATACGGTACTACCCCCCAATCCATAGACATGGCCGAGGACCGGAATAAATTTTCCGTCTTGCTGGACAGGCTGGGCGTTGAACAGCCCCAGTGGCGGGAATTAACGGATTTTGCGTCGGCCAAGGCCTTTGCCGCCGAAGCCGGCTACCCGGTGTTGATACGGCCCAGCTATGTGCTTTCCGGGGCGGCGATGAACGTGGCCTGGGACGACGGAACCCTGGAGCGGTTTCTGGGTTTGGCGGCGGATGTTTCGGCGGAACATCCTGTGGTGATCTCCAAATTTATCGAAAATTCCAAGGAAATCGAAATCGACGCCGTGGCGAAGCGGGGAGAAATGCTTTTCCACGCCATTACGGAACATATAGAAAATGCCGGAATCCATTCCGGGGACGCCACGGTGGTGCTTCCGGCCCAGCGGCTTTACATTGAAACGATACGGAAGATCCGCCGGATTGCAGAAAAAATCGCCGGGGCCCTGATGATTACCGGGCCCTTTAATATCCAGTTCCTGGCCCAGGATAACCGGGTGCGGGTTATTGAATGTAATCTTCGGGCAAGCCGGAGTTTTCCGTTTTGTTCCAAGGTAAGCAGGGTAAATATGATAGAACTGGCCGTTAAGGCCATGCTTGACGAGCCTGTCGGGAAGCTTTCCGTTTCCGCCCTGGATTTGGACTGGGTGGGGGTCAAGGCGGCCCAGTTTAGCTTTTCCCGGCTCCACGGAGCAGATCCGGTGAGCGGGGTAGAAATGGCCAGCACGGGAGAAGTGGCCTGCATAGGGCCGAACCTGAACGACGCGTTCCTTAAGGCCCTGCTTTCCGTGGGTTACCGGATACCCCCGGATTTTAGCAGCCATAAACGGGTTCTTCTTTCCACCGGGCCCATGGAAGACAAACTTGAATTTTTAAATTCGGCAAGAAAACTTGTGGCCCTGGGTTACGAGATCTTTGCTTCCCGGGGTTCGGCAAAATTTCTGGCCGCCAACGGAATTCCCGTAAGGGCCCTTAACTGGCCCCTGGAATCGAAGGAGCCGAATATCGCATCCTTCATAAAAAAACGGGAGGTGGACATTATCATCAACATTCCAAAGAACAACCGGGAAACGGAATTAAAGAACGATTACCTGATCCGCCGCCTGGCGGTTGATTTTGACATACCCCTCTTTACCAATATTAAGGTGGCCCGGCAGTTTATCGACGCCCTGGAATCCCGGCATAAAAAAGAAAAGAAGACGCTGGAAATAAAGGCTTGGGAAGAGTACCTGTAAACCGGGGACCATGGCCCCGCTTCCGGGTTGCCCGCCCCGGAACCGCCCGGCTCACAGGGCTTCTTCTCCGGAGATACTTTTGCAGTACTCCTGTATAACCCGGCCCATGCCCTGCAGGGTTTTTTCCCGGTTGATCTTGTTTCGTACATATTCCGCCCAGGTAAAATTATCGCAGTAGTACCGGAAAAAGCGCCGGGCCCGGCTTAGGTGAAATTCCGGGGGCTGGTACAGCGCCAACAGATCCAGGAACGTCAGGGCCGTTTCTTCCAGAAATTTCTGATTCCGCGGCAGAGGCCGGGTATGCGGCGGGCCGAATACCCAGGGCGCCTTTACCGCCAGCCGGCCAATCATGACGGGGCCTTCCCGGGCCCGCTTTTCCATGACGCCGGGGTCCGTTATGTCTCCGTTCCCGGCGACGGGTATGGAAAGTTCCTTCCGCAGGGCCTTTACATAATCCCAGCGGGCCCGGCGCTTAAATTTTTCGCCGGCAAACCGGGGATGCAGGGTAATAAAATCCACCCCCTGACTTTCGAGCCGGCGGCAGAATTTTAGCAGATACTCAAACCCGGCGCCGGGGATCTCCGCATCGGGGGCCGCCGGACCATAGAGTCTTTGGCGGCTTGGGGACGGACCCAGCCGAAGTTTAGCGCTTAGCCGTTTTTTTGTTACCCGCCGCAAGGCGGCAATAATACGCCCGGCCTTATCGATGTCTTCCATAAGCCGGACCCCGGCGCCCGTTTTGGTAATGGCCGGCGCCGCGCAGCCCATGTTGACGTCAATACCCAGACAGTGCCGGCGGTCCAAAAGAGCCGCCGCCGCGGCCAGGGATCTTTCGCCGGCCCCTAGAAGTTGGTATACAAGCCTTTCGGGGCAAGGTTCTCCGTCCAGGTACCACTTTTCAAAGGGCCCCCCGCTTAGAAGGGCCGGAACGCTGATCATTTCGCTAAAGTATTCCGGCGCCGCCTTCCCCGGCGTCCGGCGGCGGGAAAATCGTTCTATTAGCTCCCGCAGGGCCCGGTGGCTTAATTCAGCCATGGGGGCCAGCATATAGGGACCAGGAGGATCCATAGGTCCATTGTTGCGGGTTTACACAAAAAAGGGAATTGGGGGATTTCACGGTTTAGCCCCTTGACTTGTTTTGTCGATTGAAATACGCTATACTAGAAAGAGGAGCGTACCGCATGATAGCAAAAAGTGATATGCCCAGTATTAACGAGAAACCCCCGGAGGGGCAAAAGCCTGAAGGTGGATCATACCGGGTTCTTGTGGTCGATGATTCCATGTTTATTGCTAAACAGCTTGGTCAAATCTTTACTTCCGAAGGCTTTGAAGTTGTAGCTACCGCCGGGGATGGCGCTCAGGGCGTCGAAAAATACAAAGAACTATACCCAAACGTAGATTTAGTAACCATGGATATAACCATGCCAGTGATGGACGGGGTTTCTGCCCTGGAAAAGATACTGGAATTTGACAAAGAAGCCAATATTATTATGGTAAGCGCCTTGGGAAAGGAAGATGTGGTTAAAAAGTCCCTTTTGATGGGGGCAAAAAGTTACATCGTTAAACCCTTGGACCGGAAAAAGGTCCTGGAAAGGGTTGTTTCCGTTCTCAAACGGTAGAGGGGCCCCTAAAGCTATATTCTCCTATGAAAGCGCATAAAATAGCCGATTCAATTGTTTGTGTTTATGCCAACATTGAATGCGCCGATCTGTTTGAGGGAATCTGGCCCATCCCCCGGGGGGTTTCTCTTAATTGTTACCTGGTACAAGGTAAAAAAACCGCCCTGATAGACCTTATCAGGGATTGGTCCGAAGCCCCCAGGCAGTTGGAAGAAGCGCTGGCCTCTGCGGGGACCGGTTTTGACAAGATAGACTACCTAATTTTAAACCACCTGGAACCGGATCATACCGGCTGGCTTCGGGAATTCCGCAGGATCAACCCCCGGGCAGAAATTATTTCTACCGCCAAGGGCATTAACCTGGTAAAAACGTTTTATAAAGAAGAAGAAGGGCTGCGGGTGGTTGCGGACGGAGAAAAGCTGGACCTGGGGGGGCTGGAACTCGTCTTTTTTGAGACCCCGAACATCCACTGGCCCGAAACCATGATGACCTGGGAGCCGCAGTCGGGGACCCTCTTTTCCTGCGACGCCTTCGGTTCCTTTGGGGCCCTGGGAGACAGGGTCTTTGACGATGAATTCAGCCCCAAAGAACATGCCTTTTACGAAGCCGAAGGCCTGCGGTACTATGCCAGTATTGTTTCATCCTTTTCTACGTTTGTGGAACGGGGTATCAACAAAATCTCCTCCCTGGACCTTGCCTGCGTGGCCCCAAGCCATGGAATTGTTTGGCGGAAGCATCCCCAAACCATCCTAGACCGGTACCGTACCTACATAGAGTATTCCAGGGGCGCCGCCGAAAAAGAAATTACCGTCATCTGGGGATCCATGTACGGTAATACCTGGCTGGGCGCCGAGGCGGTTATCCGGGGCATAGAAGCCGAGGGAGTACCCTGCCACATTCACCGGATCCCCAACGAGGATGTGTCCTATTCCCTGGCGGACGCCTTTAAATCTTCCGCCCTGGTGCTGGCCATGCCCACCTATGAATACGCGATGTTCCCCCCCATGGCATACGTGCTGGACATCTTCAGGCGCAAGCATATCTTTGGCAAAACAGTATTCCGCATCGGCTCCTGGGGCTGGACCGGGGGGGCCAAGAAGGAATACGAAGCCGCCATTGAGGCCCTTCGGTGGGAAAGCGTTCCCTCCATGGAATGGGCCGGAGCGCCCACGGAACAGGAACTGGTCGTACTGGAAGGGCGGGGTCGTGAACTTGCCCGAATGGTAAAGACATGATCCGCGCCTAGTCGGATTTTACCGGCAATTTGAAAGTGTTTGTCCGCTGGCGGATTGGTCAATTCAGTACCTGACAAACTCAAGTCTATGGTGTATTGTTTCATTAGGATAATAAGCTTATGGGTTTCTTGGATAGCATAATTGCTGCGTTCTCCGGGGGAAGCGATCCCGAGGCGGCCAAAAAAAAACGCATCCGGCAAATTGTTAAAGATCTGTCCCAGAATAAATACGGCAAATTCTACAGGGCCAAAAACGAAGAGCTGGAACCGGCCTGCGCAAAGTTTTTTTACGACATCTATAAAATTATTTCCCCCGCGCAGGTTTTTCTTCAGCATGCCGCTAAATCCGAGCAGCTTAGACAGATCGTGGTGGATTTTTTTCTGGACAAGGAACTTAAGGCCCTGCAGGAACAGTTAAATGCCCAGGGAGTTGAGGAGAAGGCCAAGACCATGCCGGTAAAGGATCTGTCCGCGGCGGTTAAACGGGATCTTTCTGCCTTTGTGGCGGCCTTTGACAACGCCAGGGTTAGCAGTATTGATAATTGCTATAACGCCATCATGGCCCTTGTGGGCTTTGTGAGCTTTGATTTTTTCTTTCTTATAAAAAAGTTTGATCCCGGCGCCGGTGAACGGAACTTTAGCCGCCAGCCCCGGTTTCAGCCGGTGCGGGCGGCGGAGTTGAGTGGAGAACTCAAAGACTTTATGGAATATTCCGCCGCGGTAGAAATAGATCGGGACTGGAAAACCGCCCTGGGGGTACTTAAACTTTACAAAGAAGGAATGGACGTGGTTAACCCCGACCATTGGGCAAAGGTGATCCGGATTTTAAAAGATATAAGCCGCACCCGGATATTTGAACTTATCGTCCAGCATATCCTTCAGGATCCCCTGTGGCAGTCCATACCCCGGCTTTCCGACGAACGGATCGCCGATATGGTGCTGGATGCTAAGAAGGCAGAAATAGAGGGGGTCCTTAACAGGATCCAAAACGACAAGCGCTCCGCCCAGATCGATCAATTGGCAAAGGGAATATTTGGATCCGCCGATGTGGAACGGCTTACCAACTATACCAACAAGGGGAATGAAATTTTTCTTAAAAAAAATTTTGACGGCTTTACCAAGGCGGCCGCCCTAAACTATCTAAAGGCTTTTTTGCTGGATTTTTTTAAGAAGGAAATTCGGGAACTCTGCGATTTGCTTTTAATCCGGGGCCAGTGGACCACCAAGGTGCTGTCCCAGCCGGTATCCGACGCCTTTCACGAACTTATGGGGCTTTCGGAACAGCTTGTGGCCTTTGACGATTCCCTGGCGGACAAAGGGGAACACGGCGCCCGGCTTAAGCAGGCCCTGCTCAAGGTAGACCGGGACAAGGGCCAGGGCAAGTACATTCGGATTATCCTTAAGACGGTAAACAACACCGCCCAGCGGATGATCAACACCGCCTCTGCAAACCTTATTGCCATAGGCCGAAACTTTAAAACCCTTCTGGAGGACATGCAAAAAAAACCCCCGGAACTTATTATGAACTGGAGGGAACTGGAAACGGCCTCCGAAGAATCTCTGGGGAGGCGCATTACCGAAGACTACAAACGGATATACTATTTTGTTCAGCTTTTGCAGTTCTTTACCGGCCCCGTGGAAGACGAATAAACGCGGGCCGCAAGTCTTGCAAGGTACGCCGCGTTAAGCGCCATTGTTACCAGCAGCAGAATACCGGTAACGGTAATCGCCGGAAAAGCAATTTTACGGCAGGGCATGGAATGCATAGCGCAGCCGCCGATAAGGGCGTGGGGGATCAGCAAAGCAAGGACGCCGGAAAGAAAAATCCCGAGGGTCAACCCCAGCCGTATTTTAGGATCCGCAAAAATGATAAGGCCCATACCCAGGGCGGCGATTAGGGCCCCCGCGCCGATTTCAGCCTGTGCCGACCAGTGGCACTTCATAAACATGTCTCCCGCAACCGGGCACACCTTGAACAGGAATTGGGGCCCCAAAGCGATAAGCAGCCCGAAGATGATCACGGCGCCGCCTGAAATGATACGGTTTTTCATACTGTTGTTCCTCACAGACATTTGTTTGACAACCCGGCGGGGATTGTCTTATTAATCCCGTATATTTACTCTAAAAAATCGAAGAAGGTTGCATTTTTTTCATCCGGGGGCGGCTCCTTTATGTTGTCCGTATCGCAGGGGCAGAATTTTGTCCCGCAGCAAACTGTTATACCCGCCCGGGAGGGGAGGCAGGCGCCGGTCGCCAGCGCGGTTATATGGTTGACGAAAAAGAAAACCAGGAACGCGCCGCAGGCCGCCGCCGCCCCGCGGGTAAGCCCGCGGACAAGCCGGCGTTTTAAGGCCCCTGCCGCAAGCGTATTCCGGCGCTTCCAGGCGGCCCGGGCCCGGACGGTCCGGGCGGCGGCGCGGAGCTGTTCAGCGTCAAGTTCCGGCGGGGCCAGGCCGTCCAGGACGTATAACTCGTCTATCCGGCGGTCAATAAAACCGGCGTCAATGGCGGCGGCATCCTTTTTCAGTTCCGATTTTACTTCTTCGATAAGAGTTTTCCGGTTCCGTTCCATCATTAGTCTCCATAGTATACTCGCCGGTTTCGCAAAAAGTTGCATTATCCCCAATCGGCCAGCAATTTCCGGGCCAGGGCGCTTATTTTTTGCCGCAGCCTGCTGGCCCGCGACTTTACGGCGCTAAGGCTTATGTGAAGCCGGGCCGCCGCTTTTTTAAGGGGATATTTTTTTTGAAAAACAAGTTCCAAAACTTGCCGGTCAAAGGGTTTAAGGCGTTTATGAATTTCGCAGGCGGCCCGGTCTATGGCCTTTTCTTCGGCGATCCGGTCTTCTTCGCTCCGTATATTCTTCGAGGCGATCCGGTTCTCGGGCGATTCTGCATCCCCGGAATCCACAAAGGGCGCGGCGGCTATTTTGCGCTCCCTCCGCAGGGAGGCGGCGTACTGTTTGGAAATGTGGTCCGCGGTTTTATAGAGCCAGCCGCCGATTTTGTCATAATCCTTGAGTTTTGCCATACTTTCGTAGAGGATAAGAAAAATATCCTGGGTACAGTCTTCGGCAAAACTCCTGTTGCCGCCCAGGGCATAACAGCAGAATTTGAATATTTTTTCGTAATACCGCTTGACTATGCCGGTAAACGCGGATTCCTTTTCATCACACGAATCCGTTTTGTGTCCGATTTGATTTTCAAGGCCGGCGCCGCCTTCCATGGGCCTGCGGATTTTAGGCGCTGCGGGGCAGCAGATTTCCCGCATCCATCGAATAGGTTTTATGTCCGTAGTTAAGGGTGTCAAGTTCGTGGGTAACGATAAGTACCGCGGTTCCTTCCCGGGCAATGCGGCTGAACAGGCCCATGATCTCCTCGGTGGTCCGGGCGTCAAGATCTCCGGTGGGTTCGTCGGCAATGAGGAGCCGGGGTTCGTTGATAAGGGCGCGGGCAATGGAAACCCGCCGCATCTCCCCGCCGGAAAGTTCCCTGGGGTACGATGCCGCAAGATGGCTTATCCCTACTTTTTCCAGCAGGATAAAGGCCCGGCCCTCCACATCCCCTTCGCGCTTGAACAAAGCCCAGGGAATACACACATTGTCGAAAACGGTAAAATTTGAAAGGAGGCTTTGCCCCTGGGGAACATAGCCGATTTTTTC
>JAITKV010000060.1 GCA_031278215.1 Spirochaetaceae bacterium
AATCGCTTCGCTGGTGCGGCCTTTGGACAGGGCTTCCAGGGATTTGCCTAGCAGGATAAGGGCGATAATCACCCCGGCGGTCTCAAAGTACAGCGCGTCGACGGCGTTAAAATTGCCGTTGGCGATTTCAAATATATTGTAAACGCTGTAAGCAATCGCCGCGGTGGTGCCCACGGCGATAAGACTGTCCATGTTGGGGCTGCGCCGAAACAGGTTTTTAAAGCCCACAATGTAAAACTGGCCCCCCGCGATAATAATGGGAATAACCAGCAGTAATTCCACCAGCGCGTAGATCAGGGGAAAATTCATGGGGGCTAAGGCCTTGGGGAACGGCAGGGAGAACGCCTTTATCATCGGCGCCATAGCGATGTAAAGCAAAGGAATTCCCAGGGCGGCGGCGACGGTAAATTTTGTCCAGAGGGTTTTGATTTCCTTCTCCTTGCGGAGTTTGTCTTCGTCCACCGTTCCCTTTTTGGAAAGGCCCAGGGCCTTGTACCCCGCCTTCTCAACGGCTTCTTGAAGGGCGGAAATTCGCACCTTGAGGGGATCGTATACCACCGTGGCTTTTTCCGTGGCAAGGTTCACCGAGGCGCTGGCAACGCCCTCCAGCCTGCCCAGGACCTTTTCTACCCGGGCCGAGCAGGCCGCGCAGGTCATGCCTTCGATACGCAGTGTTTCGCTTTGCATGGTTGCTCCTAATTAGTGTCTGTCCACAAAGCCGGTGCACAAACTACCTTTGCGCACAAATTATGTTTGCACGCAAACCACGTTTGCACGCAAACTACGTTTGCGACTTTATAGACAGACCGCGGACTTTAGTCCGATGCATGTGCGCCCGGTTTGTACCAAAACGGTACGCCAATGCCTGTTTTAAGACAGCCGCGGACCTACGGTCCGCGTCCATAATGTGTCTGCATTATGGACAGCCGCTAATTACTATTAACTACGCCGCCACCGGGCAAAGATGATTTTTTCTTTCTTCAAAAATTCTTTTGAAATGGTAATGGTGGCGTCCGTTACCGTTTTATTTTCCGGGAATATCGGTACGGGATTACAGCCCCCGGCCCGCAGCCCCACCTGGCTCATCCGGAACCGGGTGCCGCAGTTCTGGCATACCAGCACCGTCCCCTGCTGTTTGTAAAAGCCCCGGCCCGAGTTGTAGCATATCTTGCAGGTGTTAAAGGCCGTGCGGATAGTACCGTCCGGGGCCCGGACCGCCAATACTTCAATCCTGGTTCCCTCGATGTCCACCGGGTAGAAGACGGCGTTTTCCGTTACTTCGGAAATCCGGATAACCAAATCCCGGTCGGCGATAACGGGTTTTAGCACGTTTTGCTCCGCCCTTTGCCCTAAAAGGGCAAACCCCATTACCGGCAAGAGCGCCCGTAAAACCAGGGCTTTGTGTTTTTTCGTTTTCGTAAAAATACCGCCCAAAACGGCGATCACGTTTTCCATCGTTAAGCCTCCTCGCAGCTATGGCAACGCTTAGGGATAGGTCAATACCCAAGAACCCGCTTGCGCGGGGGAGCCTGGGTCGGGGAGGTTTATTCCCCGGGTCTGCCGGCGCAGCATCCGCCCGGCCCGGCGGCGGCCGCTTCAAAATAGGCGTCCGGGTAAATTTGGGTTTCAAAGTTTCCGGCTTCCGTCTTTATCGCCTCCATATCCACATTGTCTAAATCGTCCACCACCTTTACATAACCGTAGAATACATTATCGCCGGTGGAAAAATCAAATGTTTCGGCGGGCATTAACTGAATAAGGTTGTCCCCCTGTTCCAGATCCAACTGTGTGTAATAGGCCGGGAAGATAAGGCGGCTGTTTCCCGGATCAAGGGAATCGTTGGTGATGGTCAGCAGAGCGGGCATATTGCGCTGCAACACGACAATCGCCGGGTCCATGCCGTCATCACGAAGATTGATGCTTACGGTCTGGTAGGGAAAGCCGTCTTGTCCCGCGCTTTGAATTTCGGCCGCCACAAGCTTGTCCGTGGGAATGGCTGCGCCGGCGGATACGGGGTCCAGGCTTGGATCGTCCGCGCCCGCCAGGCCCCGCCCCTCTTCTACCACGGTAATGGAGCTGCGGATCATCCCCATCCAGCACGAGTAAGAGAACCGGCCTGTTTTTTCCGGCATGAATTCGATCACGTTCTCTCCGGGCCGGAAGCGGTGTTCGATTTTATATTCCCGGATTATCATCCGGTTGTTACAGCCGTTAATGCTTCCCTGGGGGGCGGTGATGGTCCACCGGACCGGAACGCCCGCCTGGACGGTGATCGCCGGGTAAGATCCGGAGGCTAATGTGGAATTGACAATCTGTACGCCGTCTTCGATTATGGGCTCGAAAGCGCCTTCCTCCCCGGCGCCTGTTTTTAGCGCCGGGGCCCGGGGGGTAAAATTAAGGCTGAACCCCGAAAGTCCCCATCCGTAGCTGAACATGGTCATGCCCATTACCGTTACCAGCACCGCTCCTACTTTCATCGCCCGGCGGGTAAATTTTTTGCCCGCCATTGAACTTAAGGCGCCGACGCCGAAGATCAGGGGAACCGTGCCCATGCTAAAGAGGAACATCGAGATCCCTCCGGCCGCGGGGCTTCCCGTGGAAAGCGCGTATAACTGCATGGCCTGTAAGGGGCCGCAGGGCATAAGGCCGTTTAAGAGGCCGATGATGAGAGGATTTTTGCCCCCGCCCCTTTGCCCGTCAATTTTTTTTGTAAAGATCTTCGGCATGCTCAGGTTAAAACGGCGGAGGGCCGGGAATATATCAAGCATATTGATCCCCATGATAACCATAATAAGCCCGGCGATTAACTGTAGGACGCCCTGAAACCGTCCCCCTATGCTGACCACGGAGCCTATGGATCCGGCGATAGCGCCCACGGCGGTATACGAGATAACCCGTCCGCCATTGTAGAGGATGGAAGGAAGCAGTACCTTCCAGGGTTGTTCTTCCTGCGGCGCGGCCGCGGCGAAGGGTATACATTGGGAAAGATTGATGCCGCCGCACATGGCGACACAGTGTACCGAGGTGATAAGGCCGATGACCAGGAGCATGCCGTAACCCATGCCGGCCTCTGCCAGAGGAAAGGCCGAACTAAGGGTGCTTAAGCCCAGGCCCCTTAACAGTACATACAGAGAAATGATTATTACCACCGTCGCGATGATCTTTTTAAGCGGCGGGCCGTCCCTGCCGTCTAATACCCGGTAGTCCAGTTGTTCTATGACCGCTTTTATTTCGTGAAACGTTACTACCGAAGCGTTCCAGGTAACCGCAGCCGCCCCGGTGCTGAAGTTTACCGCGGCGTCCTGGACCCCCACGGTGCTTTTTAGCTTCCGTTCAATCCGGGTTTGGCAGTGTATGCAGGTCATGCCGCCTATTCGGAACGAACTTGACTTTATGGCGCTGTCCATACTGCGGAGTATACGATCCAATTGTGTTAAAATTATGATTTTTTTAAAAAATTTGAAAAACCGCCGGCACGTCCGCCGGCACGTCCGCCGGTACGCCCGCCGGTACGCCCGAGGTATGCAGTAGTTCCCGGATTAAGCGGGAAGCCGCTATAAACTAAACTGCCGGGAAAAGGCGGCCCCGGACTTTATCCCGTTAGGGGGATGCCGTCCCCGCCGGGGGGCAGGGGTATGGCATTTTTTCTGATTTGTGTTAGACTTGACCATGACGGCGCTATTCTTTTTAATGCGGCTGCGGTAAACACCGTCATGGGGATTTTGCCGTTTGCCCTGCACGGCGCGGCCTTAACCGCTCCGTACAAGGGCTGCAGGGCTGGGCGTTACGCTTCAGGCTGGGCGGAAGCTGTAAAAAAGGGTAAAAGCGGGCGTGAAAAAAAAGTTTGGCTGGGCGGTCTTTAAGCGAAGGGCCTTTGTCATCTTCACCCTCTTCTTTCAAATCTGCTTTCTTATTTTTCTTATCATCGGTTCCAGTATGTCCTTTCACTACATCAACTGGGGCCTTAGTGTGTTAAGCATCATCGTATCGATCCACGTGCTTAACAAAAGAGAAAAGGCCGCCTACAAGCTTACCTGGATTTTCCTTATCATGATGTTCCCCATCTTTGGGGGGCTTATGTACGTCATTTTTTTCTTCCAGTCCAACCCTCGAAAGCTAAAGCGGTATATCAACCAGACCATCGATCAGACCAGGCCGTTTTTTTCCCTCGCCGGCGACAGCCTCCCCGTGCTGGCCGCCTCCCTGCCGGAGCATTTTACCCAGGCCCATTACCTCCAGGAATACGCGGGCTTTCCCGTCTATACCCGCACCGGGGCCGAGTATTTTCCTTCCGGGGAGGCTTTCTTTCCCCGGCTCCTGGAAGAGCTGGAAAAGGCGGAGCGGTATATTTTTATGGAATTTTTTATCCTCCGGGAGGGGGTGATGCTGGACCCGATACTGGCGGTTATGGAAAAGAAGGCCCAGGCGGGGCTTGATGTCCGGATTATCTACGATGACCTGGGCTGCTTTATGTCCCTGCCCCCCGATTTTTCCCGGCTTTTGGAACGGCGGGGAATTAGGTGTCTGGTTTTTAATCCCTTTAGGCCTATCTTTTCATCCCTCCAGAACAACCGGGATCACCGGAAGATTATTTCCATTGACGGCAAAACGGCCTTTACCGGGGGCATAAACCTGGCGGATGAATACATCAACGCCGTTGAACGCTTTGGCCACTGGAAAGACGCGGCCATTTTAATCACCGGGGAAGCGGCCTGGTCCCTAACCCTAATCTTCCTCCAGATGTGGAACCTAAGGCGGAAAGACTTTGACGCCTACGGAAATTTTTACCCGTGGCGGAACGGGCTCTGCCCGGCGGAGTCCGACGGCTTTATCCAACCCTACGCGGACAGCCCCGTGGATGATGAAAATGTGGGGGAACACGTGTATATTCAGATTATCAACAGCGCCCGGAAGTATGTGTACATCAACACCCCCTACCTGGTGGTGGACGACAATCTGCTTTCCGCCCTGACCCTGGCGGCAAAAAGCGGGGTGGATGTGCGGATCATCACCCCCCACCGTTGGGACAAGTGGATGGTGGCGATCTGCTCCCGGTCATATTACCGGCAACTGGTGGCCGCGGGGGTCAGGGTCTACGAATACAGCTCCGGCTTTAACCATACCAAGACCTTTGTATCCGACGACCGGGTGGCCACCGTGGGCACCACCAATCTGGATTTCCGCAGCCTCTACCTGCATTTTGAATGCGGCGTCCTGCTTTACGGGAGCCGGGCCGTCGGGGCGGTAAAAAAAGATTTTCTTAACACCGTCCCCGTCTCCCACGAAGTTACCTTGGAAGAATGCACCCGGAATGTGTTCCAAAAAATTATCCCCGATGTGCTGCGGATCTTTGCCCCGCTGATGTGATCCCCCGCGGACCTTCCGCCGCCCCGCCGGCTCTGCTCCTACACCTCAAAGCTGTCTACAATTTGGGAAATTGACGTAATCGCCGCCTGATTGGTCAAGGCGAGCCGGGAAATTTCCTGGGCCCCGGTGTTGACGGTTTGTATATCTTCGGCCATTTGGGAAATGCTGCCTGCTATTTCCCGGGACTGGTCTTGCAGGGCGCCGATCTCCTTAAGCATGGATTCGTTGCCCTCCCGCATTTCTTTGGAACCGGTGCTTACTTCGGCGGTAACGTCGTTCATCACCTTCAGGGCCTCCATAACCTGAACGGCCCCTTCCTTCTGTTCCCGGACGGCGTTATTTACCTCCTGCACGAGCCCGCCGGTTTCGTCCACCTTGACGGCGACCTGGCTAAAGGATTCCTCGGAAGCCTTGGCGTTCTTGACGATATGGGTAATGGTTTCCACGATTTGTTTTAGTTCGACGCTGATCTTCCGGGATTCGGCGGAAGAATTTTCCGCCAGCTTTCGTATTTCGTCGGCCACCACGGAAAATCCCCGGCCCGCGTCCCCCGCGTGGGCCGCTTCAATAGCGGCGTTCATGGCCAGGAGGTTGGTCTGGGCGGCAATGGTGGAGATGATCCGGTTCGCCTCCTGCAGGGCCTGGGACTGCCCCACAATTTCGTTGATTTTAGCGCCGCTTTCCTGTTGTATGGCGCTTCCTGCGGCCGCGGCGTCGCCCACGGTCTTAAACTGGAGGGCCATTTTTTCCGTCACGGCGCCGATGGACGTAATGTTTCCGATCATTTCTTCCACCGCCGCGGAAGCCTCGCTCACGCTGGCCGCCTGGGTTCTGATGGAGTTATCCAGGGATTCGATATTTTTGGCGATCTCTTGTACCGCCGCGGAAGATTCCGTGACGCTGCGCGTCTGATCTTCGCTTCGTGTCCGCACCTGTTCCACCGCGTCGGAAATACGGCCCAGGGATAAAGCCATGCCGGCGGCGTGTTCCTCCAGTTTAAGGCCCGACGCGGACAGATCCCCCTGGCCGGTCTTGATGTCCCGCATCCCGGCCCCCATATTTTCGCAAAAACTGTTGACCATCCCCGCGATGGTCCCCACCTCGTCCACGGAGCAAATGGAGATCCGCCGGGTTAGATTTTTTTTGGCGGAGGACAAATTTTCAAGCTGTTCAATTACCGAATCAAAGAGGGCGGAGGTGCTTTTTTTTAGGGTCAGGGCCAGGACAAATACGAAGAGCACCAAAAAGGCGATAAGGCCCGACAGGACGGCCCGGTCTCCCCCGTCTAAATTTTGGAAGCTGCCCCCCCCTCTGATGAGGATCAGGAAAACGGAGGAAAGGCTGTAGAGGATGGAGATAACGGTTATGGCCAGGGGGATGATCAGCATCTTGATACTCTGCCGCCCCTCCCGCAAATTCCGGGGATATTTGGAGAGGGCGGCGGCGATCAGGGTCTTTGACACCAGCCGGTCGGTGAGGACATAGACAAAGGTCCCCACCAGCAGCCCCAGGGACAAACAGACGAGGTACAGGGTGGGCCCCATTTCCGGAAGGATTCCAATGGAAGGACCCTGCGCAAAGAGGACCGCCAAAAGGGCGTTTTCGAGGACCGCCAGGAGGGCGATCATCTTAAGGGGCACGGCGCCGATCTTTTTCAGGACCCCGTCATAGGCCCCTCCGGCGGTCTTGAACCGGGCGGAACCAAACAGCCGGCTGCTTATTCCCATGATCAGGGTGGACAGAAGGACAAAGGCCAGCCCCGGAAGCCCCGCCCGCCGCGGCATGGCGGCCGCGGAAACCTGGGGATCCCGGAATAAATACAAAAGGGCAAACACAACCAGCGCGTTGATAAGATTACCGGCGCCGATAATAATAAAGAAATTGATTTTTTTGTTCAAAACATACGCCCCTAACGGAATACTATTCCCTGGCAATTTAAAATTGCCGGGGAATTCCGATTGTAATTGTTTGTAAGGCAAAGTCCTTGCCTGGCAAACCAGAATCTATGGTGTATAAAAACGGGGCTGTCCGGAAAGTTTGTTTCTTCCCGGCCAGCCCTTTTCTTACGTTATTAATTGATCGTAACAAGCTTGTACTGCTGACTGCCAAGTCCAAGGGCCTCTGCGTGATCCAGGGTGTGAACGCCGTTCCGGGATTCAATGCGCTGCCTAAGGGATGCGCTTCGCCGGGTGTCGGACCCGTATATTTGATCAACGCAGGCCCTGTCCAGGGCCACCGGATCCAGGGAGGCAAGAATTCCAATATCGTCCATTTCGGGGGGAGCGGGGTTGCTGTTGCAGTCACAGTCAATGGAAAGGTGGTTCATCACGTTGATGTATACGATCCGGCCTTCCCTGCTCTCCATCACTGCCCCCGCGGCCTCTGCCATGGACTCAAGAAAGGCGTCCTGGTCCCCTCCCCAGGGCCTGGTTTTGCTCTTTCCCCCCGAATGTATCCAGGCCTTTCCTTCGGATGACGCGATGCCTATGGATATGTTTTTAAGGGCGCCGCCAAAACCGCCCATGGCGTGGCCTTTAAAATGGGAAAGGACCAGGTACGAATCGTAATTGCTAAAATGGGACCCCACAAAATCTTCGGTAATGTTCTTTCCCCGGGGAAAGGGCAGACTGAGGGATCCTTCTTCGTCCAGAATATCCACGGCGGCGATGGCGGCAAAGCCGTGGTCTACGGCTACTTGCCGGTGCATGGCCGTACTGGACCGCCGGCCGCCGTACGCGGTATTACTTTCTACAATGACGCCGTTTACCGACCTAACCAGGTCTTTAATAAGATTCGGGTCCAGGAAGTGATGCCCCCCGGGCTCGCCGGTGCTGATCTTTACCGCGACCTTGCCGGTAACTTTACGGCCCAGGGCTTCGTACACCGCGGCAAGACCTGCGGGGCTGATCCGGCGGGTAAAGTACACCGCCGGAATTTCCGGCCCTTCAAGGCTTGCCGGAATTTCCAGGACCCCCTCCGTCCCGGGGGGCGGGGAATGGGCCGCCGGATTATCCCCCGGGGCCCTGTGGACGGCGCCGTTTATAAAAAAAGCCGCGGGGGCCGCCACAAGCAGCCCCAGGACGCATACGCGCCATACCATATATCGCCGGAATTTCATAGGAGCCCCCTCCGGGCGGTGTGATTTTTTCTTCTTAATATACATATACATCCAAAAACTATTCCCGCGTCAAGGGGGGGGGGGCTGCGGTCTACGCGGCGCGGCAAAACCACGCGGAGGGACCGGGGGCCCCCGCCCGGAACATTCGCTGCCGAATACGCTGTATAAATAGTTTGGTCTATGTATAATAGATCCATGGACGCCCAGCCGGTTTTGGTGATAGACGACGAGGTAAAGATCCTTGAACTGCTGCGATCCTACCTGGAAATAAACGGATACGCCGTTTTTTGCGCCCGCACCGGCAGGGAAGGGATGGAACTCTTCGCGAAGAGCCGGCATTCGCCGAATCCGGTTTCTTTAATACTCCTGGATCTGATGCTGCCCGATTTTTCGGGGGAAGAATTCTGCCGGCGGATCCGGCAGGTGTCGGATGTTCCCATCATCATGATCACCGCGAAGGTGGACGAAGAAAGTATCGTCCGCGGCCTTAGCGTCGGCGCGGATGATTATGTGACAAAACCCTTCAGCCCCCGGCAGCTTATGGCCCGGGTCCGGGCCGCGTTGCGAAGGGGCGGCGGCAAACAGGGGGAGGCGCCCTTTCTTTCGTACCGGGATCTAAGGGCCGACGCGGAAAAACATCTTATAAGCCGGAACGGAGAGCCCCTTAATTTAACCCGGGATGAGTACCGTATCCTTACCCTGCTTATGTCGGCGCAGACAAAAATTTTTACCCGGGAAGAGATCCTCGAGGCCGTTAAGGGGGACGATTACGACGGCTTTGACCGTTCCGTGGACACCCACATAAAAAAGCTCCGGGCAAAGCTGGGGGACGATCCAAAGACCCCCAGGTATATTCTTACCGTCTACGGCATGGGGTACCGGCTGTGCCCCCGGACTCCTTGACAATTTTGCCGGCTTCGCAGAAGTCCGAATTCCGCTTGTCTGCCGCTAAGCCGAAGTCTATGGTGTATGTATGAAATTTTATTTTACCGTCAGCCTTCAAAAGCGTCTGGCCCTTACCTACGCCCTGTTTATCGCCGCGGCCCTGGGCGGCCTAAGCCTGGCAATTAATTTTTTTACCTCCGTAACCTTTAACGCGTTGATAAAAGAAAACATCAGCAGAAAGAGCGACGAAATAGTCTGGGTCATGGGGGAACTGTACAATCCCCTGATCCGGAATTTTAACGGCCCCGGGGTGGAGGCCCTGGGAATGCACTTTGTCCACGAGGGGTACATCGTTACCGTGGAAGACCGGCGGGGGGAGCCGGTATGGGACGCCCGATCCTGCGATATGGAACAGTGCGTGGAAGTAATAAACGACATCGCCTTCCGGATGGAGCAGGATTTCCGGCTTCGGGGGGGCATAGAAAAACAGCGGCGTCCGGTGCTGTACAATAACAGAACCGTGGGAACGGTGGTCATAGAAACCTACGGTCCGTTTTTTTACAGCGAAACGGAAACCCGGTTTTTACAATCCCTCCACAGGCTCCTTTTAATTGCCGGCGTTGTCCTTGCCCTCCTGGGGGCCGGTATTTCCGTACCCCTTTCCCGGAGCATCGCAAAGCCGGTCCGGAAGGCCGGGGAAGCGGCCCGGCGGATAGCCCAGGTCCACAGCATCCCGGTGGTTCCCGGCCCCCCTCCGGCCGGAACGGATCCCGGGGGGCTTGTGATTAGAATAAACGACCGGTATAAGACCCGGGAACTACGGGACCTTTCCCGGTCCATCAACGAACTAGCCCGGGAACTGGAGGAAGGGGAACGGCGCCAAAGGCGGCTTATCGCCGACCTTGCCCACGAATTGCGGACCCCCCTTACCTGTCTGCAGGGAAACATGGAGGCCATGATTGACGGGGTGTATACGCCGGACCGGGAACGCCTTGAAAGCTGCTACGAAGAAATAATACGGCTTAGCGCTCTGGTGGCGGATCTAAATATCCTTGCAAGCCTTGAGGGGTCTTTGCCGGAACCGGCGCCCCTTAACAAAACCACTTTTGATCTTGCGGGGCTGGTACGGGCCGCGGCGGAACAGTTTGCCCCCGGGGCCCGGGAAAAGGGAATTGGCCTGCGTCTGGACCTGGCGGAAAGCTTCGTTACCGCCGATTACGACCGGCTTAAGCAGGTATTTATCAACCTCCTTTCCAACGCGGTAAAATACACAGACCGGGGCAGTATATGCATCGCCATAACAAGGGCGAAGGTTCCCGGCGCGGCCTGGGACGTTACTGTGGCCGATACGGGCATCGGCATACCGGAAAAGGATCTTCCCCATATCTTTGAACGCTTTTACCGTTCCGACAAATCCCGCAGCCGCAGCACCGGCGGCGCGGGAATAGGACTTGCCATTGCCGCCGCGATCGTCCACGCCCACGGCGGAACCGTTACCGCGGAAAGTCCCGGCGGGGAAGGGGGAGGGGCCCTGTTCCGGGTCCGGCTGTAACGCCCCGCGGAAGCCGGATTATGGTAAAACCACCCGGAACCCCACGGCGCCGTATTGGTTGCGCTGTCATTGGTGGAGATCCGCAGTACCGCGCCATAGCCGGTACCGGTGTAGTACACCGGCGTTTTCCCGTCCATCTCGCTGTACGCGTTGCACCACGCCACCGCGTCCTGCCAGCTAATACCCGTTACCGGTTCCGTTTTTGCCGCGGTGGGGGCCGCCGGTTCCATCGTCCCCCTCACGGCCCTCGTTGGCTATGGTGTATACATCCGCACCCCGGGCGGCAGTATCGGTTGCCCGGGTATACACCTCGTGCCACAGTTCGCAGGTGGTTTCGTATTTCGCAATCCTAAAGGGGCTTAACTTTACCGTGCGGCGCCCGCGTTGACAAAGCCGGCGGATGATTTTACCATGGGGTCATGAAGGACGCGGCGGACAAGGATCTTTCCCCGGCGCTGGAGCTTTTGCGGGAATCCGGGGCGCTCCTGGAAGGCCACTTTCTGCTCTCTTCGGGCCGCCATTCGGACAGGTACTTTCAATGCGCCCGGCTCCTGCAGTACCCCGAAAAGGCCGCCGCGGTTCTTGCCCCGGTGGCGGAGCGGATCCGGGCCGATGCCGCGGCGGGGAATATTGCCGTGGATGCCCTGGCGGGCCCCGCCATAGGGGGGATCCTTGCGGCCTACGAACTGGGCCGGCAGCTGGGGCTTCCGGCCTTTTTTACCGAGCGGGGCGACGACGGGATCATGACATTGCGCCGGGGTTTTGAGATAAAACCGGGAAGCCGTATTCTTATTACCGAGGACGTAATTACCACGGGGAAATCCTTCGGCGAATGCGCCGGGGTGCTGGAAGCCCGGGGGGGAATTGTCAGCGCCCTGGCCTGCGTGGTGGACCGCCGGGCCCCGGGGGTGGAAGTTCCCTGGCCCCTTTACGCCGCCTGCCGGGTGGACGCGCAAAACCTGGACCCCGGGGACTGCGAACTGTGCAGGCAGGGCCTGCCCCTGGTAAAGCCCGGTTCACGAAAGGTAGGCCAATGAAAGGATTCCGCAGGTTTTTCGTGCTTTCCCCCCTTTGTATTGTCTCCATACTGGTCCTGGGTTCTGGAACTCTTCTTTTTGCCGAAGAAAATCCGGACCGGATAGAAAATCCGGATCAAGCCGAAAATCTAAATCGGGGGGAAGATCCTGATAAAACAGAAAACCCGGACCGGATAGGACAGGAAGAAAAGGATGCGGCTCTCCTGGCGGAACTGCAGGAAGGGAATATTTCCCGGGTAAAAGCCCTTTTAAAAGCCGGGGCGGATCCAAACAGGCCCGACCAGAACGGAAGGACCGCCGCCTGGCTTGCGGTGGATATGTATTCGGGGGCCGCTGATCTGCTGGAGCTTCTGGCGGATGCGGGGCTCCGCTTTGATACCCTTGACCGCCGGGGAATTTCACCCCTTTTCCGGGCCGCCGGATGGGGGAGCAGCAAAGCCGGGGCCCTTTTGTTTATCCTGAACTGGGAAGAAAAAAACAGTCCCGGTTTTACCGGGGGCAAAACAAGCCGGAGCGCTTACCTTTCTTCCGTGCTGGCTGAAGTATGCGAAGTTCCGAGGCGCGAAGAGGAAGCCGCGGCCCTGTTTGCCGCGGGGGCGGACCTGTCGGCCTTTGTAAGATCCGGGGAGGGGGGGCCGTTTTGTCAAATTTTCCGGCCCGTTCGTACTATCCGCTCTTTATACGCCAGGGTCTTCCCGTGAACATCCAGGACCGCCAGGGCGAAACCCTTCTGATGAAGGCCCTGAACTTCGGCGATGAAGATTTTGCCAAAGTCCTGCTTGAGGCGGGGGCGGATCCGAATATCAGGGACGCCTCGGGCCGCAGCGCCCTGATGAACGCCCGCAGCGCCCCCATGATCCGGCTGCTGCTGGATCGGGGGGCCGACGCCGCGGCCCTGGATATGAATGGCAGGGGGTTGATTCACTATGCCTATCCCCATACTAAAGATACCCTGCAGGCCCTGTTTGCCGCGGGGGCCGGGCTTGATCGTCCCGACAATGAAGGATATACGCCGCTGATGCGGACGGCGATGAAAACAAGATGGTACTACGGCGTTACCCAGCCGCAGGAATATATAGAGGCCCTGCTTGAACTGGGGGCGGATCCTCTTAAAAAGGGACCCCAGGGCGAAACGCTGCTGCTTTTGTATCTAAATGCCGAGCGGTATGATGCCCCGTCGGTTTCACTGGTACAGCTCTTTTTGAACGAGGGGATAGATCCCGCCGAAGCGGATGATTCGGGAAATTCTCCCCTTTCCCTGATCCTTAAAAGAGACGACCGTCTGAAGAGTACCTTGGAAATTCGCAGGATCCTCACGGCCGCAGTGGACAAGAAGACCCTGTCCGACGTCAAAGCCCGGCTGCGCCGGGAACGCCGGGAGGAATTTGCCGGGGAAATTCCAGATAAGCTTTCTGTATCGGCCCTGCTTCTTTCGCTTCCGGCCTATGCGGGTCTTTCGGTCTGGGCCAGGGAAGGATTATACCGGGATAACAGGGAAGCAAACTGGATGGCCCCGGTTAACGCCGCTTTTACCGGTTTTGTTTCCGGCGCCGCGTTAAGTTATTTTCTGTTTGGTTTTTCCCCCTGGACCCAGAAAACATTTAATCCCTTTCAACGGGTTGTTCTATCCTTTATTATCTGTCCCCTGGCGGGGGCGATTACCGGGGGCGTCTTCGCCGGCGTACCCCAGATCCGCGAAGCCTTTGCCCATAACCGGATACTGTATTATCTTCCCTCCGCCGCGGCGGGCGCGTGGTTTACCGTAAGCATTATCATGATCTGGATCTAGGGAAGTTCCGAAAACCCCGGTTTGCTTCCCGGTGTTTTGGCCAAACAGGTTCCGGAAAAAATGGTTTTCCAGGCGCCCTTTAGCCGTCTTTGGACTCTGCCGATAATTAAAACGATGGGCCGTCGTTTTTTTCATCTTTTTTTCCTCTTTTGTCCCCTTTTGCTTGCGGCTCAGAATGGATCCTTTCAGGAACTGGGCATTACACCGGAAGACATACGCATCGAGCAGCATGCAGACGGGGGTTTTCATCTTTATATCCGCAAGAAGCCGGGGATGGGTTCCGTCCTGCTTACCGAATCCACCAGGGATCCGGCCCTTCGGGCCGCCAACTACGCGTACCGGGCCCCCCAATGGAACCCCGTAAACGGCGACGAAATCCGGCTGCTGGACGGACGGCCTATCCCCAAGTCGTCCCAAATCTGGTCTTTGATAGATTCCACCCCGGAACATCACCCCGAACTGGGGACGGCTTTTCATATTTACATACCCTACATCTTGCACTACGGATACGAAAATTCCCGGTCCGGGGAAGTATACGTGGTGGACGGGACCTACCTTAACATCCGGGCCTTTGCGCTTCCCTACGGGGATTACCGGGGCGGCTTTAGGGATAATCCCTTTACCCTGGAAGTAAGCCAACAGCCCCTGCCGGGCCCCCCGGCGGCTAATTTTATGCGGGAAACAGAAGAAAGTTTTTCCGTGATCAGCGCGTGGGGCCGGGGCGAACTGGTTCGCTCCCAGGGTCCCGCGGATCTGGTGGATAAGATCCGGAGCATCTTAGATCCGGAACGGGGAAAGCCGCTGGACCTGGTTGTCTGTCTGGATACCACCGGTTCCATGAAAGACGATATAGAGGCAATAAAAAAGGGCCTGGCCCCCATGCTTGGGGAATTTTTAAACGGTTCCCCGCGATTCCGCATCGGTTTGACGCTGTATAAAGATTATTACGAGGAATACCTAACCAGGATTATTCCTTTTACCGGGGATATTAATGAATTGCAGCGGAACCTTGACGGCATATCTCCCCGGGGGGGAAAGGATATACCCGAGGCGGTTTACGAGGCGCTCTATGACGCGGTCCTTAAATACCCCTGGGAGGCGGAATCCAGGCTGATCATCCTTATCGGGGACGCCCCCCCCCATCTTCGGCAGCGGGGAAAAATTTCCGGGGACGCCGTTCGGCAGGCCGCGGAAGAACGGAACCTCAAGGTCCACGCGATTATTCTTCCCCAGTAGAGGGGGGGGGGCGGACGCGCCGGCAGGGCGGCCCTTCCCGCAGATCCGCAACAGCGGCCCGTTCCCGTGGTTGACAGAATATTCGGAATGTGAAATACTCTTAATTATACCGGGAGGGTACCCATGCGATATAATTTTCCCCGAAACCGTATTATGCGGGCGGTTTTTTTTGCCCTGTTCTTTTTTAGTCTCTGCGCCGCCGGGAGCGCCCAGGACGGGTCCTGGCGGACCGTAGATTCCGCCGCCGATCTGCTGGGATCCTGGGAGGGAACCGAAAACCTGCAGATCCCCGAGAATCAAGAAGGACTTATTCCCGCTTCTTTTTTAAAACTTGTGGTAAAACTGATATGTACCAAGGACGATGCAACGATTTTGCTGGAGATGGACTTTACCCAGTTCTTTACGGACCTGACGGCCCTGCCCCAGGTTAAAGAAACGGGCATTAGCAAAGAGGCGCTTTGGGAATTTGTGGCTTCCCAATTTCTGGAGATGTATCCGGGAATGTCAATCCAGGGTTATTCCATAACCTACCAGCAGGTCGAGACGGTGGAAACGTTTTTAAACGATGATTCTTTAATGATTAACAACCGCCGGAACAGGCTTAAAATTGTATTTCCCGTGCCGGTAAACCTGGGCTTGGGGGATGCAGGTTTGCCGGAAATTGTACTGGTTAAAAAACGCGGACCCTAGGAGCTTGCAGGGTAAAAAACCGCCCCATCGGCGGTTTTTTAGATTTTTATGCACGAAGCGCAGCAGGCCCCTAGCGTCCCTGTTCGGCAAGCCGGGACAGCATCTTTTCCGAAAGTACCCTAAACTGGGCCGGGAGCGATTCTCCCCCCGGTTCGGCATAGAGGGCTAAAAGATTTTCAAAACCCTGCCTGGCCTCCGCGTATTTTTTCTGCTTGTACTTGATAAAGGCAATTTCGTACTCTCCGGTACAAAGGTGTTCTCCCACATTGCCGTAGCGCTCCAAAAGGGCCTGGTAGTACTGCAGGGCCCCCTTGTAGTTATTAACGTCCGTAGCCTTCTGGGCATTTTGGATGATCTTTGCCGGGGTCATATCCTCCGGAATATCTATGGGGCCCGAAACGCATGAAACCGGCAGCAAAAGGGCCCACAGGATGCCGAATTGGATTTTCATACCCGAACTATACTCCAAAATCCCCGGGAAGAAAAGGGGTGCAAGCCCGATCTGCCGAAAATTCACGGGTCCGCAGCCGTAAACATGTACCCGGGGCGGAATTGACAAGGGCGGGTTTTTTCTGTAACACCTTGAGTATGGTCGTTGGCATCATCGGCGCCGCAGGATACGCGGGGGTGGAACTTGTCCGGATCCTTTCATCCCATCCGGCGGTGGACGCCCTGGTTTTGGCTTCCGTAAGCCGCCGGGGGCAGAATATACACGAACTTTACCCCAATCTTCTTGAAACCCTCCGGGTGCGGGGAAAATTCGGCGCGGGGGCCATGGAGGGTCCCGAAGAAACCATAGGCAGATCCGACATAGTTTTCGGCGCGCTGCCCGCGGGAGCCGGGGAGCCCTATGCCAAGGCCTGCGTGGACCGGGGAATTTCCTACATAGATCTTTCCGCGGACTTTCGCTTTGACAAAGACCAGGAAACCTATACCGCATGGTACGGCCTGCCGTGGCGGTATCCGGCGCTCCATGACCGTTCGGTCTACGGCCTGCCGGAACTTAACCGGGATCTTATAAAAACCCTGGCCGCCCGGGGGCCGGTGATTATCGGGAATCCGGGCTGTTTTCCCACCGTGATCTCCCTGGCTTCGTATCCAGCGCTGTATAATCCGGCGGGGGGGAAGGATCCCCCCCGGGCCCTGGAGGGTAACGGCGCAGTCCCTGCCGGGGAAAGGCCTTCCCCCCCGTGCCCTCCGGTCCTGGCGCCGGATTTTACGCTTATTGCCGATGCGGTTTCGGGAGTTACCGGCGCGGGCAGGGAGCCGGCCAGAGCCTACCATTTCCCCGAATGTTCCGATTCCGTAAGCGCCTACAAGGTAGGGGGCCACCGCCACACCCCCGAAATAAGCCGGAATCTTATGAAGATGGCGGGAAAGGCCGTACCGGTGGTTTTTACCCCCCACCTGGGCCCCCTAAACCGGGGCATCCTTGCCACGGTTTACATTCCCCTTGGGGCCCCGGCGGCGCCGGGTTTTCCCGGCGCCGAATTGCCCGGCCCGTCCCGCCCGAAAGAACCGGCCAAGGGGCGGGATGAAGAGGGGCGGGCGGAAAAAGAAAGGGCCCTGCAGAAATGGTACGCGGAATTTTACCGGGACTAGCCCTTTGTGCGGATCCTTCCCCCGGGCCTAAGCGCCGCGACCGGCAGGGTGCGGCAGTCAAATTTTTGCGATATCTCTGTCCATCTGGATCAAACCGGCGCCGTGTTGATCCTTGAATCGGCCATCGACAATATGGTAAAGGGCGCCGCAGGACAGGCGGTGCAGAATATGAACATTGTCTGCGGTTTTGAAGAAACCCAGGGTCTTGAAGCCCTGCCCGCGTTGTTTTAGGGGAACCTGCTTCGGGAATGCGCCCCATATAAGGAAACCATGGAAAAACTAAAAGAACTGCCCGGCGGAATCTGCGCCCCCCGGGGATTTAAAGCCGGGGGCGTTCGGGCCGGCATCAAGGCCGGCGCCTCCAAACGGGATTTGGCCCTGGTATATTCGGACCGTCCCTGTAGTTCCGCGGCGGTGTTTACCCGCAACCGGGTGCAGGCGGCGAGCGTCATTGTAAGCCGGGAACACCTAAAAAAAAGCGGGGGCCGGATCCGGGCCCTAATCGCCAATTCGGGAAACGCCAACGCCTGTACCGGCGAAACGGGGCTGGCCGCGGCCCGGCGCATGGCGGCCCTGGGGGCGGAAAAACTTGCCCTTAGGCCCGAAGAATGCGCCGTGGCCTCCACCGGGGTCATCGGCGTGCCCCTGCCCCTGCCGCTTATCGAAGCGGCCATGGACGAACTGGCGGCAAGCCTCTGTACCGGTGCGGACGGGGCCCTGGCGGCCCTGGAGGCGATTATGACCACCGACACCAGAAAAAAACAGGGGGCCCTTCAATGTACGCTGCCGCGGGCCCATGATATCCGCATAGGGGCCATGACAAAGGGATCGGGGATGATTCATCCCAGTATGGCCACCATGATCTGCCTTATTACCACCGACGCGGCCCTTTCGCCCGCGATGCTGGACCGGGCCCTGCGCCGGGCCGTGGACCGTTCCTTTAACCGCCTTACGGTGGACGGGGATATGTCCACCAACGACATGGTCCTGATCATGGCCGGCGGGGCCGCGGAAAATGAACCCATAGAAACCGAAGGGGAAGCCTATGAAGTCTTTGCCGGGGCCTTGGAAACCCTGTGCGTTAAACTTGCCCGGGCCATGGCCCGGGACGGGGAGGGGGCTTCCCGGCTTATAACCGTTACCGTTGCGGGGGCCGCATCGGAGGCGGACGCCGCGGTCCTGGCCCGTTCCGTGGCCGGCTCCAGCCTGGTCAAGGCGGCCTGCTTCGGCGCCGATGCAAACTGGGGCCGGGTCCTCTGCGCCCTGGGCTATGCGGGGATCCCCTTTGATCCCGCCGCGGCGGCGATCTCGTTTAAAAGCGCCGAAGGATCGATCCCCGTATGCAGGGACGGCGCGTCCCTGCCCTTTTCCGAGGCGGAGGCAAAAAAGATTTTATCCCGGGATGAAATTGAAATCCTTATCGATCTGAATGGACGGCGCGCCGGACAGGCGGAGTCCTTCTCCGGCGGTTCCGAAGGGGCCGGCTCCGGAAGCGCCGGCCCCGGAAGCGCCTCGGCCTGGGGCTGTGATCTTAGCTTCGAGTATGTCAAAATAAACGGGGATTACCGTTCTTAAATTTGTAACAAGTCCAGGGAGGAAAAATCATGGTACATCTGGTCGTAAGCTTTATGATCAAGGAAGGCAAAATGGAGGAATACCTTGGGGAGCTTAAAAAACTGCGCCCCCTGGTGCTGGCCGAAAAGGGCTGCGTGGAGTACACCTTTGTCCGGGAATATCAATCCCCCATCGCCATCCAGGAAACCCCTAACCCAAACCGTCTTACCCTGATTGAAAAATGGGAAACCCCGGAAGCCTTGGCGGTCCACGGGGAAGCCCCCCACATGAAGGAATTTGAAGCCCGGCTTGCCCCCCTGCGGGCGGGCGCATCCGCCAGGGTTATGGAAGCCGCCCTATGAACGACCGGGCGGAAGTGTTAATCCACGCCCTGCCCTATATCAAAGAGTTCCGGGGAAAAACCCTGGTGGTCAAATACGGCGGGAATGCGATGATCAACCGGGAAATTAAAAAGGCGGTGATCGAAGATCTAATCCTAATGAACTACGTGGGGATCCGGATAGTCCTGGTCCACGGCGGGGGGCCCGAAATCGAGGGGATGCTTAACGCCCTGGGAAGGGGGACCCGCTTTGTCCAGGGACTTCGCTATACCGGCGAAGAAACCATGGAAGTGGTCCAGATGGTCCTGTGCGGCAAGGTTAACAAGGATATTACCGCCCTTATCGAGAATGCCGGAGGCCGGGCCCTGGGGCTCTGCGGCATAGACGGAGCCATGCTGCAGGCCCGGCAGTACCGGCCCGGCGGTGAAGACCTGGGTCTGGTGGGAGAGATCGTTTCGGTGAATACCCAGATCCTGGAAAACATCCTTTCCATTGGGGCCATTCCCGTGGTATCCTCCGTGGCGCTGGGAACAGGGGAAGATACCGGCAGGGTCTTTAACGTCAACGCCGATACCGTTGCGGCCAGGATCGCCTGGGCCCTGGGGGCGGAAAAACTGATCCTGATGACCGATGTCCGGGGCATCCTGCAGGATCTGCGCGATGACAATTCCCTTATCAAGACCGTTTCCCGTTCCGGCCTGGAGGAACTTAAAAAAGACGGAACCGTCAGCAAGGGAATGATTCCCAAGGTAGACTGCTGCGCCCTGGCCATCGACGGAGGGGTCGCCAAGGCCCACATCATAGACGGCCGGCTTCCCCACGCGTTGCTAATAGAACTGTTTACCGATGAAGGCGTCGGCACCATGATTGTGAAGGATCCCTAATCTGCGCCGGGAAGGGGCCGCAGATTGGTACGCCTGCGGGGGCGGTAATAAGCGCCGCCGGGGCTTCATTGAATCTTATGGCAAAAAAGCGGCCGACGGGAGTCGAACCCGCGTCACGAGCTTGGGAAGCTAGGGTAATGCCGTTATACGACGGCCGCATGTAAGAATATAATAGTGAAAACCCGGATCCACGTCAATAGAATAGTGAAAGGGCCTTCGTAATATCGCCGGTACTATGGCGATTTCCCGGATTTTTCATTATACTAAATAGGATATGGACGCAGCTAAGCCTCTTATCGTACAAAGCGACCATACTTTGCTTCTGGATATTCATGCTTCGGAGGCGGAGAATGCCCGGGCGGCCATACTGCCCTTCGCGGAGTTGGAAAAATCGCCGGAACATATTCACACCTACCGTATTAGCCCCCTTTCACTGTGGAACGCCGCCAGCGCCGGTATGAACCCCCGGGATGTGATACGGGTCCTTAACCGCTACAGCCGTTACGAGGTTCCCGAAAGCATCAGCGAGGGCTTTGCGGACATCATGGGCCGGTATGGGCGGATCCGGCTTCGGGAAAAACCGGGAACGGAAGAGCTGATCCTAAGCGCCGGCGGCGAAGAAGTGCAGCGGGAAATTGCCGCGGCCAGGGTTTTGGCCGATTATCTAACAAAAACCAAAGAAGGGTTTTGCCTTAAACTTACCAACCGGGGCACGGTTAAGCGGGAGCTTATTAAACTGGGGTGGCCCGTACAGGACGAGGCGCCGCTCCGGGCCGGCAGGCCCCTGGAACTTTCCCTGCGGCCCTTTGTCCTGCGGGACTACCAGAACGAGGCGGCCCGGGCCTTTCTTGGACAAGGCGGTCCGGGAACGGGCTTTGGGGTGGTGGTTCTTCCCTGTGGATCCGGAAAAACCATCGTGGGCATGGCGGTGATGGCCCGTCTTAAAACCAATACCCTTATTTTATCCGCCAACGTCGCGGCGGTTCACCAGTGGATCGACGAATTGCTGGACAAGACTACCTTGAGCCGGAAACAGATAGCGGAGTACAGCGGCAGCGCAAAATCCGTCGCGCCGGTAACCATCGCCACCTACCAGATCCTTACCTGGCGGCCCGGCAGGGGCGAAAACTTTCCCCACTTTTCCCTGTTCCGCGGCCATCCCTGGGGGCTGATTATCTACGACGAGGTGCACCTTTTACCCGCTCCGGTTTTTAGGGTTACCGCGGAACTCCAGGCGGTGCGGCGTTTGGGGCTTACCGCCACCCTGGTCCGGGAAGACGGGGCGGAAGACGCGGTGTTTAGCCTGGTGGGCCCCAAGCGCTACGATGTACCCTGGAAGGAACTGGAGCATAAGGGCTGGATCGCCGAGGCCCTTTGCATTGAGGTTAGGCTGGATCTTCCCGATTCCCACAGGGTTCCCTATGCGGTGGCGGGAAAACGGGAAAAATACCGTATCGCGGCGGAAAATCCCCGGAAGGAAGAGGCGGCGGTAGAACTAATTGCCAACCACCGGGAAGATCATATTTTGGTGATAGGCCAGTATATTTCCCAGCTTGAAGCTATAGCCCGGCGGCTTCAGGTTCCTCTGGTAACGGGAAAAACCCCCAACGCGGAGCGGGAGCGAATCTACCGGGAATTTAAAAAAGGGGAACTGCGGATCATGGTGGTTTCCAAGGTGGCAAACTTCGCCCTGGATTTGCCCGACGCCTCCATGGCGATCCAGATATCCGGCGCCTTCGGTTCCCGGCAGGAAGAAGCCCAGCGTCTGGGGCGGATCCTGCGGCCCAAAAAAAATAAAAATTCCTACTTCTACACGATTGTTTCCCGGTCCACGGTAGAAGAAGACTTCGCCGCCAATAGGCAGAAATTTCTTGCCGAACAGGGCTACCATTATTCCATCCAATACTGGGCAGAGTTACAGATGGATCTTCCCGGAACCAGGCCCGGAACCGGGGAGGACGTTTCTGCGCCGCCGGAAAAAAGGAAGGCGCCCCGGTGAAGCGCCCTCCGGTATTCCGGCCTGTGTCGTTTTGGAAATCCGCCCTCATGACCCTGCCGGATAAAACCTTTTTTGAACTTATGCGAAGCATCCTGGGGGCCGTAAAAACTCCCTTTAACAAACAAACTTTGCTGGAAGAACTTTCCCTCTTTGTGGCCAACCCCGGAATCCAGGAAATCATAGCCGCCTACATTGACGACAATGACCGGCGGATCATTGCGGCGGTGGCCCTGTTGGGAGAACCCCTGCCGAAGGAACTGGAATGTATCTTTAGGGGGGAATTTTCCTATGCGGAGCTTCAGGGAATGATCCTTAACCTGGAAGAACGGCTTATTTTATACCGCTTTCGGGACGAGGGCAAACTGCATCTTGCCCTGAATCCCCGGCTGGAAAAAATTTTAGGCCCCGCGGCCGGGGACGGTTCTATCCTGTTTCCCTCTGTACCCGTTCCCCGGGGGATTACCCTTCCGCCGCCTTCCATGGACGACCGGATCCTCGCCGCCCTTTGCGCTTTTTTAAGCGGCAAAGAGATCCTAAAGGGCGAAGAGGCCGGGGAGCTTTCCATACGGAAAAAAATCCTGGAAGAGGGGGCCCGGCTTTTTCCGGACCTTGACATAGAAGGAATTACCGGGGGATGTATAAGCCTGGGGCTCTTTAACCTCCGGGGGGAATGGCTGGAATGGGACGGAGCAAAGCTTGAAGCCTTTAAGGCCCTGTCTTCCCGGCATAGGTTTGAATATCTTGCCGCGGGGATCACCCTGTTCCTGCGGCCCGGCGCGGTCTATCCCGGCCGGGGGCGCCTTAGAAACACCGCCCGGTTGATCCACGCCCTGGTAAACCGCACGGAAGAAACCGGAAGGCTTTTTCCGGAAACCACGCTTATTAAGTTTTTGGAAGTGCTGCGCAGGGAAGAGGAACAAAGCTGGGGTTTTGCCGGTGAACTTCCTCCTTCGTCCCTGATCCTTCATTCGATGGTTATGGCGGGGCTTCTTATTCCCCTTAAACCGGGGGCCGGGGTTCTTTACCTTTCCCCCCGGTTTAAAGAGGCCGCTGCGGAGGAGCCGGCGGAGGAGCCGGCGGAAGGACCGGCGGAGGAGCCGGCGGAAGGACCGGCGGAAGGACCGGCGGAAACCGCGGATATAAAAGCCCCGGGACCCCGGATGGTGATGGATTCAGGATTTTCATGCATCCTCTATCCCGAAGTAAGCTTTGGCGACGCGATAGATTTGGCGGCCTTTTCCGATCTGGAAGAGATGGGGACGACGGTCCGCTTTGTCCTTTCCCGGGAATCGGTGGTCCGGGGCTTTGATCGGGCTTATACGGCGGACCGGATGTGGGAATTATTGGAACGGCTTTCGGGAAACCGGGTAGAGGATACCCTTAAATGGACCCTCACCGATTGGGAAAAACGGTACCGGGAAGTTTCTCTGGTCCAGGGACTTGTGCTTACCCTGGAAGGGGGGCGGAGCTATCTTGCACAAACCGGGCCTATTGCATCTATGATTAAACGAACCCTGGCGCCGGGGGTGTACCTTCTTTCCGGGGACGCGGAAGAGGCCGTCGCGGCCCTGAACGGCGCCGGGGTGGATATTGTGGCCCGGCCGGGGAGGGAAACCGCCGGGGGGCCCGGATCCTTTCCGTCCCTGGAATCCCCGGCGGAGGCGCCGCCAAAGACGGCGCCGGAAGCTGCTGCGGCGCCGGGAGCGGCGGCGCCGGGAGCGGCGGCGGGGCCGGAAGCTGCGGCGCCGGGAGCGGCGGCGCCGGAGGAAAAGGCGGAACGGATCAAGGCGCAATTCAGGGCCCTGCTGCGGGAGATAAAGCTAAGCGGTCAGGAACTGGAAGAAATGGAGGGCCGCATAGAACGGAAGGTGGTGGTCAGCGAAAAACAGCTGCGGGATCCTTCCCTGCGCTACGAAAAGCTGGAAGCCCGTTCTTTGGACTATGTGGGAAAGGCCGGTATCGCCAGGCAGGCCATTGTTTCCCGGGAGGTTTTAGAGTTAACCTGGACTATCCCCGGAAACGGGGAGCAAAAACTGCTGGGGGTTCCGGAGAATCTGGAAAAAAAAGGCGGCGAGATGATTCTGACCGTGCAGCCCCGGGAGGGCGGAGAACCTCTTAAGATTCCCTTGGGAAAGATTAGTCTTTTGCGGCGGATAAAACAGTCTATTTTTGGAGAGTAACGGGTTCGTATACCCGTAAGGAGCTGTTATGCCATTGTTACCCTTTTCTGTCTCGCAGGAGGATGTTAAACAGGACAAGCTGGCGGTGCTTATCGACGCCGATAATACCCAGGCCCCCATTATCGAAGGCCTTCTGGCGGAGGTAGCCAAATACGGAGTGGCCAGCGTAAAGCGAATCTACGGCGACTGGACCAGCAGCAACCTTCGATCCTGGAAGGACAAGCTGCTGGATTACGCAATCCACCCCATACAGCAATTTTCCTATACCACGGGAAAAAACGCCACCGATTCGGCGCTGATCATAGACGCGATGGATCTTCTGTACAGCGAAAAACTCGACGGCTTTTGCATTGTGTCCAGCGATTCAGATTTTACCCGCCTGGCCTCCCGGATCCGGGAGAGCGGCCGTAAAGTCTACGGCTTTGGGGAAAAAAAGACCCCCCGGGCCTTTGTTTCGGTCTGCGATAAATTTATCTACACCGAGATACTCAGGGACAGGGAAGATGACGAGGATGATACACGGCCCGCGATAAAAACCCGCAGGGACTTTAAGGGGGACCGGCGGCTTATCAACCTGCTGCGGGATACGGTGGAAGATCAGGCCGACGATTCCGGCTGGGCCTACCTGGGCGGAGTGGGCCAGAAAATCACCCTCCGGTCCAGTGAATTCGATCCCCGGAATTACGGCTTCCGCAAGCTCGCGGATTTATTCCGGACCCTTCCGCAATTTGAAGTTGAAGAAAGACCCCAGGAAAACGGCACGGGCCGGCAAATTTATATCCGGTGGAAACGAAAATCCCGGTAGGACGGCGGACCGGCGGGGTTCTGCGGTCTCTTTTAAAACAAGGCCGGGATACAGGCGTCTTGAAAAGGATTTTAAAAGGATGGACAATGTCCGTGGGAGCGTATAATCCATGTGCTGGTATTGCGGGGAACCCGTAAGGGAACCGGAACCCATAGGCCGGTCCGCCCGCTGTTCCTGCGGGAAGGATCTTCGTTGCTGCCGCGGCTGCCGGTTTTATCTGCCCGGTTCCCGGGGGGACTGTTCGGAGCCCGGGGCGGATCCGGTGTCCGATAAAGAGCGGGGAAATTTTTGCGACTGGTTTTCTCTGGATCCGCGTTTGCGTTCCGCTTCTCCGGGGGAACAGAAGGACCGTAGCGCCAAAGAAAAGGCCATAGCCGGCTTTAATAAGCTTTTTTCATAAGATGGACGGCGTTAGGGCTTTGGTGGTACGGGGGTCCCGAAATATTTTTACGGTCCGCGGGGAAACCGGCGCCGCGGACGGCGCGGAGATGGAATGCAGAATCAAGGGTAAGATCCTTAAAGAGATAGAGGGTTACTATAACCCCCTGGCGCCGGGGGACCGGGTCAGGGTGGACACGGATCCCCTTCAGCCCCGGCGGGGCCGGATCCTGGGGGTGGAAAAACGCCGTAACTTCCTTACCCGGTTTAATCAGAAGGGTCAAAGGCCCCAGATCCTGGGGGCAAATCTGGATACGGTGTTTTGCGTTACCAGCCCCCTTTCCCCTCCCTTTAGGCCCCGGTTCCTCGACCGTCTTCTTGTGCAGGCCGAGATTGCCCGTATCAAGGCGGTGATTATCTGCAATAAATACGATCTGTACCGGGGGGAAGATCCGGACACGGAAGAACGGCTTGAAGATTTTTGCCGCATAGGCTACGAGGTGTTACGGGTTTCGGCAAAGACGGGCCTGGGCGTGGATCGACTGCGGCTTTTAGGAATGGGTAAAACTTCGATTCTGCTGGGACAGTCCGGGGTGGGGAAATCCAGCTTGATTAACGCGCTGAACCCCCCGGTTCATGCAAAGACCGGCGCGCTGAACGAAAAGTACGACCGGGGAAGCCACACCACAAGCCTTTCACAGCTTATAGAACTGCCCGCCCCTGCGGGGGCCCTAAGCCCCACGTACATTATCGACACCCCCGGAATTCGCCGGATGGTTCCCGACGGAATTAAGGCGGAGGAATTGGTACTGTATATGAAGGAATTCGCGGGGCTTGCGGGTCTTTGTACCTACGGCCTTTCCTGCTCCCACCGCAGCGAACCGGGGTGTAAAATCATGGAAGCGGTGGCCGCGGGAAAAATTCACGAAGGCCGGTACGAAAGTTTTTTAAGGATCTCCGATGAACTTGCCGCATTGTGAAAAAGCTATGGCCCTTCTGGAATTCGACCGCATTAAGGAGGCCGCCGCTGCCTGCGCCGTCAGCGCCGAGGCCGCGGCGCTGATTCGGGAAGAGGCCCCCCTCTTTGACCGGGAAGAAATCAAGAGCCGGAAGGAACAGGTTCTTTCGTTCTGTACGCTGCTTGAACAGTCAGGGGATCAGGGCCCCGTGGAATTGCCTGACATTGCGGCCCTGTTCGCCCCCCTGGCGGTGGAAGGGTCTATGCTGGGGCCGGAAGAAAATTTAGCCCTGGGAATTTTTATCGAAGGGGGGGAGGGTCTGCGGCGGCTGATCCTGGACGGCCAGGGGGCGGGGGAAAGGCTTCGGGAAAGGGCCGGGGCCGCGCCGGACTGTTCCTTCCTGGCCCGGGAAATATTCCGCGTTATTGACCGGGACGCCAGGGTTCGGGATCTGCCGGCCCTTAAGCAGATCCGGACCCGGATCCAGGGCTTAACAAAGGAACTGGAACAGGTCGCTTCCGCTTACGGCGCCGGAGAAAACACCCGGCACATGCTTCAGTCGCCTCTTCCTTCCCAGCGGGACGGCAGGACGGTGCTGGCGGTAAAGGCTAATTTCCGGGGGCGGATCCGGGGGATAATTCACGAGGCGTCCTCCACCGGTCAAACGATCTTTGTGGAGCCGGAAGAGGCGGTAAGATTAAACAACCGGATCCTTATGGAAAAGGCTAATCTTGAAGCGGAGATACGGCGGATCCTTCGGGACTTAACCGGGCGCATTGCCCGGAACCGGGAGGACCTTAAAGAGTTTCACCGGATCATTGTGGACCTTGAAAGCCTTCGGGCCCGGGCCCGGTTTTCCCGGGAAACCGGCGCCTGCTTTGCCCTGGATACGGGGGCCCTGGCCTTACAACAGGCCCGCCATCCCCTGCTGGGAAGGGGCGCGGTTCCCATTGACTTGGTTATGGCGCCCCGGACCAATATGGTGATCATCACCGGCCCCAATACGGGGGGAAAGACGGTTGCTTTAAAAACCCTGGGGATCTTTGCGCTGATGAACCAGACGGGTCTGGCCGTTCCCGCGGCGGCCGCGGAGCTTCCGGTTTTTGACGGGATCTACGCCGACATAGGGGACGAGCAGTCCCTTAGCCAGTCCCTTTCAACTTTTTCCGCCCACATGACCAATATTGCGGGGATCATTGAAAATGCCACGGACCGCTCTCTGGTGCTGCTGGATGAACTGGGAGCGGGGACGGATCCTGAAGAGGGCAGCGCCATTGCCATGGCGATTCTGGATCACTTTATTGAAAAAAAAAGCACCGTGATCCTTACAACCCACCACGGGCTCCTGAAAAACTACGGCTACAGCCGTCAGGGGGTGGAAAACGCGTCGGTAGAATTTGACCGCCGGACCCTGTCCCCCACGTACCGGATCATCATGGGGATCCCCGGAGAAAGCAGGGCGGTGGATATTGCCGCCCGGAACGGACTGCCCCCGGCCCTGGTGGATTCCGCCAGGGCCTACCTTGCAGGGGAACGTTCCGACATTTCCGCGCTGATCAGGGGGCTTAAAGAAAAGCACCGGGAACTGGACGAGGCCGCCCGGTCGGTCCGGGAAAAAGAAACCCGGATCCGGGAAGACCGGCGGCGGACGGATTTAAAAGAACTTACCCTGCGGCAGAAAGAATACCTTTTAAAAAAAGAAGGGGCCCGGGAATTCCGGCGGCTCCTTCTGGAAAGCCGGAAAACCCTTGAAAACCTGGTTCGGGAAATCAGGGAAGGGGAGCTTACCAGGGATAAAAATCTGCGGGTAAAAGAATTTATCCGGGAACTGGAAGCCGGTTCTGCGGCCATGGATGCGGCCCTGGCCGTAGAAGAAAAAAACTTACGCGCCCTGGCCGCGGAGGGGGAAGCCCCCTTCGGAACAGCCGCGGGGGCCGGAACGGGGGCCAAAGCCCGGGCGTCCGCCGGGACGGGGGCCATAGGCCCCGGCACGGAAGTCCTCGCGGGCCCTTCCCGGCGGCGGGGTACGGTGATCCGCGGGGGCCGGAAAAGCAGGGCCGGTTCCGCCGCTTCCCCGCAAGGCGGGGCGGGCCCGGGGGAACCGGCGTGGATTGTAGAGATTGGCTCGGTACGGATGAGCTTTCCCGAAGAAGATCTGGTTCCGGTGCAGGGGCCTTTGGATTCCGGCGTTTCTGCCCGGAATTCCCCGGGCTGGTCCGCGGAACTTGCCCCGGATCAGGACAGGGCGGCCAAACCGGAGTTAAGTCTTTTAGGCATGAAGCTTGAAGAGGCGCTGGAAGCCCTGCGCCGCCAGATGGATGCGGCGATCCTGGCGGGGCTGCGGGAATTTTCGGTGATCCACGGCAAGGGGGACGGGATACTGCAAAGGGGGGTGCAAAATTATCTAAAAAAGGATCCGGCGGTGGCGGATTACTATTTTTCCCGGCCCGAGTTCGGAGGTTTTGGCAGAACCGAGGTGGTGCTAAAGGGCTAAGGAAACGCTGCGTGGCCTTATGTAATCAGCGTTTCCCTTGTACAAAAGGGGCGGCCCCTTTATTCGCAGTGGGGTCTAATACCCAAGAACCCGCTTGCGCGGGGGCGCCTTGGGGCGGTTAGGTTCATTTTTACGGTCCCTATATCTAAAGGGGCAATCTATACTATACTTTGTCTATATGTCAGTTACAGCACAGCCTAACGCCGCAAACCGGCTGGGAACAGATCCGGTGGGCCGGCTTTTACTTCAGTTTTCTATTCCCGCGATTACCGGAATGATCGTTAACGCCCTGTACAATCTGGTAGACCGGGTCTGGGTTGGCCGGGGGGTGAACGCCGCCGCCCTGGGGGGGCTTTCCCTGGTACTGCCCTTGATGACGATCAGCATGGCCTTTTCCATGCTCTTCGGCATCGGCGCCGCCAACTTAATCTCCATGCGTCTGGGCCAGGGCCGCAAGGCCGAGGCCCAGAATGCCCTGAACCACTGTTTTTTTCTTTTGACCGGCGCGGGGATTTTTCTGATGATCCTGGAACTTATCTGGCTGGATCCGATCCTGCTGCGCATGGGGGCGGAGGCAGGAAGCGCCGCGCTGGGCTACGCCCGCAACTATTACCGGATTATCCTCTACGGCCAGGTTTTTCTTATGGTGGGTTTTGGTTTTTCCCACTGTACCCGGGCCCAGGGTTTTCCCACCATTACCATGCTAAGCATGTTTATCGGCGCGGGGCTAAACATGATTCTGGATCCGATTTTTATTTTTTGCTTTAAACTGGGGGTAGAGGGGGCCGCCTGGGCTACCATTATTTCTCAGTTTGCCGCGATGGCATGGATCCTGTCTTTTAATTTTAGCAAGAAGGCGGTTATCAGGCTGACTTTTTTTTCTTCCTTCAAAGCCCTGCGGAATTTTCGCCCTTCGGCAAAAATTGTTCTGGATATTATGAGCTTCGGGTCTTCCCAGTTTTTGCTTCAATTTGCCATGTCCATGGTGCAGCTTCTTTTTAACATGAGTCTGGGCTGGTACGGCGCCGGCGCGCTGGGGGAAAACGGGGGGGACATCGCCCTGGCGGGGCTTAACATCAACCTGTCCGTAACAATGCTGATCCTGATGCCGATATTCGGGATCAACCAGGGCGCCCAGCCCATCCTGGGCTTTAACTACGGGGCAAAGCAGTATGGCCGGGTCCGAAAGGCATTTTTGCTGGCCATTGCGGGGGCCACGGCGATTTGTGTGGCGGGGTTTATTCTGGGAGAACTGTTTCCCCATTTTCTGGTAAGCTTTTTTACCCCCCCCGAGGGAGATTCCGTTCTGCTTGCCTTTGCCCCCGTGGCCATGCGGATAATCATGATTGCCCTTCCGGTAAACGGCTTTACCATAGTGGCCACTAATTTTTTTGTGGTAACCGGAAGGCCCAGGACGTCGATCTTTCTTTCCATGCTGCGCCAGTGTCTTGTGCTTATTCCCTGCCTTCTTATCTTTGGAAAACTCTGGGGCCTCTGGGGGGTGGTGGCCGCGACCCCCGTGGCGGACGCCGCGGCTTTTATTTGTACCGGAACGATGATACTGATGGAACTGCGAAAACTTAAGGCGGATCACGATCGCCGCAACGGAGGGCACAGGTAGAATATGGGCCGGATAACCTTATGGGTCTGTCTTTTTTTGATCCTCCCCGGCGGACCGGGTTTTGCCGACACCTACGCCGAAGTAGAAGGGTCGGGGCTTTTTATTGGCAGCGATCCGCCGGGGGCCAGGGTTTTTATCAACGGCATAGAACGGGGCCTTACCCCCTTTTCCGTCCAGTCCATGCAGAACGGGGAATACAGTATCCGGCTTAGTAAGGACGGCTATGTGGACCGCCGCTTTAGGGTGGTGATCCGCAAACAAAGCCGGGTTGAAGTTTCGGTAAGCCTGGAGGTATCCCGGGGGCAGGTGCTGGTAGAAATACGCAGGGATCCCGCCGCGCCCCCCTTTCTGGCCCTGTCTCCCCGGATCCTGGTGGACGGCGTGGGGGTCGTCGCTGAAGGCGCCGTATCCGGAACGGAGCAGAGCCTTAGCCTGCCCGTAGGATGGAGGACCCTTACCGTGGAAGCCTTTGGCTGGGAGCGGATCGGCAAGAGTATCTATATCAGGGAAGACCTGGTCCAAAGACTCGAATTCGTGCTTAAACCCGCGGTATTTACCCTGGACAGCCCGGCGCTCAAGAAAAACCGCGTTAACCCGGGAAATCCGGGGAAGCTGGGGATCGTGGAATTGAATTTTACCGTTACCGGTCCCGGCCGGGGAACCCTGGAAGTAGCGGACTCCGGCGGAACGGTGGTATATACCCAGGCCCTGGGCCCCTTTACCGCCAGGGGGCAGCAGGCCCTGTGGAACGGCCGGGACGCTTACGCCGCCCGGGTTCCCGACGGAGAGTACCGGATCCATCTGATCGTCTGGGGGGAGGAAGGCGAAGACCGGCAGACCGCGGAACTGCCGGTACAGATCGATTCGTTTTTAGAGCTGCGGCCCCTAAGCCTGGGCGCCGGTTCGCCGGGCCTGCTGTGGGCTTCCGTTCCGGAACTGCTGCCGGTTTCTTCGTTTCAAATCAACGGAAGCATCCTGGGGGGCAAACCCCTGGGCCAGGAAACCTGGGAAGGCGTATTCTTTACCGGAGGCTTTCGTGTTTCTTTTACCGATACGCTGGGGGGGGCCTTTGTCTTTAATCTGGATCCTGAATTTTCAGGCGGCCTCAAGGGGGGGGTGGGGGCGTCGCTTAGATGGGTTTTTAAACCCCCGCGGCGGAGGGCTTCGTTTTTCGAAGACGCCGGCGCGGCGGTGGAACTGTCCTACGGCTGGGCCCAGTCCGGACCTTATACGGCCTTTGGCATGGGAACCGGCGCGGCCCTCCGCCTTCCCGTTTCGTACCGGGTTTTGGATCTTCCGGTCCTTGATCTGTTCCTTAGCCCCCGGTTCCTGTGGGCCGGGGATCGGGGATATCCCGACAGCATCGCCCCCCGGCTGGGGGCGGAGGGGGGAATCTACCTGGCCCGGGGAATTTTTGCCGGCGGCCTTTCTTTGCGCTGGGACTACGCCCTTCCGGGGGCCGAAAACCCGGGACCGGGCCCCCTGGTGTCCGCCGTGGAGCTTAAATTTTTTCCCTCCCACCAGGTCCTGTCCGTGCTGGGAGGATTCTGGTTTTGGAACGGAGAAAGGGGGGCTTTCTTTGGGCTGGGAATAGATTACATATACTAAGCGCTCCTTGACAGGACGGGGGGAGGGGTTTAGTATGACCCCATTGGTTTGTCCTATGAAACGAAGTGTTTGGCGCCTTGTTTTTATCGCCCTTGCCTTTGTATCCTGCGGCAAGGGGGCCGAAATAGAACCCTGGGCGGAAACGGGGGTCCCTACTCCCCTGGAAACGGTGGAACGCCTGGGGACCCTGAATAAAGAGGCCGCGGCGGTTCCCCTGACAGATTTTGCCGACTACCCGGCAGAAATACAGAAGATCCTCCGGCGGGGCAGCATTATTTTTGGCATGACCGCGGCGGACCAAAAGCCGTTTTTTTACACCGATGAAAAAACGGGGACGCTTATCGGCCTTGATGTGGAGATAGGCTGCGAAATCGCCAACCAGCTGGGGGTACAGGCGGTTTTTAACCGCGACGCGGCCAGCTTTGACGGCGTTGTGTTGAACGTGGTAAATAAGAATGTCGATGTGGCCCTGAGCAAATTAAGCCGCACGCCGCGGCGCGGCGCGCTGGTGCGGTTTACCGCGCCCTACATCACTTTTCGCCAGGCTCTTTTAATAAACCGGCTGGAACTGGCCAAGGTTAGTTCCGAAGAAAACCTGCCCCTCTACATGAAGCAGTTTCGGGGCGGTCTGGCTATTATCAAAAATTCCTCCTATGTGGGCTACGCGGAAAGCAATTTTCCCCTGGCCCTTAAAAAGACCTACGACACATGGCCGGAATGCATCGACGCGCTTTTTGCGGGGGAAGTGCTTGCCGCATACCGGGACGAAGGGGAAATCCTTATCATTAACGAAACCCGCAAGGATTCAGGCATCATGATGAAGCCGGTCTTTATTAACGACAAGCAGGATCCCATAGCCATGGCGGTGTCCCACGACGCCCCCCATTTGCAGGAATGGCTTAACACCTTTCTGGAAGATTATATTCTGCAGCACGGCAGCGAGCTTACGCCGGCCCGGCTGATAAAACGGCATTATGCTCCGGACGGCGCCAAATGACGGTGGGGGTATTAAAACATCCGCTGGTAATTTTAGCTTCCGTCTTTATCGGCATTGTAATAGGATTATGCAATGGGCCCATTTCGGCCTTTTTCGGAGTCCGGAGTTTTGCGCAGATTATTTCCATGCCCGGACAGGTATATCTTTTTTACCTGCAAATGACCGTGATCCCAATCATTGTTACCGCCATCTCCTCGAGCATCGGCAGGCTCATGCGGAACAGAAGCAGCCATGGGCTTATAAGAAAAATGTGCTTTGTGTTTTTGGCGGGCCTTGCCGTAACCGCGCTGATCGGCATGGCGGTGGGGATCCTGGGCCGGCCCGGCGCCGGTCTGGACGAGGATACCCGCTCCCTTTTAACCCGCCTTATATCCTCCCAGACCGCCGGCGAAGAACCGGAAATCCTGGAAGTTACTCTTTTGAACACCCAGAGTACGGAACCGGAGCTTAGATCGGGGCTTGCGGTTTTTCTTACGAGTCTTATTCCTTCCAACATATTCTCTGCCCTGGCCTTTGGAAGCACCATGGCGATAGTGTTTTTTTCCATCGTTTTTGGAATTGCCATAGGTTTTGTCAATGATCAGCCGGCGGATATGCTGATAAAATTTTTAAGCGCGGTTTTTGAAGCCTTTCAAAAACTCGTCAGCGCGTCCTTGTACCTGCTGCCCTTTGGACTTATCTGTCTTATGGCCGGGCAGATAGCCCAGGTGGGCATCCTTGTTTTTATGGCCATGTCAAAGTTTATAATCCTTTATTGTGCGGGAACGGCGCTGTTATTTATCGTAACGACGGCGGTGATCTGGACGCGCTCGGGAATCGCCAACCCCTTCAAGGTGCTTTCGCTTTTGTTTGAACCTATCATGCTGGCCTTTGCCACACGAAACTCCATGGCGACATTGCCCAGCGCCATTTCCTGCCTGGATGACAAAATGAGCTTCGACAGAACCACGGTCAACCTTACCCTGCCGCTGGGAATGACCCTGGGGCGCTTTGGCAATGTCTTTTATTTTGCCGTGGCGGTATTCTTTGTGGTGCAAATCTACGGCATGGATCTGGCCGCGGCCCAGTACGCCGCGGTTTTTCTCGGCGTTATTTTTGCCGGCGCCGCCACGGCGGGGGCTTCCGGCATTGTAACGCTGTCGGTGATCGGCATGGTCCTTTCTCCCCTTAATCTGCCCGTGGAGGCGGTGTTGATTATCTTTATGGCCATCGACCCCATCATCGATCCCTTTAGGACCTTTTTGCTGGTTTACGGAAACATCGGCGCCACAACCCTGATTGCGGGAAAACAAAAAATCTACGGCGCCGACTTCCTTTCCGTGAGCATGCGGAAAAACTCAGGCCGGCGCCCGGTTCTTTACCGCGGCCCCGACGGCGGCCTGGAAGGAATTGAAATTGACCTGCTGCGGGAAATAGCCCGGCGGCTGGATAAAAAACTTGTGATCCATGAAGGAAGCCCCCCGGAAGGGCTTAGGACGGATATTATCGGCGGCAGCGTCATAAAAACCGAGGCCCCGCCGCCGGGTTTAATCTTCTCGCAAAGTTACGGCGCCATAACGGAACGGGATGTCCGAATGGAACTATGCCTGCTGCTTTCTCCTTTCAGCGTCGACTCGGTGGCGATCAACGGAATTATAAAAAAAATCACCGCCGAAAATTTTTTAAAAACCAAGGGCGGAGAGAATTAGAATCCGGCGGTTCCCAATCACGGATAGAGCGAAGGCCCATGGAAACGCTAAAACGGGCCGGCGGTTTTTTATCCGATCCCTATAAGGGGCAGGAGTTTTTATGGTAAAGAACTGGCTTCAACGCATACGAATTTTTAAGGTTAAACAGGTTATTATTTCCATTAACGTGATTTCCCTGGTTTTTTCCACCGCCATTATTTTGATTTCCCTCTGGGTAAGCTCGTCAAAAAACGCGCAGGAATTATCGGGCGCCCTGATCAGCGAAATACAGGAATCCATTACCAACAGGCTTATAAATTATTTCGAGCCCGTCGCGGAGATAAACAACAGAACAAGTTATTTAATCAACACGGTTTTTACGGATCCCCTGGAACGCAGGGAAGGCGAAGATGGTCTTTTTGCCTATTACGGCGAGCTTTTGCGGACCAACTCCATGGTAAAACTGGCCTATTTTTCGGATATCCACGGCAATTTAATGATGCTGAACAGGATGGACGACGGCTCTTTTTCAAAACGGATGGTCCACAATGACGGGGAAACCATTACCACCACCTGGGACCACGCCAATGTCGTGTACTTCGGAAATTACAGCAATTCCGTATTAGACGCCGCGGACGGGTATGACCCCAGAAAGCGGGGCTGGTATGTGATTGCCCAGGAGCAGCGCAGGCCCTCCTGGACGCCGGTGTATCTTTTTGCCACCGATCATCTGCCGGGTTTTACCAGTGTGGTCCCCCTGTACGACAACAACGGCGTTCTTTCCGGCATCAGCGCCCTGGATATAACCGTGGACGAGCTTTCCCGCTTTCTGGCGACCATACGGCCCACGCCGGGGACAAAAATCGCCCTGGTGGACGGCGCGTATAACCTGGTAGCTTTTCAGGCGGCCGGCAGCGAGGATTTGAAGAAGCTCTTTACCGAAACCGTGGACGCAAACGGGGTTACCGTCTTTGACATACGAAAATTTGACATGTTCCCCGAAGAAGACATGCGCTACATATTGGGCGAAACGGTCCGGCAGGGCGGCGGATCCAGGACCGTCAAATACAGGGGCGGGTCGTACCGTTCCGTGCTGGCCCCCGCCACCATCGGAAGCGGCCTGGACCTTTTTATTGCCATCATCATACCCGAAGACGATATTATCGGGAACGTAAAACGGAACCTTATTTACGTTACCTGTTTCTCGGTTATTGTTCTGGTGATCATCATTATTATCAGTTCCCTGTTTTCCAATTCCATCGCAAAGCCCATGCAAAAGCTTTCTGAGGAAATGGCCAAGGTGCGGGACTTTCAACTGGACTCCCATGTGGTTATCCCCAGCACCCTTATCGAAATTGTCCGGATCCATGAAGCCTTTGAAGGGATGCGGACGGGCTTACGGAATTTTAAGCGCTATGTTCCCTCGGATTTGGTGGCCCAGTTAATCAACCAGGACATTGAGGCCAAAATCGGGGGAGAAAGACGGGAGCTTTCCATATTTTTCAGCGATATTGCCAATTTTACGTCCATCTCCGAAAAGATCAGCCCCGAAGAACTGGTGCAGCAGCTTGGCATCTATTTTAAAAATGTTTCCAAGACAATCCTCGATTACAAGGGGACCATTGACAAGTATATAGGCGATTCGGTAATGGCCTTTTGGGGGGCCCCCGTTCAAAGCAAGAACCACGCGGAAATGGCCTGCCGAAGCGCCGTGAATATTCAAGTGGTCCTCCACTCGATTTTTCGTAAATGGAGCAATACGGGAAAAGAACCCTTTTATACCCGCGTCGGCATCCATACCGGAGAGGTCATTGTGGGGAACATGGGTTATGAAGAACGGCTGAATTATACGGTGCTGGGAGATTCGGTCAATCTGGCCAGCCGGCTTGAAGGGGTCAATAAGGTATACGGTACCAGAATACTGGTTAGTCAAAACACCTGGGAACAATGCCGCGATTTATTTGAATTCCGCAAGGTGGACAAGATCACCGTAAAGGGCCGCCACGAAGGCGTCATGATATACGAACTTTACTCCGAGAAGGACGAAATAGAAAAACCCCTGCGGAAATTTTTTCTCTATTATGAAAGGGGCCTGGAATATTACTTTAACCGTAATTTCGAAGAAGCTCTTAAGTATTTTAACACGGTGCTCAAGTACCGCCATTCTGACGGGCCCAGCAAAGTAATGCGGGAACGTTGTTTGTATTACATAAACAAGCCCCCTTCGGAGGATTGGGACGGCGCTTTCGCCTTAACGGCTAAATAGCAAAGGAGTCCTGTTTTGGAAGAACGGTACAAACCCTTAATCGGCGTCATAGGCGGCGTGGGGCCCTACGCGGGCCTTGATTTTGTCCGTAATATTTTTAGCAACACCCGGGCCTTGAAAGACCAGGAACATCTTAATACGCTTCTGGTCTCCTGCCCCAGTATTATCCCCGACAGGACAAAATACCTGCTTGATGAAGAGCCGGTGAATCCTTCCGGCGGTTTGTTTGAATCTGCGAAAATTCTTTACGCCGCCGGAGCGCGCCACGCGGTGGTGGCCTGCAACACCGCCCATTCGGACCGGATCTTTGCGCCCTTTTGCGGCATGGTAAAAGAAGCTATGCCGGATATGGTTATTGTCAATATGCTCCGCGCCTGCGTGGATTTTATAAAAAAGAAACACCCCGAGATTAAGACCCTGGGACTTTTGGCCACCCGGGGAACCTACAAAAGCCGGGTTTACGGCGACTATTTTAAGGCCGCCGAAGGCTTTTCGATTATCGAACCGGAGCCGCCCGGACAAGACCGGATTGGCCAGGCCATTTATTCGCTTGATTTCGGCATCAAGGCCCATTCCAATCCGGTAAAGGCCAAGGCCTGCAATATTTTGCTCTACGAAGGCTTTCGCCTGCTTGACCGGGGCGCCCGGGGCTTGATCCTGGGCTGTACCGAACTGCCCCTGGCAATGGACCAGGAGGATTTTTCCGCCCCGGTATTCAACCCCGGCTTCCTCGCCGCCCGGGAGCTTATCCGATTAACGGCCCCTTCCTCCCTGACCGAAGTATAGGGGGGCCATGGAGTATGCGGAAGGGGCCGGGGACAGCCCCCCCCGCGCCGGTCCTGTGGACGGCGTTTTGCCGGACCGTGGTTTTAACAGGTCATTTTGAAAACAGTTTTTTAAAAAACAATGCGATGTTGTCCCAGACCACCCTAAAAAAATTTCCCCGGTAGACCGGCCGTTCCAGGACCAGGGGAATGCGTTTTAGTTCCCCGAATTCATCCCTTATAATAAGAACCCCCGCGGCGGCGCCCGCGGCCAGGGGGGCTTTTAAGTCGTCGATTAATTTTACTTCCTGCTCCAGTACTCCGGCCCGTTTATTGGACGCCGTAAGGCTTGTGCTTTCTCCGGGTTTAACGGGAATGTATTTTTCCCCGCCCCCCCAGATCCGTACGGAGGGAAGATACCCGGCGTTGATATCGATGGTAATAAAATTGTCAAAACCCCAGTTAAGCAGGGTTTCTCCGTCCCGGTCCCGGTCTTCTTCGGTTTCTTCTCCCAGGAGTACGGCGATAAGCCTGGTGTTGCCCCGAAGGGCGCTTAGGGCGATGTTATACCCCGCTTCGGTAATGTGGCCGGTTTTAAGGCCGTCTACGCCGGGAACAAAGCCCAGAAGGGCATTGTGGTTGTACTGCACTATGGTGGGGGGCTTGGCGGTACCGGTATTTACCGATCCGGGGTAGGCAAAGACCGGAACCGAATGGAGCAGGCCGGTGCTGGAAGGGTGTTCCTGCAGGTAGGCCTTACAGAACAGGGCAAAGTCCATGGCGGTGGTGGTGTTTTCCGAGGATATTCCTGCGGGTTCAAAGAAACGGGTGGAAACCAGACCCAGCCGGCCGGCTTCGGTGTTCATCATGGTTACAAAGGCTTCCATGGTGGGAGCCGCGTGCAGGGCCACCGCCACCGCCGCATCGTTCCCCGAAGAAACCGCCAAGCCTAAAAGAAGCTCCCCCAGACTTACCCGGTGCCCCCGATCCAAAAACATCAGGCTTGAACGGGGAGGCTGGTTTTCTGCCCAGCTTTCCGGGGGCAGTTCCACAATATCATCCACCGATATCCTGCCCTGGGCCACCTGCCGCAGGGCTAGATGTATGGTCATTAGTTTCGTCAGCGACGCGGGGGATATAACTAAAGAAGGGTTGAAAGAGTAAAGCAGGGTTCCGGTCTTTCCGTCGATCAGCACCGCCGAAGGAGAACGGATCTGCGGGGGCTCCGAAGAAGGAAACAAGGGATTGCCGCTGTAGGTTTCCGCCGCCGCGGTTTTAAACCGGAAGAAAAATCCCGAAGTACAAAAAAGGGCCGCAAGAATACAGAGAGGAAGGCCATACCGGCGGAACCGGGCGGTTCTTTTTACCGTGGGTTTGTTCATTCGATATCACCCCTCCTAATAGCGCGTTCTGTCTAATGCACCGGCCCAGTTACCCTTGGCTTTCCTAGTACAGTTGTCCCGCCGCCCGGGGGTAGGGGATCACGTCCCGGATATTGGCCATGCCCGTTATATACTGAATAAGCCGCTCAAAGCCCAGGCCAAAGCCCGAATGGGGTACGGATCCGTAACGGCGCAGATCCAGGTACCAGTTGTACCGTTCCTTGTTTATCCCCAGTTCGTCCATCCGTCTGCTTAGGGCTTCCAGGTTTTCTTCCCGTTCCGAACCGCCGATAATTTCTCCCAGCCGGGGGACCAGCACGTCCATGGCCCGGACGGTTTTGCCGTCTTCGTTTAACTTCATGTAAAACGCCTTAATTTCTTTTGGGTAGCCGGTAAGGATCACCGGGCCCCGGATTACTTCTTCCGTTAAAAATTTTTCGTGTTCGCTTTGAAGATCGCAGCCCCAGTGTGGTTTAAATTCAAAGGACCCGTGGCGGGCCCAGGCCCTTTCCAGTTCCCCCATGGCGTCGGTGTAGGTCATGCGGAAAAACCGGGAGGCCGCGATTGATTGAAGGGCGCCGATAAGCCCCGGTTCGACGCGGCGATCAAAGAATTCAAGGTCTTCGGCGCACTGGTCCAGGGCCGTTTTAAGGCAGTAGTGAAGGAAGTCTTCCGCCAAATCCATGTTGTCTTCAAGGTGGAAAAAAGCGGTCTCCGGCTCTATCATCCAGAATTCCGCCAGGTGCCGGGGGGTAAAGGAGTTTTCCGCCCGAAAGGCGGGGCCAAAGGTATAAACCCTGGAAAGGGCGGCGGCATAGGCTTCCGCCTCCAACTGGCCCGAGACGGTTAAAAAACTTTCCCTTCCAAAAAAATCCTTCGTATAGTCCAAAGCCCCGGCCGTGTCCAGGGTAGTAACCCTGAACATGGCCCCGGCCCCCTCGGCGTCGCTGCCGGTGATAACCGGGGTATGAAGGTACTGGTAACCCCGGTCCTGAAAAAAGCGGTGCACCGCGAAGGCCAGGGCGCTGCGGACCCGCATCACCGCCCCCAGGGTATTGGTCCTGCCCCGAAGCTGGGGTATTTCCCGGAGGAATTCCAGGGAATGCCGCTTTTTTTGCAGGGGGTAGGGGGCGGCGCCGTTTTTTTCTTCCCCCGGCGCATCTCCCACAAGGCGCAGGGACGACGCGGTAATTTCCACCTCCTGGCCCCGGGCGGGGGAGGGGACAAGTTTTCCGCAAATCTCCACCGATGCGCCGGTCCCCAGGGTGGAAAGGATCGCGGCGGTATCCGGCGCCAAAGACAGGTCAAAGGTACACTGGATGTTCCTAAGGCAGGAACCGTCGTTAAGGTCCACGAAGACCATATTCTTCATGTCCCGTTTTGTCTTAACCCAGCCCCGAACCTGGAGTTCTCTACAGTCGCCGGACATGGACAGGATCTCCTTGATTAAAGGAAACATGGTTTTATCATATCTAAATTTTCCGGCTAAAACAACCGATACTAGGAACAGGAGCGTGAAGTGGTAAGAGGTATATATACCGCCGCCAGCGGCATGCGGGCCCAGCAGTGGCGGCTTGATTCGACCGCGAATAATCTGGCTAATATAAACACCGACTCGTACAAGCGGGAACAGGCGTCTTTTAAGGCCAACCCCGAGCTGCTTCTGCGCCGGGTTAATGACGACGGGGTATTCCGCAACCCCTTTGGCTCCCACGATAACGCCCCCATCATCGGAAAGATGGGGACGGGGGTGGAATTAAACGAGCTTTTTTTAGATTTTTCCCAGGGGGCGTTTAAGGAAACGGACAACGACTATGACCTGGCCCTCTATGGCAAGGGATTTTTTGTCATTGCCACCCCCTATGGCGAACGGTATACCCGGAACGGCAGTTTTCAATTAGGAAAAGAAGGGTATTTGGAAACCAAGGAAGGGTACCCGGTGCTGGGGCAGGACGGCCCCATACGGATACAGGCGAATAATTTTAAAATCGACAAGGAAGGAAATGTCTGGATTAACGCGGAATTTGCGGATAATCCTGAACAGCTGATCGGCCGGGAAGATAATGAATGGGGCGAGGTGGTGCGTCTTTCCACCCTTAGAATTGTAGGTTTTGAAGGGGACCGGTATCTAAAGAAACAAGGTTCCAGTCTGTACCGGGCCACTGAATTTTCCGGGGAAGCCGTAGAGCTGGATGCGGAGGAACGGCCCGAGGTGTACCAGGGCTTTAACGAAGCCGCCAATGTGAATCCGGTAACAGAGATGGTACAGATGATCGAAGTAAACCGTTCCTACGAAGCAAATCAGAAGGTAATTCAGACCCATGACGCCATGCTGGGAACCCTGATCAATCAATATGTACGGTACAATGGATAGAAAGTAAGGGGGCGGTAAAATGGTAAGAAGTTTATGGACCGGCGCGTCCGGCATGATTGGACAGCAATCCAATATCGACACAATTTCCAATAACCTGGCCAACGTTAACACCTTTGGGTATAAAAAAGTCAGGGCCGATTTTGAAGATCTTATCTATCAAACCATCAGAACCGCCGGAACGCCGGCCACGGAAGAAACGGTGGTTCCCGTGGGAACCCAGATGGGCCACGGGGTTAAGCTGGCCGATACCCAGCGGATATTTACCCAGGGTTCGATTCAAGAAACGCAGGTTCCCACGGATATGGCCATCAGCGGAGAAGGGTTTTTCCGGGTGCAGCTGCAGGACGGTACCTATGCCTATACCCGCAACGGGTCCTTTAAAATTGACGAAAACGGCCGGATGGTAAGCGCCCAGGGCTACTGGCTGCTTCCGGACATTGTGATGCCCCCGAATTATCTGCCCGACAGCGTTAATATATCCAAGGACGGCCGGGTGGAAGTAAAGGTTCCGGAGATCAACGGCAACGAGCCCATTCCGGTGGGACAGATAGAACTGTACCGTTTCCCCAATCCCGTGGGGCTTACCGCGGTAGGGGAAAACCTGTTTAAAGTAAGCAACGCCTCCGGAGAAGCCATTCCCGGCAGGCCCAACGATCTGGGGATGGGCGAAATTGCCCACCGGTTTTTGGAAATGTCCAATGTGGCGGTGGTTAGTGAAATGGTCAATCTTATTGTGGCCCAGCGGGCCTATGAATTTAATTCCCGGACCATCCAAACCACCGATAATATGCTCGGTACGGCCACGACCCTTAAGAGGTAGTCCATGACAGGTATAGACACGGGCATCCGGGCGCTTGACCTAGGGTACATTCCCTTTAGCGGAGGAACGGCGGAACGGAACCTTCCCCGGGAAGATTTTACCGCAGAGATGAACAGGGCCCTGGAGCGGGCAAAGGGATCCCCGGAAGCAGCGGGGCCCGGATCCGGGGGCTCCCCCTCCGGGGGCATCCGCATTGACAAGACGGACAAGCTTTATGAACAGTGCGTGGCCCTGGAAACTTTTTTGGTAAAGAATATTCTTTCGGGGATGCGGAAGAATGTGTTAAAGTCCGATCTAATCGATCCCGGCTACGCGGGAGAAGTCTACGAGGATATGCTTTGGGATGAATATGCCAAGGAATATACCAAAAACGGCGGTTTCGGCCTGGCGGAACTGGCTTACCTGGAGCTGACCAATCAGCGGGGTAAACAAATCCTTGGTCATTTCTAATGCCCCCCTTTACCGAACTTTTGGAATTTATCTACGGCCCCGAAACCGCCGAAGGTCTTGCCCTCCGGATCCTGGAGCTTTGCGAAAAAAAGAAATTCCTGGGGGCGCCGGGGGATCGAAGGGCGCCTCCCTTTGACTGTACCGACGCGTTTCTTATCAGCTACGGTAACATGCTTTCGCCCCCGGACCGGTCCGGCGAAGGCGGCGCCCCGAAGGATAACACGCATCCGCCGGGGCTGGCAATTTTAAAAAACTTTCTGGAAAAGTGGAACCATGGCGCCTTTAGCTTCCTGCATATACTTCCCTTTCACCCCTATTCCTCCGACGACGGATTTTCCGTCATCGACTACCGGCAGGTGGATGCGCGCATGGGGTCCTGGGAAGACCTGGGGGCCCTAAAAAATCTGCGGATCCCGCAGGGCCGGTTAAAGCTGGCCTTTGATTTTGTGATAAACCACGGCAGCGTTCACAGCGACTGGTTTAGGTGGTTTTTGGAGGGTAAAGAAAGGTACCGGGCCTGGTATCTTAGCAGACCCAGAGATTACGACTACAGTTCCGTGGTCCGGCCCAGGACCCATCCCCTGCTGACGGCTTTTGAGCGAAAAAACCCCGGCGGAACCCCGGCCGCGGCGGAGGCCGCGGGAACTACGGGGGCCGCGGAAAAGGTGTATGTATGGACCACCTTTAGCGCCGACCAGGGGGACTATAACTTTTCGGATCCCGAGGTGCTTTTTGAATTTATCACGATCCTTCTGGAATACGCCGAACGGGGGGCGGGGATCATACGGCTTGACGCCATTGCCTATCTTTGGAAGGAAGACGGGGATTCCTGCCTCCACCACCCCAAGACCCATGCGGTGGTTAAACTTTTTCGGGAGATCATCGACTATCTTAATCTGCCGCTGCTGATCCTTACGGAAACCAACGTACCCCACCGCGAGAATGTTTCGTACTTTGGGGCGGCGCTGGGAAGGCCGGCGCTTGATTCGCTGCCCGAGGCCCACATGGTATACAACTTTGCCCTTCCCCCCTTAACCCTGTACGCGGCCCTGATGGAAGACTCAAGCCCCCTTAGGGACTGGGCAAAAACCCTGCCGGGACCGGCGCCGGGGCGTTATTTTCTTAATTTTTTGGCAAGCCACGACGGGGTAGGTCTAAGCCCCGCCCGGGGCCTGATCCCGGAAGACGCCCTGGCCGCGATGATCGAAAAGGCCAAGGACCGGGGCGCCCTGGTTTCCTATAAATCCACCCCCGCCGGGGACCTTCCCTATGAACTAAACTGCTCCTACGCGTCGGTAAGCGCCCCTCCCTCCCTGGGGAAGCTGCGGGCCCGGGCCTTTCTTGCCGCCCACGGAGTGCTTTTTTCCCTGTCGGGGCTTCCCGCGGTGTATTTTCACAGTTGGATAGGTTCCGAAGCCTGGACCGCCGGACCGGCCCTGCTGGGCTATAATCGGGCCGTGAACCGGGAAAAACCTCCGGTGAACCGGGTAGAAGAGGGCCTGGAAGATCCGGCGTCCTTTCGCGGCCGGGTCTACCGGGGAATCAACAGGATGCTGGCGTTCCGGCAGGAGGAGGGGGCTTTTAACCCCGACGTACCCCAGTATGTACTGGATCCGGGAAAGGACGGGAACAGCCTCTTCGTGCTTCTTCGGGGGCCCTCAAAGGACGGACGCCGGGCCTTGTGTATAATGAACCTGGGAGGCCGGGAGGCGGTGTGGAATTTTGCAGACGGCGCCGCAGCCGCCGCAGCGGCTGTAAAGGAATGGACCCCGCCAAAGGAATGGACCCGCCTTAGCTTGGAGCCCTGGGAAACCCTGTGGCTGACGGCGGATAAGAAGGGTCCGGTCCGCCGCCTGTCTACCGCAGAAACGCGGCCATAAGATATACCAGGATATTGTAGATTCCGTGGGCCAGGGCGATGCCGTGGAAGCCCGGAATTTTGCGGTACCCCAGGGAAAGAATAGTCCCCGCCGCCAGGGCGTTGACGAAACCCCCGGGGCCTTCGTAGGCATGGCACAGGGCAAATATAAGTACGGGAAGGATAAAGCTTTTTAGGGGGCCCATGGCGGCGCTTCGCAGCCGTTCGGGCAGGTAGAGCCGGAAATAGCCCTCTTCCAGGTACCCCGTGGTCAGGGAACTGCAAACCACGGTAACCCAGGCAAGGGCTCCGGAAGGAAGGATAAGTTTTGGGACGGGAAAAACATTCCACCGGGAAACCGCCAGGGCGATAAGGGATCCGCTTATGCAAAGCCCCGGCAGGCAGACGCAGAGTACGGAAAGGTCTTTTTTGCAAAGGGGAACCGGTTTTTTACGGAGCATCAGCACCAGTACCGCCGCGGGGATCCTCCAAAAAAAAGACAGGGCCAGTTCCCCGGCGAAGGAAAAGCTCCCCCCGGGGCGGGGGAAGAAAAAAACGAAAAAAAGAACCAGGGCTTCTAAAAGACCTTTAATAGCCGCTCCTTGTAAGGCGGCCCGGGCGGGCCGCGGATACCCGGACCGCCTTAGGGGCGCGGTTGGCGGGTCCGGAAAAGATTTTTTCCGCGCCTGACAAACTCAGGTCGATAATTTATAGTGTATAGTAGTGTATAGTCATAGTAGTATATCATAACGAAAGGATCCTGTAATGATCTTTACGGTTTTAGCCATCATTATCGTAGTTTCGGCCTCTTTGATGTTTTTTCTTTCCCTGTCAAACCGGGACAAGAAAAAATCCTGGGTCCAGTTCTTTGCCAGAGGCAAGGACGCCGGATTTAGCTTTAAAGAAATAGAACTGCTTCGCCGGCTGGCGATGAAAAGCGCCCTGGAAGATCCTTCTTCCTTGTTCTGGTCCCAATCCCAGCTTGATATGTGTATCCGTAATATGGTCCGCAGCACCCGTCTGGCAGGGGGGGGAGACCGGGGGACCCAGGATTTTCTTTCCAAGCTCTACGATTACCGGAAAAAAATAGAGATGGAAAAACCCAGAATTAAAAACGGCATTGCCGGCACCCGGCAGATCGAAGAAGGCCAGCCCCTGCGGATCCTTGTTGACGGCCAGGGCGTTTTTAATTCCACGGTGGTAAAAAATATAGGCCAGTACCTTACAATTGCCCGGCCCAACAATCCTAAGCTTCCCCTTAGTTTTTCCTGGACCGGATTAAAGCTTTCGGTTTATTTTTGGCGGGAGGATGATGCAGGGTATGTCTTTGATACTAACGTCCAGGACGAGGTTTTTTCCAAGGGGACCGCGTCGCTTAAGGTAAGCCACGGAGAATCCCTCTTTAGGACCCAGAAACGCCGGTCGGTGCGGATTAAAACCCATAAAGCGGCGTTTCTGTATATCCTGGGGGGGGGCGAGGTTTCGGACAACATAGAGACGCATCCGGGGTTAAAATGCTTTGTGGAGGATCTGTCTGATTCGGGCTGCGCGGTGCTCATCGGAGGCAGGGCCGCCGTGGGGCTTAGAATCAAGGTCCAGTTTCTCCTCAATAATGCGCCGATTTGCATCTCCGGCGCCGTCCGCTCCCTGGAGTACAACGACGCCGCGAACCGTTCCCTTATCCATATCGAAGCGGATCCCATGGCCATCGAAACCCGCAATCATATTCTGGGGGAGGTCTTCGGCATGCTTCCGGAGGAGGACGACGAACTTCCCTTCCGAATTTTGGGCGAAGAAGCGGAAAATGCCGAAGACGATACAAGCGCCGTTTCGGACGCCGCCGTATAAGAAGGAAGGGGGATGCTATGACTTTTTCCAAACACCTGGGCCGTTTCCTAAACCCGGTTGCTTGTGGGAACGGCTTTGGGAAAAGCGGCCAAAAGTCCGCTTTTTCCTCTAAATCTAAGGCTGCTTTCCCAAAAACTAAAGTGTTGGGAAAGCCCCGGCTTAAGCCGGGGCTTCCTATGGTCTTTGTTTTTATGACGGCCCTGTCCCTGCACGGACAGATTACGGAGCCCATATTGCAGTCCTACGAGCGGACTTTTATCCGGTCCGGCCTGGGCACCAAGGCGAATGTGCTGCAGGACGCGGCCACCGACGATCAGGCGGCGGAATTTTACGGGCCCCTGTGCAGCCTGGCCCTGGACTTTGTGCTGGAAAACGCCGCGCTGTTCCGGGAGGATCCGGACATGATCCAGGTTGCGGTTATTGCGGTCCGGGGGCTGGGGACAAGTTTTTACAGCCCCGGGGCGGAAAAAATCTGGCAGGTTTTTTTGCAATTTCCCGACAACGTAATCCGGCTTGAGATACTGCGCATCCTGCCGGCCCTGGACGCGTCGGAGGTGCTTGAAAGCATGAACCGGTTTTTGGCGGATCAAAACGCCCTGTATGCCTCCGCGCTAAGCCCGGACCCCCAGCTGCTCAGCGCCCTCTTAAGCGCCCTGGGGGATGCGGGAGACCGCCGCTCTTATCCGGTGCTGTTTAACTCCGGGCTTCTTTATCCCGGCGCCCTGGGCGAAGAAGCGGTCCAGGCCATGTATGCGATACAGGATGATCTGTGCGCCTTTTTTGCCCAGGTTATCGTAAGAAATCCTCCCGCGGAAAAACTGGAAGCCCTTAAACTGGCCCTGGCCTGGGAAGACCTAAGCGGGGAGGAGCGGGGGGAACTCGCGGAAACGGCCCTGGAAACGGCCCTGGGCTACCAGGCCGGCGGCGGTCCGGCGGAGATAACGGAACTCCGCCGGACCGCCCTGGCCCTGATCCGGGAAACCCGGTGGGCCCGGGCCTTTCCCCAGGTCTTTACCTACTACACCCGGGCCATGGAAGATTTTAGACGGGATTCCTCCCGCAAAGAAGAGCTTCTTGACTCCATCGCCTGTCTTTCGGCCTTAGAAAGTTCAGACGCCGCCCAGGTATTAAGCCTGCAGCTGGGGCTGTACAATTCCCGGGCCCCCTCGTTAAGCCAGGATGAATATGAGCTGGTCTTTGCCCTGGTCCGGGCCCTGGGGGATCTGGGTTTTAAAGCCTCCTACGATGTCGTAAGCCGGATCTCTTCCCTTTCCTATCCCGAGAATATTATCCAGGCGGCCCGGGAAACCCTGGACAAGCTTACATGGTAAGCCCCCTCTGCGTTGCCGCCCTGGCCGCGGCGGCGGTTTTTTATACCCGATCTTTTTGGATAGCCGTCTTCCTCGCCGCCGCGGCCTTGGCGCTGCGCGTCGGGCTCTGCCTTGGCACGGGTTCCGGGCCGCGTTGCCGAACGCGCCGCGAAAAGGAGGGGCCCCTCCGAAAACTCCGGCTTTTCCGGGAAGACCGGGATTTTCCCTGGCTTGCCCTGCCCCTGGGTTTATGCGCCGCCTTGATTGCCCTGTCCCGGCTGGCCTCCTTTGAACCGGGGGCGCCGGTGGAACGCATTGTTTCCCTCCGGGGAACCCTGCTGGACGATCCCCGGATCCTTTCCGAAGGATTCTCCGGTTCCCCCGGACAGGACCGGGGCATGGCCTATCTGGACCTGGAAGAAACGGGATCTGTGCTGCCCGGAACAAACGGGGCCCGCAGTTCCGCCCGGGGGAGGGCGCGGGTGTTTTTTCCTCCGGGGACCATGGACCGGGTTAAGGATTTTGGCAGGGGGGCGGAATTGTATGTGGAGGGCCGTTTTTTGCCGGATCCTTCCGGTTCTGGGGAAACTCGTTCCTTCGAAACTCGTTCCTTCGAAACTCGTTCCTTCGAAACTCGTTCCTTCGAAACTCGTTCCTTCGAAACTCGTTCCTTTGGAACTCGTTCCTTCGGAACGGCCCGCTTTACGGCCCGGGCGGTCCATCTGATAAAGGCCCCCCCGGCGCCGGAGATGCTTCGTACCGCCGTTCGGGGCGCCATGCTCCGAAGGCTGGGGGAAAAATCCTGGGGCGGCCTGGCCGCGGCTTTGCTCCTGGGAAGCCGGGAAAACCTTGAGGGGGATCTGGCCCGGGCGTACCGGGACGCGGGGCTTTCCCATATTCTTGCCCTTTCGGGGATGCATCTAAGTTTTCTTTCCGTCCTGCTGACCCTGATCCTTAAAAAACCCCTGGGAAAACAAGGGGCCCTGGCGGCGGGCTTGGGGTTTATGGTTTTGTATGTTTTACTGGTGGGGCCCCAGCCAAGCCTGGTCCGTTCGGCGATCATGTACGCCCTGGGAAGCTGTCTGGTTTTTACCGGAACGGTCCGGCAGCCCCTGGCTCTGCTGGGCGCCGCATTTTTAATCCAGCTTCTGGCGGATCCTCCTGGGGCCCTAAGTATTTCGTTTATCCTTTCATACCTTGCCCTGGGGGGTATTTTGATCTTGGCCCCTCCCCTGGAAAGTCTTTTCCGGGGCTCCCTGCCTTCCCCCGTCTCCGGGGGCTTAGCCGTCTCCCTGGGGGCCTTTATCGCCACCGCCCCGGCGGTAACAGCCTTCTTTGGGGTCCTGCGGCCCCTGGGAATTATCGCGGGCTTTATCGCCGTGCCCCTGTCCACGGGGTTTATGGCCCTTTCAATTCCCGGGGCCCTGAACCTTCCCCTGGCGGGTTTTTTCCTGGACCGCCTCCTGGACCTGTGGTACCTGGTTTTAAAGGGGGCCATGTTTTTCTTTTCACAGCTTCCCGCTTTTAAGCCGGGGCTCCGGGGGGCGGGGTTTTTTTCCGTGATACTTTTTACCGGTATCCTTGTCTGGGCGCGTAAAACGGTCCGGCGGAGGGCGTACCTTGCCCCCTTTGCCTAAGATGCCGGACTATAATTCGACTTCCGCGATTCGGGAATATTTGCGGGGCCGGGGTCTGGGGATCCGCAAACAGTGGGGGCAGAATTTTTTAATTAATCCTTCGGCCCGAAGGGCCCTGGCGGAAAAGTTAGGGGCCGAACCGGGCCAGGGGGTCTGGGAAATAGGAAGCGGCATGGGCGCCATGACCAGGGAACTTCTGGACCGGGGTTTACGGGTAAAGGCCTTCGAGGTGGATCCCGGCCTGTGCTCGATCCTGACCGATCTGTTTGCCCCCTCCCCCGCCTTTGTGCTGATACGGGGCAATGTCCTGGACACCTGGAAGGATCTTGAGGATCCCAGCCCCTATCTGCTGGGAAATCTGCCCTATAATATCGCCGCCCCGCTTCTGGGCCGCTTTATTGAGGGGGGCCGCTTTTTTACCCGGATGATCGTTACGGTCCAAAAGGAAGTGGCCCTGCGCATGGCCGCGGATCCCGGATCCCCCTACTATTCGTCCATATCCGCGCTTTGCGCCTCCGCGTATACCGTAAAGATTTTTATGACCCTTCGGGGCCCTTCGTTTTTTCCCGTTCCCCGGGTGGATTCTGCCGCGGTGTGCTTTGAACTAAAGCCCCGGCCGCCCAATCCTCCGGCCCTCCTGTACCCCCTTATCCGGGGGCTTTTTGCCTTTCGCCGCAAGACCATCGCCAACAATCTGGCGCATTTTCTTGCCAATTCCGGTATACTCAAAGGGAACCGGGGCCGGGATATTTTAAAGACGGCGCTGGATCAGGGCGGCCTTGGGGGAGGGGAGCGGGCGGAACAACTGGGGCTTAAAGAATTTACCGCCCTGGCCGCGGCCCTGGAGCGGATCCTGGGGTCCCCGGATCCGGTTAATGTGGAGTAGACGTATGAGTATCCGTGAGCGAATAGAAGAGGTAAAGGAACGGATAGAAAAGGCCTGCCTGCGGTCGGGAAGAAAGCCCGAAGAGGTCCGGCTGATGGGGGTCTCGAAATTTCACGGGCCCGCGGCGGTGGAAGAGGCGATCCGGGGGGGCCTTAGCCTGTTCGGAGAAAACCGGGTGCAGGAGGCCCGGGAAAAATTTCCCTCCCTTAGGGCCGCGTACAAAGACCTGGAACTCCACATGATCGGCGCCCTTCAGCGGAACAAGGCAAAGAACGCCGTGGCGGTGTTCGACGGCGTCCAGTCTTTGGACCGGGATGAGCTTATCAGCGCCCTGGGAACCCTTAGCGCCCCCAGGGAAAAGCCCCTGGGGGTTCTTCTGGAACTTCACACGGGGGAAGAATCCAAGTCCGGGTACGCCGGCCCGGATCTGCTTTTCCGGGCCGCGGAGCTTGTTCTGTCTTTTCCCGGCCTTAGGCTTTTCGGGCTTATGACCATGGCCCCGTATACCCGGGACCAGGGACCTATCCGGAGTTCCTTTAGGGCTCTGGTTAAAGCCCGGGATCTGTTACAAAACCGGTTTCCCGGTGCGGATCTGTCCTGCCTTTCCATGGGCATGTCCAATGATTTTGAGATCGCGGTGGAAGAAGGATCCACCCTGCTTAGGATAGGAACCTTGATTTTTGGAGAACGGCAATGAAACTAAGCCATACGGCGCCGGGGCTTTTTTTTGTATTTTTCTTTTTCGGCCTGGGGGCGCCGCTTTTCGCGGAGCCCCCCTTTCTGCCCGGCGCCCTGGACTTTCCCCTGTCCTTTGCCTCCTTTCGCCCCCGGCTCCTGGCGGAGGACGCCCTGCTTGACGCCCCCGGCAGCCAGGAAAAACCCCAGTGGGCAAAGAATCTGCGAAGGGCGGAAATCGTAGCCTTTGGGTCCTTTCCCTTTACGGTGTTTCTTACCGCGACCTTTGTGGACCTGTACCGCTGCGCAAGCCACGGCTGGGACAGGCGTTACGCGCCCTGGCCTGTAAAATCCGCCGGGGCGGTTTCCATGACCGACGGCGAGCTGCGGCTGATGTTCGGCATCGCCGTCTCCACATCCCTGCTTATTGCCCTGGCGGATTACTGTATCGTCCGGTACAGACGGACCCGGGCCGCGGACTAGCCATGGAACCGCTGCGCTATTCGGGGCTGGTGGAGGACCTTCCCGGAGAAATCCGGCTTGACCGGTATGTGGCGGAACGCCTGCGGCTTCTAAGCCGGTCCCAGATAAAAAGCCGGATCCTGGAAGCCCGGGTGAACGGCAAACCGGTAAAAGTTTCCCGGCTGCTTAGGGCGGGGGACGCCCTGACCCTGTCCTGGCTTCCCCAGGCGCCGGTGCATCTGGAACCGGAACATATTCCCCTAAAGATTCTGTACGAGGACCGGCGCTGCGTGGTAATCAACAAAGACCAGGGCATGGTGGTGCATCCCGGAGCGGGGAACCATTCGGGAACCCTGGCCAACGCCCTGCTGTGGCGGAAACTCTTTTGCCGGGCCGGCGCCGCCGGCGCCCGGGAAGTCCCGGCGGCGGCCGCGGCGGCCGGCCTGCGGAGCGGCATTGTCCACCGGCTGGATAAGGATACCTCGGGGGTGCTTATCGCCGCCTATGACGACGAGGCCCTGGCCATGCTTTCCGCCCAGTTCAAGGCCAGAACCGTAAAAAAACGCTACAGGGCCCTGGTTCAGGGAAGCTTTCGGGAGGAGGGGGGGAGGATTTACACCAGGCTGATACGGGACCCCCGGGACCGCCGGCGCTTTAGGGTCCTGCCGGTAGAAGCCTCTTCCCCAAGTTCCGTCCCGTCCGCTTCCGCCGGATCCGTATTGGCAGGGGCGGCGCCCGCGGGTTTTCCGGGAAAAAAGCTCCGGGGAAAGCTCGCCCTAAGCTATTACCGGGTCCTGCACTCCTGGGGGGATTATTCCCTGGTATCCCTGGCGCCCAGAACCGGAAGAACCCATCAACTGCGGGTGCATTTAAAGTACCTGGGACACCCCATCCTGGGAGATCCCCTCTACGGTTCCAGGGACCGGTCCTTTCCCGGGGTTCCCCTGCTGCTCCATGCCCGGCGCCTGGGAATCGTATTGCCCGGCGCTTCTGGAATGTCCTGTTTTACGGCCCCCCTTCCCGGGGTTTTTAAAAATACCCTGGGGACCCTTATGCGCCGATGAACAGTTTCCTGAATTCCCCTTCCCCGGCGCCCAAAATTATCGCGGAAACTCCTTTATACCTGGTGGTGTATAAGCCCCCGGGGATTCATACCGCTCCGCTGGCCGGGAAGGCCGGGGAAACCCTTTTAAGCTGGGCCGCGGCCCGGTACCCCGATGTCCTTAGCCCCCGGGGAAGCCTGGACCGCGAAGGGGGGCTTCTGCACCGGCTGGATTATGAAACCCGGGGGCTGGTGCTTATCGCCCGGACCCAGGCGGCCCTGGACGCCCTGCTTTGGCAGCAGAAAGAGGACCGGATCATCAAGGAATATACGGCGCTTTCCGCCGGAAGGAAAGAAGACCTTCCCGGTTTTCCGCCCTTCCCCGGCGGAGGCCCCTCTTCCGCTGAAGCCGGAACGGGGGGGCCGCGGGGGCTTATTGAAAGCGCCTTTAGGCCCTACGGAAAGGGCCGGAAAGCCGTGCGGCCCGTTTTGCCGGCGCCGGGCCAAACCCTGTACCGGACAGAGATCCTCTCCTGGACCGCAGACAATCCGGTTCCGCCCCGGGCGCCCGGCCTTCCGGGGGCTTCAAGCGGCCCGGCCCGGATGTTCCGGCTGCGGATCAGCCGCGGGTACCGCCACCAGATCAGAAGCCACCTGGCCTGGGCGGGATGGCCCATCGTAAACGACGCCCTTTACGGCGGCGTTGAAAACGCCGTTGAAAACGCCGTTCCGGGCCTTGCCCTCTGCGCCGGGGCGGTTTCGTTTATCGATCCCGAAACGGGGCGGCCCCTTAGGTACCGCCTGGATGATTTATCTTAATAGAGTACATGCAAGGGCTGGCTGCCGTGAACGCCGGCCCGCCGTTCGTTCACCGGATCCATTGCCTCCAGGGGCAATGCGCCAAGTAAGACGTCCACCGCTTCCGGTACGGTTTTACTATTGACAATATTAACAGAGGCAGGTAGAATGTTTTCCATGCAGGCTTTGGAGGCCGTTTTTTCACCGTATACCCGCCCCGTAGCAGCTTTTAAACGCCTGTTACCCCCCCCCCCATATATGTAGCGTAATTTCCTTTGTTTACACAAATACACGACCGTATATAGCGTGCAATACCAAGGCCGCTTCTTTCCCGGTAAAATCGGCAGCTGCCGCCGTGAATGTCCCGCACGCTTCCTCCGGTCGCGCTGTTCGAGTGCTTATTTTAATGCGTGGTTATTCATGCAAAGTATGCGGATAAAACCGCAAAGGAGTTTTTTATGAATAAAATTTTGAACCTTGGCATGGCGGGGTTGATCCTCGCGGCCGTTTTTGCGATGACCGGGTGCAGCACCACCCCTGCATATAATTCATTGCCGGAAGAAAACCCGAACGCGGCCTTTTTTGTCGGTTCCTGGCAGTCGAATGACGCGATGGTAGCAGGATCAACAGGACAGCAGTCATACCATTTTTATGCTGACGGAGTCGGAGAAGTAACCGACCTTTACGACGGTAAGTTTGGACGACGAAGGGTATTTAGGTACCGCGTGTCCGATGAGTTCATCGGGTTTCAATTTTTGCAGGGTACCGTATTTACCGACGGGGGCAGCTTTTCACGGCCCTATGTCTTTTCCGCCGACAAGCGGAAAATCACGCTTCCGCAGGCGGATTATATGATAGGGTATTTTGCTGAATTTACGTTAACGAAAACGACCCCTGTTCCAACCCCGCCGCCCATTCCCCAGCCCCGGCCGCAGGAACCGGAACCAAAATATGCCAATGCGGGAAAAGTCTATTACGACTACAATGGAACGGGCTATGTACATCTGGATAATTCCGTCTTTTACCTTTGTTCCAACGGAAAACCCGTGGGCTATCTGGAAGGCGGTGTTATTTATGCGTTTACCGGCAGGGTTTTAGGGTACTCCGATGGTTCGTTCCTTTATAAGCAGGACGGAGACGCCGTGGGTTGTCCCTATGAAGGATCATTGGGGGTGGGAGATAATGTGCCGGTGAAAAAGCAAATTTCCAGGGTAGCCCCCAAACAGGCCCTGCCGGAAAAAATGCCCAAGGCCGCCGTTAATAATAAACCAAGGCTGAGGAACAGGTACATGGGCGGCGTTCTGTCGGATGTATTCGGACGCTAGGGATTTTGCATGAATAGACTTCGCATTACACTTACGGCAGGCATCCTCGTGCTGCTGGCAGGCTTCCTTTATTTTGTGTTCCCCGGATTCCGCAACAATGACAGCGGCCCCGTAACCGTTCTCCCCGAATACGATCCCATGAGCGTCCTTCCCGCCGTCGTCGACGACGAGACCGACGCTAAAATCTACGAGGTGCCCACCCCCGAACCCCTTGTCCGGGGCAAAGAAACGCTGTACCCCCTGTACTACGGGGGCGAGGTGGCCCTTACAAAAAGCAGGGCGGAATGGGAAAGCTGGCTGCGGGACCCTTCCCTTGCGCCGCTTCCCGCCCTCCACAACGACCGGGATTTTGTGTTAGCCTGGCGCCGTCAGTTTGCACAGTACGAACCGGAAGACGTGGGGCTTATCCTTATGAATTATTTTGAATACGACCTCACTTATACAAGGCCGTCAAATCCGTGGGGCTATACGCATGATCCCAGGGTTGTTTTTTTTTATTGGGCGGGATTACGGAAGTGCATTGAAGACAGAAAAATAGTATGCGCCGGGTACGCCCAGCTTTTTTATCTTATCGTCAAGGAAAAGTATCCCGATGTCACATATATCGTAAGCGATGAGATAAACCACGCCCGCAACTATTTTGAAGGGGACCATTGGGATCTTACCTGGCTTGACGATCGCTGGGTGGATTACAACCCGGACAAAATAAAGTTTGATTTTGTCGGTATGCAAAAAAGAATCGCCGGCGGCATTGACGGAAATGTTGGCTCCGACTGGCGTGTGGTAAAGCTCGTTGAGGGCAATGGGGGGTCTTGGTAGGGGGAAGAGGTTATTCAGACTGGAAAATAAAAAACCTCAACCCTGGAGAAAAATAGTATTGCAATACTGCCGGGCCCCAGTTCGGGGATAGGACGGGTCAACTCCTTGTCCAGGGCGCCCGCTTCTTCCGCCGGCAGGAATATCCGCCCGGCAGATTCACCCCCGGGCGCTGTACCGCATTACTTCCCCGGCAAGGTAAAACGAACCGCAGGCCAGAACGGGAAGTTTTTTTTCTTTTGCCGCCCGGACGGTTTTTTCCAGCGCGCTTTTTGTATCGGGGACAAGGCTGACGGAAGGCCGGAAAGCGCCGGGGCCGCCGGCGGCCTCCGTTCCGGCGGCCCCCGTTCCGGCGGCCCGGCAAAACGCGTCGTACACGGCTTGTGGATCGCTTTCCCGGAATGTTCCGGGAGACGTAATGATCACTTCCGAAAAACGGGGCCGCAGGACTTCTGCCATTCCGTCGGGGTCTTTTCCTTTGGCGCAGCCGAAAAGAAGGATCCCCCCGGCGCCGTATAGCTTACAGAACGTTTCCGCGCAGAGCGCGGCGCTTTGGGGAGTATGGGCGCCGTCTACGATAAAGGGCCCCCCCGTACCCGCGTTACGGGCTTCAAAGCGGGCGGGAAGCGAAGCGGCGCCCAGCCCTTCCCGCAGCGCCTTTTCCCCGACGCCGGGAAAGGCGGATACGGCCGCCAGGGCCGCCAGGGCCGCATTGGAAGCATGGACGCTTCCGGGGATCGGGACAAAAAGCCGCATCTTAGGAAAAGACCCCTCCCCCCCCGGGGGGGGCTTGTTCCGGGGCGGTCCGGGGGGATCCTTCATGCAAAGCGTAAAGTCCGTTCCGTTCCGGCGCGCCGTTACCGCGGTAATTTTTATCCGCCGGGGAAGATACAAAAAGGGGGACCCCCGGTCCCCGGCAATTTTTTCAAACAGCCCTTCAAGTTCCCCGGGCTGCTTCGCCAAGACCAGGGGGCGGCCCGGTTTAACGATCCCCCCCTTTTCCGCGGCAATCTCCGCCAGGGTGGCGCCCAGGTATTCGGTATGCTCTTTCTCGATCACCGTAATCACCGAAACCAGGGGATCCACAATGTTGGTGGCGTCAAGCCTTCCCCCCAGACCGGTTTCCACCGCCATGACATCGCAGCGGCCGGATCGGGCGCAGAGAAAAAAAAGCAGGGTAAGCAGTTCAAAAAATGTCGGCGCCCCCAGGCTTTTTTTTCCGGCCCCGCAGAAGTCCCGGTAAACCCCGTACAGTTCCGATCCCCCCCGGCAGTATATGTCTTCGGAAAAAAAACCGCCGTTGCAGCATATCCGCTCGCGCCAGTCGCTTACATGGGGAGAAAAATAGCTCCCTGTTTTTTTTCCCGCGGCCCGGAGGATCCCGGCAATCATGGCGGTAACGGTCCCCTTTCCCTTGGTTCCCGCGATGTGGATCACCGGCGCGGCGGCTTCGGGATGTCCGGACAGTTCCGCTAACAGCTTCATGCGGTCCAGCTTAAAATGTTCCGCGGCCCCCGGCGCCCCGCCCTTTTCCAGGTTCAAAAACGAACAAAGCCAGGCATACAGATCCTTGGAGGAATAAAAGCTCATCCTAGTATTATTGAAAAAAATATCCCCATGGTCTACCATGGGAGTGTATGAATTTGGGCGAGCTTATTGTAAAGCACGGGCCGGTATATTTTATCGGCATTAAGGGAACGGGCATGTGCGCCCTGGCGGAGCTTTTTCATGATTCGGGGATCGCCGTTTCCGGCTCCGACCAGATGGAAACATTTTATACCGACGGGATCCTTCGGGAACTGCGGATCCCCTATTACGAAGGCTTTGATCCCGCCCATGTTCCTGCGGGGGCCGTCCTGGCGATCCATTCCGCGGCCTACAGCGCCGAAACCAATCCCGAAATGGCCGAAGTCCAAAGACGGGGAATTCCCCTGGTAAAGTATCCCGACGCCCTGGGGGCCTATTCGGCCCTCTTTGACTCTTCCGGCGTCGCCGGGGTCCACGGTAAAACCACCACCACCGCCATGGCCGGCGTTCTGTTCCGGGCCGCGGGAATTCCCGGAAAGATCCTGACGGGAAGCGCCGTTTCGGCCTTCGGGGGCCGTTCCACCCTAAGTCTGGGGGAAAAATATTTTACCGCCGAAACCTGCGAATACCGGCGGCACTTTCTGGCCTTTCATCCCCGGCGCATTGTGCTTACCAGCGTGGAAAGCGATCACCAGGATTACTTTCCCCGGTACGAGGACATCCGGGACGCCTTTGTGGAGTACGCGGCAAAGCTGCCCCCCGGGGGGGAGCTTATCTACTGCGCCGATGATCCGGGGGCCTGTGAGGTTGCGGCAAAGGCCCTAGGGGGCCGCCCGGATATTAGGGCCCTGCCCTACGGATTTACCGCGCAGGGGAAGTACCGGATCGATTCCTACGATGTACGCGAAGAGCGGGTACATTTTACCCTGGGGGGGTTCTACAAACCCCGGGGGGCGCCGGGAGAAAAACAGGTCTTTGCGCTTCGGGCGCCGGGAAGGCACTGTGTCCTTGACGCCGCCGCGGCCCTGGCCCTGACGGATCGGGTGGCCCGGCAGGAATTTGGGGAACAGGGCCCGGCCCCGGACCGGGCCGCGGAGGCCCTGGAGGAATTCCGGGGTTCCCGGCGGCGTTCGGAAATTCTTGGCGAAGCCGGGGGAATACTGTTTATGGACGATTACGGCCATCATCCCACGGCGATCCGGGCCACCCTGCAGGGCCTTAGGGAATTTTACCCTTCCCGGCGGATAGTTTTGAGCTTCATGAGCCACACGTACACAAGAACCGCCGCCATGCTGGATGAATTTGCGGCCTCTGTTCTTTCCGCGGATATTATTTTTCTTCATAAAATTTACGCCTCCGCCCGGGAATCCCGGCCCGGCGGCGTCACCGGCCTAAGCCTCTATAAAAAGGTCCGGGAACTGCGGGACGGGGTGTACTATACCGAAGAGCCCGAAGACGCCGCGGAGGAACTAAAACGCATACTGCGGGGGGGGGATCTTTTTATCACCATGGGCGCGGGGGACAACTGGCGTTTGGGGAAAGAGCTTTTTGATTCGTGGGGAAGGGCCGGATGAAAAGCATGACCGGTTACGGCGGGGCGGAGGAGCAGGATCAGGAGGCGTCCCTGTGGGTGGAAATTAAGGGCTACAACAACCGCTTTCTTGATATAAGCGTTAGCCTGCCTTCGTACCTTGCGGCCCTGGAAATACCGCTGCGGGAATATCTGGCCGGACGCTGCCGCCGGGGTAAAATCGAAGTTTCCCTGCGGTACAGGGAATTACACGAAGCCCTGGACGTATCCCTTAACCGGAACGCGCTGCTGTCGTATTGGGACGCGGCCTGCGAGGCCGCGAAGATTTTGGGCCTGGGGGAACAGCCGGGTCTTGCCCTGGTGCTGGGCATGGAGGGGGTGCTGGAAACGGACCGGAAACGGAATCCCCGGCAGTTCATGGACCGGATCATGCCCCTGCTGGAAAAAGCGGCCGCGGATTTTGAGGAAAGCCGGCTTCGGGAGGGGGCCCACACCCGCGCCGATATTCTTTCGTATCTGGAATGCCTGGAAAGATCCCGGGCCTTTGTTCTTTCCCGCAGCGCCGAAATGGAAGAAATTGTAAAGAACAATATTCGGTCCCGGTTTATGGAACTTCTGGGAGAGGGAATGGATGAAAACCGGGTTTATACCGAAACCGCGGCGCAGTTGGTAAAGTACACGATCTCGGAGGAACTTTCCCGCATGGACGCCCATATACGGGAATTCCGGGCCGAGGCGGACAGGGATTCCTGTTCGGGAAAAAAACTGGATTTTCTGTGCCAGGAAATTAACCGGGAGGTTAATACCCTGGGCTCCAAGGCCCTGATCCTGGAGGTAAGCAGAGAAGTGGTGAACATGAAAGAGGCCCTGGAAAATATCCGGGAACAAGTGCGGAATGTGGAGTAGGCGCAGGGCGGATCGAAATGGCTGGAAATATGGGGAAAAAAGAACTACAGATAGCGGTTTCCGGTAAGAGCGGCTGCGGCAACACCACCGTAAGCCGTATGGTTGCACAGCGGCTGGGCTTACGGTTTATTAATTATACCTTTCGCAGCCTCGCGGAAGAGAAGGGCCTAAGCCTGGAAGAAGTTCTTGACCGGGCGGCAAAGGAAGACTGGTGGGACAGGGAAGTAGACAGCCGCCAGATCGCCCTGGCCAGGGCGTCCGGGGGCTGTGTCCTTGGATCCCGGCTTGCCATCTGGATGCTAAGGGAGGCGGACCTTAAGGTGTATCTTAGGGCTTCGCCGGAAACCAGGGCGGGGCGGATAGCCAGGCGGGAAGGGGGCGCGCTGGAGAATATTGCGGCCTTTACCCGGGAACGGGACAAACAGGACCGGGAACGGTACTTAAAAATTTACAATATCGACAACGACGATTATTCCCTTGCCGATTTAATCATCGATACCGACAATATGACGGCGGAAGAAATTTCCCATGCAATTATCGAAGCGGCAAATACTCGAATTTAGAAAAACTATTCTTCACCACTACGAGAATTGGGGCCGGTCTTTTCCCTGGCGCGGTCCGGGAAAACCGGCGGCTTTGTTTCCGGCGCCCAGGGCCGCGGAGGAACAGCGCGCCTGGGGAGTGCTGGTGTCGGAATACATGCTTCAGCAGACCCAGACCCGGCGGGTTGTTCCGTATTGGGAGCGGTGGATGCGGCGGTGGCCCCGCCCCGAAGATCTTGCCGCCGCGTCCCTGGAAGGGGTGCTGCGGGAATGGAGCGGCCTGGGCTATAACCGCCGGGCAAAAATGCTTTTGGAATGTGCAAAAATAATTACGGAAAAATACCAGGGCAGGGTTCCGGCGGTCCCGGAGGAACTTATTACCCTGCCTGGTATAGGCCCCTACAGTTCCGGCGCCATTGCCTGCTTTGCCTGGAACTATCCTGCGGTTTTTATTGAAACCAATATACGGTCGGTGATCCTGCATTTCTTTTTTCAGGATCAGGGGAGGGTGGAGGACCGGGAAATTTTTCCCCTGCTGGTTCAGACCCTGGATCGTTCCAATCCCCGGGTTTGGTACTGGGCCCTGATGGACTACGGAGCGGAACTAAAAAAACTTGCGGAAAATCCCGGCCGCCGGAGCGCCCACTATGTCAGGCAGAATTCCTTTAAAGGATCCCTTAGGCAGATCCGGGGGGCGCTAATCCGGGCCCTTGCCGAAGGGGGAAGCCGGGACGCCGCCGGACTTAAAGAAGAAATCGCCGGATCCCTAAAAAATCTTGCGGAAGAAGATTATTACAGGGCCCTGGAGGCGCTGGAAAAAGAAATGCTTGTGGCCGAAGAAGGGGGGCTGTACCGGATTCGATAAGCCAAAGGATGCCATGGGCCCGGTGGATTGACAAGGCCCTTCTTTTTTGGTATTTTTTTACGGTGCGGCTGTCGTATAACGGCTATTACCCCAGCCTTCCAAGCTGGAGACGTGGGTTCGACTCCCATCAGCCGCTTTTGACAGCATAAAATCCGCCATCCGTTTTCCCGCTTCTCCCCGGTGCTGCCAGGCTTCGTTTTTTACCGCGATGCGGGCCTGCTCCGGGGACGTACCGGCGGCGCGTAATATTTCGCCGATTCTTGTAAAATCTTTTTCCGGCAGTTCAATTCCTATTTTTCGAATCGCGGCGGTCTGCCACAGTTCATGATCCAGGTCCGATGCGTCATAGGGCCGCGTGTCCATGGACGCCCCCGCGTATACAACCGGTTTATTGCACAGAAAGACAAAGTCAAAGATAACCCCCGAAAAATCCGAGATCATAATATCCGCCCGGGCCAGGGAAACAATGTTTTCCCGTTCATAATCCCATTCCAGGTTGGGCCGCTCCCGGTAACGGTCCGCCAGCCGCTCCAGCACCGCCCCCTCGCTTTTTTTTGACTGGGGATGGGGGCGGATAATGATATGATGGACCGTTTCGAGCAGGGGGTCCAGCAGGGCCTCTCCGTAGCGGCGGAGGATCCCCCCTGCTCCCCAGGAAGGGGAAACCAGCACCGTAAGCCGCTGCGTCCCGGCCCCGGCTTGTCCGGCGCCGGGATCCCGGGTATGCCGGATCGGGTCCGGCAGGACCCGGATCTTTTCGGCGTATATGTCCAGGTAACTGCAGCCCACCACCACAAGTTCCTTGGGCGGAAGGTTCCGTTTTTTTTCCAGTTCCCGAATTTCTTCTTCCTGGTATTGTCCGGTAAGCAGGACCGAGTCAAAATAGTCAAGGTTAAAGAGCCGGTAGGAGGCAGGATCCCCCGTCATGTGGAGTACGTGGCAGTAATGGCCCACGGTTTTGGTCCGTTTCATCTGGTACACGTCCAGCCCCGGGGTGGTCATAAGCAAAATTCCCGCGTTAAGGAAGTTAAGCCTGGCAAAGGCCTTGTTTCCTTCGCCGATATATTCGGCATGGATAAACCGGTAGTTTTCGCCGAATACCGGATCATCCCTGGCGGAGGTAAAAAAGCTAAGGGAAATTTCCCGTTTTTCAAATTCGTCCACCAGGGGCTTAAAAACATTCCAGTACTGGCTCCCTTCACTGTATATGACGCGGGGGATATAATTTTTGCTTCCCCCGGAGGCGCCGGAAAACAATACCTTAAGCCGGATAATAAAATTCCGGGCCAGAAAGTACAGCGTGGCAGACGCTCCTATAAGAATAGAAAAGAGCATGCTTCCCGTACCGGGATCGATATACAGAACCGTCATAAAAAATATACCCCTAAAAGATTTTTAAACCGTTCCGTCAAACCGGAAAGCTCCCGGCGGTACTGTTCATACGCGTTGGACGCGATGCGCCGCCTTTCGGTTTCGTTGCCAAGATATTTTTCCGCTTCTTCCACAAGATCGCTGCCGTCCCATTTAAGGGGCACAAAGGTTTCGTAGGGTATGTACACATCGGGCCAGGTTTTTATATGGGACATGCGGGGCTTAAACAAAAGGGCGCCGGAAAGGATCGCTTCAAAATCCCGGAAGCATACTTCGCCCCAGCCAAAGGGCGAAAGGACAATCTTTGAATCCTTTAGTTCCCGGTAGTACCGATCCTGGGAAACAAGGCCGGTAAGAAAAAGGTCCCTGCGTTTATGGCCGGCGATTACATCCAAAAAAAGCCTGCGCTGGTACGCGATGGAAGGGCAGCTTACCGGATCGATCCGGGCGTGGACGCCGATACTCCGCCGGGGGCCGGAAAAATCTTCCGGCGCCCCGGACCTTGAAGTTCCTATGCGCCGGCCAAGCCGCGGAAGCCCCAGCCGGGCCAGGACTGTTCCCGCCCGCTGCGGCCAGTGACGCCGGGGATAGGACCCCATGCCGATATTCCAGGAAAGTTCCGGCCTTTCCGCGGCCCCCGGGGGCAAAGAACCGGCGCCGGTGTACGAAGGAGTATCGCAGATCCCGTAGGTTTTATGGTAGTAGTCCGCGAACAGATTTTTTCCGTAGAGGTTTTTTAAATAATTGTTCCGGTCGGAAAAAACCGATTTATAAAACAGCCGGTCCACGCAGGGAAGCAGGTCCAGCCGGTTTGTTCCCGCTTCGCTTTGGCCGCAGAAAAAAACAATAGTTTTGTACTTGTCCCGGAGTTTTTGCATCAACCCCCGTTCTTCCGGCGTCAGGTCCAGGGGTTCCCGGTGCTGGAAGCACCGTTCCATAAAAAGGATATTGTTTTTGTCGCGCCCTAAACACCAGGACGCGGACCGGGTAAGGCGGAAAATCTTCTTCCCCCCCGGGGTCCTGGCGGACAGGTATTGAAAAAAGGGTTCCATGGTATGAAAAAGAGATATCCGTTCATAGTGGGCTAAAATTGTAATCATAACAGTCCGTCGAGGATCCAGGCGATGATCACGTCCATGCGCTTTCGTAACGCCGAAGAGATATTTACATGTTTGGCGATAAAATCAGAAACCTCCGCCCCCGCCAGACAGTATACCATCAGCCCCTCGTTAACCGGTTCAATATACAGAAAGGCCGCAAAGGCGTTTTCCTTTATTACCGGAATGGGGCCAAAGGTTACGGATTTAAAATTATTGATCCTGCACAGTACGGCCCGGGTGTTTGTGGAAAGTTGAATACGGTAGTAACAATGGCCAAAGTTCGCGTCCGTAAAACGGACGTACATTAACTGCCGGAAAGGGGCCTGCGCCGCCGGAGGGGGATCGGGAAGAAAGGACCGCAGGCGGCCGGGCCCTTCGATACGGACCGCGTCCGGAAAAAGGGGTATGTACCGGTTCCTGGTGGCCGAATGGTATAGTTGTTCCTTTAAGGAGCGGATCCGCTGCAGGGCGTTGTAGATCCGCAAAGGACTGGCCCCCCCGCGGGGCGCTACCCGCAGGGCTTCCACAAAAAAGGCCGGATTCCCCAGGGCGGTTTTTGTTATTCCCAGGGTTTCGCCGGTTTCGGGAGTAAGGGTCAGGCGTTCCGCCGCGGCGCCGTAATGGAGATAGCCGTCGGCAGAGAGGGCCTCGTTAAGCTGCGCGGCCGTGATGGAAGGAAAAATGTCCCGTACCGAACGGGGCTGCGCCGCCGGATAAACCGCCGTGCCCAGGACAAGAAAAAAAACCAAGGGTCCCCGCCGTATCAATACGCCCCCTTCCCCTTAAAGACCACTCCGAAGGTTTTATATAAAATCCACAGGTCCAGCCACATAGACCAGCTTTGCAGGTAATAGGTGTCAAAAGAAATATGGGCCTTAAAAAAATCCATGTCGGAATCGGACCGGCCCGAAATCTGCCAAAGACCCGTTAGGCCCGGTTTTACCGAATAGTTTCTTTGGAAGTCTTCACCGTATCTGGCAAGTTCGTCTTCCAGGATAGGCCGGGGGCCCACAAGGCTCATCTCGCCCTTAAGGATGTTAAGCAGCTGGGGAAATTCATCGAAGCTTGTCTTTCGAAGGACCTTCCCGATTTTGGTAATCCGGGGGTCGTTTTTTAATTTACGGTTTGTTTCGTATTCGTTTTGCAGATCCGGGGAATCCTTAAGTATTTTTTCCAGGGCGTGTTCCGCATCGATTACCATGGATCTAAACTTATACATTTTAAATTTTTTTCCGTTTTGTCCAAGCCTTTCTTGAATGTACAGCACCGGTCCGGGGGAGGTTAGTTTTATTAACAGGGCTATGATAAGCAGTACCGGAAGGATCAGGATCCCTCCGCAAATTGTAAGCGCCAGATCCATGACGCGCTTAAAAGCCAAATTCCAGAACATGTTAAGCCTGTAACTCGTTCCAAAGCCCAGAATGCCCCCTATATCCCGGACGCTCATCCAGATATTGGTCATCTTAAAAAAGTCGGGAATAAGTACATTGTAGCGAAAGGCGGAAACGGAATGGTTGATAATCCTGTCCAGGGTTCTACGGTTTGCCGAGGGCATGGCCACTATGGCCATCCTAATGTGAAAGCGCCGGACAATTTCCGGCCCCACGCCGGTGTCGTGGATGATGGGAACCCCGCGGTACTCGGATCCCTTTGACGGATCGTCATCCAGCATCAGCACGGGAACATAGCCGGCGTTCTTAGTGTCCAGAAGCCGGTCCACCACCGCTTTGCCCGTATCTCCGGCGCCGTATATTACCGCCGGTATGCCCCCCAGGCGGGTAATAAAAAGAAGGGCCCGCGCCGTGGACCGGCCGATTAGGAGCCCCGGAATAGACAGGATAAAACTAAAGATAAAAGCCACCGAAATAGGATCAAATTCATTGTCTTCCACGTACCGGGAAAGGAGGATCCCCCCGTAGACCAGAAAAGACGAGGTGGTAAGCCGCTTTAATTCTTCGGCGGGGGCCTGGGATGCGCCGGGGTACAGACCCACGGCCCAGAAAAAAACCACAAAAACCGGAAGGTAGGGCCAGTAGGTAACAAAGGACCTAAAGTTGATAAGGTGTTCGTCGTAAAAATTAACCAGAAAAAATCCCATGCCAAAGCAAAGCATCACCGACACCAGATCCGACATGATCATGGACAGGGATGTCAACGCGGAACTTGTTCTGCGGTACCGTAGACGGTACCATTTTTCATATTCGTTCAGGGGCACTCTTGGCAGTCTTCCTTCCCAGTTTAATTATGGCAACTATGCAGCCCCCTCCGTAAAACGCCCCGTTAAACCACAGGATAAACCATATACCCCATAGAAAATCGAAAAAATGAAAAATAAGCAGCAGGGGCATAAGGAATCCGGTTATTCCGACATTTTCCGCCAGCATCCGTTCAAAGGACACGGTTTCGTGGGCCCCGGGGCCGGTAATGTTTTTGTAGATCTGGTAAGCCACCCGGGTTAAAAGGTTCGCCGACGAGGTAAGCCCGGCGATTACCAAGGCGGGCCACCACAGGGTCCGGGTAAAGATGTATACCCCGGATCCAAAAAACACCGACGTATAGGCAATAAACCCCGTTACCGCGTCGGCCCAGCCCCCCCGGGGGCCTGCAGTTTTTGCGGTCCGGGCCATATTACCGTCCACGCAGTCCAGCAGGGAAAAGAAATTAAACAGTACAAGCCCCAGGCCGGGAAGCAGGTATCCGGGAAAGCAAAAAAGCAGCCCCCCCGCCAGGCTTACCAGGGCGGAAAAGTAGGATACGGCGCCGGCGCTTAAGCCCAGATTCAAGGCCAGGGCAGATACGGGAAAGGAAAGGGGCCGCAGTACAAACCGGGTCCACAGACCGTCCTGTTTTACCTTTTCCGGGGGCAGGGATTCTATAACGGCCCGTATGGTATATCCGGGGTTTTTCTTGCTCATATTGAGAAATATACCAAATAATGCTATAAATGTCAGGTGATTATCTTTCATGTGCTGGAACCATTTGCTTCGGGGATAACAACGGCGCTTATTTCTATAAGCTCCGAACTATCCGAATGCCGGCATACGGTGATCCATGGTTCCCGAACCTGGGTTGACAGCATAGAAAAGGTAAAGGCCCGGTTCCCCCGGGAAGTGGAATTCATTGAATGGAAGAGCGCCGCCAGGGAAATAAGCCTAACCGGGGATTGTAAAGCCCTGGGGGAGTTGGTTTCCATTTTAAAAGCCGCCGTACCAAAGAAGAAAGGCCGGGGAGTCCCCGCAGACAGGGGCGAAGCGCTTTCTTCGGAACCCGTGGTGGTGCACCTCCATTCGTCTAAGGCCGGTTTTCTTGGCCGTGCGGCCGCCCGTATTTTGGGTATCAGGGCGGTGGTGTACACCCCCCACTGCGGGGCCTTTCTGCGGACCGACGTGGGCCGGATTACCCGGGGCCTTTATGTGTTTTTTGAACGCCTGGGGGGGCTTTTGGGGGGAAGACTTGTGGGCTGCGGTCCTTCGGAGGCGGAACTGTACCGCCGCCTGGGGTTTATGTACAAAAACGCCCTGTACGTGTCTAACGGCGTTGTCCCCCGCCGGGAACGGAAGCCGCGCCCGCAGCCCCGCAGCCTGGTAAGCTTTGCCGGCATCGCGTCGTTCCAAAAGGATCCCGCCCTGTGGAGCGCCATCGCGGGGGCCTGCGCGGCCGAGGCCAGGGCCCGGGGGTTTGAATTTTACTGGATAGGGGATGGTCCCGAAAAGAACAGGATTGACAGAACCAGCGTACACCTTACGGGCTGGAAAAACCCCGAAGAAGTGGCGGATTTGCTTGAAAAAACGGCGGTGTACCTTTCCTGTTCCGCCTGGGAAGGGCTTCCCTACGGGGTCCTGGAAGCGATGAACGGGTCCTGCGCCCTTCTGCTGCGGGATGTTCCCGGCAACCGGGATCTTGTTGCGCCCGGAGAAAACGGCTGGCTCTTTAGCTCCCCGGAAGAGGCGTGCCGGCGGCTGCGGGAAATGCTTGCGGACCCCGAAAAAACAAGGGAGATGGGAAAGAAAAGCAGGGGCATCCTTGAAAAAGACTTTAGCCAAAAAGCCATGGGAGAAGGGTACCGCCGGGTCTACGCGGAAATCCTGGGCCGGAGGCTTCAGGCGGTGAATCCGCCGGAGGAGTTCCGCCGTGGCCGGTGAAATACTCTACACGCTTTTTATCTGGCCCATCCGCTTTATACTGGAGTTTCTTTTTGTGCTGTTTAACCGGATCTTTGACGCTCCGGGACCCTCGATTATCTTTTTAAGCGTGGTGGTAAATACCCTTACCCTGCCCATCTATATCCTGGCGGATCGATGGCAAAGGGAAGAACGGGAACTGCAAAAACGGATGAAGAAAAAACTGCAGGATATCCGGGCGGTGTTTAAGGGCGATGAACGGCAGATGATTATCCATACCTATTACCGCCAGATGGGGTACTCGCCGGTTTTTGTGGTAAAGGCAAGCATCGGCCTTTTGCTGCAAATACCTTTTTTTATCGCCGCCTACCAGTTCCTCTCCCACACCAGCATGCTTTCAGGCGCATCTTTTTTGTTTCTCGAAAATCTTAACCGGAGCGACGCCCTTATAAGCCTGCCCTTCGGCGCCCTTAATGTTTTGCCCCTTCTAATGACCCTGGTAAACCTGGTTTCTTCGTTTATATACGCAAAGGATCTGGGAAGGCGGGAAATTATCCAGCTCTTTGCCATGGCGTTGATTTTTTTGGCCCTGCTTTACAATTCCCCTTCGGGGCTTGTTCTGTACTGGACCGTGAACAACCTGTATTCCCTCCTTAAAAACGCCGCCCTCTATCTTAAAAAACCCGCCCTGGTGCTTCAGGGTATAGCAAGTTTTTTCGCCCTTTTGTTTTTTATTTTTATCTGGACCGGAAAGGCCAATGTAGAACGGTACCAGATTTTGTTTTCGGTTTTAGCTCTTTTTGTAATCGCGGCCCCTTTTATATGGAAGGCCCTTGTCCGGATCCTTAACTCCGGCTTTTTGTCCGGAAGCCCCGCCGGGGCTTTTGACGACATGACCGGACTCTATCTCTATGCCATGCTTTTTCTTTTTCTGCTTTTAGGCGTCCTTTCTCCCGCCCAGGTGCTTTCCACGTCTTTAACGGACTTTGAACAGCCCTGGGTATTCTGGGGAAGGACCTTTATTCAGGGCACGGCCTTTTTTATCCTGATACCCCTTTTTATCCGGGCCCTGGCGCCCCGGGAACTGCGCCGGCCGTTTGCGTTTTTCTACGCCGTACTTTCTTTAGTCTGCGGCTTTTGTTATTTTGTCCTTTCAAAGTCCTATGGAAGAATGGACCGTAATTTTAAACTGGAGGATACGGAAAGGCTGCTTCATGCGTTTCCCCTGTGGGTTAACGGGGCCCTTTTAGCCGGCGCCGCGGCGCTGACCGCGGTTGTGATTTTTTTCAAAAAAGAAAAAATACTTCAGGGCTTTTTTGGCGCCGCCTGCGCCGCGACCGTGGTGCTGGGATCGATAAATCTTGTTTCCATGGAACGGCAGCGGAGGGAACTTTCGGAATTGGCCGCCCTGGGCAAAGGAAGCGCCGGCGGGGAAGTACAAAGGGAAACTGTTTTTCCTCTGTCAAGAACCGGGATCAATACGTTTATCGTTTTTTTTGACAGAGCCCAGGGAACGGCAATGATGACGGCGCTGGAGAAGTGGCCGTTCTTGGCCCAGGGGCTTGATGGGTTTACTTTTTATCCTAATACCCTGTCTTTTGGAAGCTGCACCGTTACCGGGGTTCCGGCAATGCTCGGCGGTTATGACTATACGCCCCTGGCGATCAATGAACGGAAGGGGGAGCTCCTAAGGGACAAGGTAAATGAGGCCATACGCCTTTTACCCCGGCTTTTTGGAGAAGCCGGTTACCGGGTAACTATCACCGATCCGGTGATTGCCAACATGCAGTCCGTGCCGGACATTTCTATTTTTAGGGGAATGAAAAATGTCAACGCCGGAAATCTTTCGGGAACCCTGGTAAGCCGCTTTCGGGATGAATTCCCGGTGGAAGACGAAAAGGCCGTAGATTCATTCGATTTTGACATACTGTTCCGGTACGGGATCTTTCGCGCCGCGCCGCCGGCCCTGCGCTATGGAATCCACTACAAGGGCCAGTGGTGGCGGGAAGGGGCCTATAACAGCTACGGCAGGGCCGCGGCGGAATTTTCAAGCCTTTACTATTGGCCTGAAATTTGCAGCATCGATGAAGGGCCGGGAACCCTTAATATATTTATGAACGCCGCAACCCACGAACCGGGGGCCTATGACAAGAGTTTTTTCCCCCGTAACGAACCGGTACGGTTTTCCGGCGAAGAGATCGCCGAATACGGCTCGGAAGAAAATACCGAATACCTGTATACCTTTATGGCGGCCATGGAACAGTTTCTAAAATGGCTTGAGTTTTTGAAAACCGAAGGGATCTACGATAATACCCGGATCATCGTAATAAGCGACCACGGGGGCGGCTACCATAAACCCCTGATTGAATTCGGCGAAATGGAAAGCCATAACCCGCTGCTCCTGGTAAAAGAAGCCGGCGCCCGGGGAGGGCTTGCGCTTGTACCGGAACTAATGACCCATGCCGACACCCCGGCTCTGGCGGCCCGGACCCTGCGGGAGCCCCCCGGCGCCCCGGGAACCCCGGAGCCGGCGAAAGCACAGGCCGCGGCGCTGGCGCAAAGCGGGGAGGATGCAAAAAAGCAGCCCCTGTGGGCGGTGAATGAACGGTCCTCCCAGCCGCTTCGGCACGGACCCTACGAGTTTAATCTTGACTGGATACGGGAATTAAAAGGAAGGGATTTGTTTAGCAGGGAAAGTTGGGGGGACTGGAAGGCCGCCGGAGCTTTCGGCGGCCCTTAATTCAAGAGGCTCGAAGCCCCGCGGGCGCCCTTTGGGTTTTTATAAAAGGCGTCGTTTTATAATTGCCGCGGCCGTAAAATTTTATAAAGCCAGGCCAGGGGGTTCATAACAAGACGGTCAAAAAAAGAAAAAAAATGCAAGCGAAGCCGTAGTTTTTCCCGGAGATACGCGATGTTTCCCAGTTTTCCGCAAAAATGCACCACCAGAGGAAAAACCGGCTCCCCGCGTTTTTTAAACCGGGCGACTCCCCTAACCACATTTATTCGAATCTGTTCCGCCCCGATAAGGGTCCGCGAAAACCGCCCGTAATCATTGTAAGGTTCTACGCCGAATTTTGCAAAGCTAAGGGCAAAAAAAGGCTCGTCCGGCAGCATGTCCCGTCTAAAAAAAGGAATGTGGAATTCTTGCGGGCGCCGCATAAAATCAAAGGCCGCATCAAAGATGTTTCCGGCGGCTTCGTTGTTTTTAAAGAGCAGCATGCCGCTGTTAAAACCGGGGATCCAGGAAAATCCGGTTTTTTCCAGGGTTTTTTCCACGTCAAAATACCAGGTACCGCCGTTTAACAGTCTGCCGGTATAGACGAAAGAAGAATTTTCCAGGGCTTCCCAACAGGGGTCGATGGAACTGATAAGCAGGGAATCGGCGTCGAGAAAAAGCGTTTCATCAAAGGGAGTGTAAAGATGCAGCCTGACCTTCGCCGCAAAGGGGTTTCCGTAATCGCTTTTGTAGGGAAGAAGAATGTCGTAGTAATTTTTAAGCAGTCCGGGGCGGTCGGTAATAACCGCCCTGGTAACGTGGGGAGCGTGGAGCATGCAGGATAAACTTAAATACCGGGCCTGGGTAACAAATTTACGGCCCATGGCGATGGTTAAAATTCCGCGGGTATTCATACAGATTAGGGGATTTTTTGTCCGGGTGGAGGAATCAATATTTGAAAAGCATTGTTTTCCCATGCCCGGCGGTAATTTTCTTTTTGTATGAAGGCCTGCAATATTGCCCTGTCTTCCACGGCGGTTCCGTCGGCGCTTAGGCCGATATGGTCCGGCCAGGTTTTGCTGCGTATTTGAACCTTGGCCAGGACGATCACCGGCAATCCGGGCCGTTCAATCCGGGCCCTGGTTAACGCCCGCTGAAACTCCGAGGGCAAATACAAAATGGGCCAGGAATTATACAAGTAGGGTTTGGTCTCCGCCAAATAATTGACCATGGGGATGCTTTCAAAAGAAAGCAGGTAATCCCCCTTATCCGCATAATTTTTAAGGGCCCCCAGAAGCGATTCAATTGCCGCGGCCCGTTCCGGCGTTGTATACACTCCTTTTAGTAAAGAGTGATCAACCGGCGCCGTCATCTTCCACCGGATAGGATTATCCCGGTACACATCCCGCAAAAGAAAGGGAGCGCCGTAGGCGGCATAAAGGATAAGAAACAAGCCCAGGATGTTTTTTTTGTCCCCCGCGCCGAGGGTAACGCGGAATTCCCTAGGGCTCCCCCCGTCTTTTTCCCGGGCCGAAAACAAAAGAGACAGTTCCGGCGCTTCATACCAGAACCAGAAAACCAGGGGCAGTCCAAAGATAATGCCGTATGCGCCCACGGTCATTCCGGTGTCCGATCCGGTGGAAAGAACGCAGATAAGCAGGACAGAAAATAACGAAAGAATTTTTTGTCTTCTGTAACCGGGGCCTAAAAATAATACGATGCAGCCACAGCTAAGGGCAATAAAACCCGCGGTGGAAAAAATAATAAACTCATCCGACTTTCTCCAGCCATAAACATAACTTAGCGCGGCCATCATAAGCGCGGCGGCGGTAAAAAGAACAATCCGCAGGATGCGGGATTTTCTTGAAAAAAAATTAACCAGGCAGGAAAATCCAAGAACAAAGAAAGCTATAATCAGGGCCTTTGCCCAGTGCCGCAGGAACCGTTTTACTATGTCATTGTTAGCATAATGGGTAAATTCTTCTTTTGAGCTAAAAAAGAGATCCCCCAGGGAACTAAGGTATATCTCCAGGTGCCCGAGGATCTTCATAAGCAAAAGGGCCGCTGCTAAGGCTGCGGCCATGCCGGCAAAAAAGGAAAGAAGGTCCTTTCCCATTCGGGAGGGAAGATTTTTTTGAGTTACGTTACCGTATACGATTACCCCTATAAAAGCCAGCGCGGTTATATTAGGAAATCTGGCCAAGATCGAAAGACTTAACGCAGCGCCGGAGCAAAAAACAAAAACCGCAGATCGTTTTTCAAGTCCCAGGAATAAAAAGAAGGCGCAAACCGTAAGAGTTAGCATGGAGATATTGTTGTAATGGATTACGGTAATTCTGCCCGCAAAATGAAGAACCATGCCAAACAGCAAAGAAAGCCACAGAATCCGTTTTTGCCCTATGGTTCCATTGTAAATTCTGTATACAAAAAAAGCGGTCGCCCAAAAAATTATTACCGCGGCAAACCTAAAAGAAAGCAGCC
>JAITKV010000037.1 GCA_031278215.1 Spirochaetaceae bacterium
GGAGCTTAAAGCGCGGGATCTGCGGGCCGGCGCTGAACTGGGCGACAGCCGCCTTAACGCCAAGATCCGGGAATGCCAGAACCGGAAGATCCCCTACATGCTTGTCGTAGGCGGGAAGGAAGCCGGCGAAGGCACGGTTTCGATCCGCCGCCGGGACGGAAAGCAGCTTGAGCCGATGAAAGTTTCGGCGTTTGCCGAATACGTGGAAGAAAAGGTCAGAAGCCGGAGCCTGGAACTGTAACGAGGCGGCTCATTCGCCGATAATTTTTACCAGGACCCGTTTTCGCCGCTGGCCGTCAAACTCGCCGTAAAATATTTGTTCCCAGGGGCCAAAGTGAAGGGCCCCGCCGGTTATCGCCACCACCACTTCCCGGCCCATGATCTGCCGCTTCATGTGGGCGTCGGCGTTTATCTCTCCGGTATTGTGCCGGTAAGAAGACACCGGCTCATGGGGAGCAAGCTTTTCGAGCCAAAGGTCAAAGTCGTAGTGCAGGCCGGACTCGTCATCATTGATAAAAACGCTGGAAGTAATATGCATGGCGTTTACCAGGCACAAACCTTCCCGGACGCCGGATTCGGCAAGGAGTTTTTCTACTTCGCCGGTAATGTTAATAAATTCCCGGCTTTTTTTTGTGTTGAACCATAGTTCCCGTGCAAAGGATTTCATGGATCCAGCATATACAGAAGGGCGCGGATTAACAAGCCGGGTATTCGGGCAATACGGACGCTGTAAAAATACGATAAACCCAACATACGGTAGAACCGGCCTTGACAAACCCCCTTTTTTTCTCTACCCTTTTCTTAGTTCTGGGGGTGTAGCTCAGTTGGCTAGAGCGTTTGAATGGCATTCAAGAGGTCAGGGGTTCAATTCCCCTCACCTCCAGAAAACAAGGGCCGGTAAAATCATTTACTGTTATTGCCGGTTTTCTTTGTTATCTCAATTCATTGTGATGGGGGAATAAATGGAAAAGGCCATTGAACAGTTAAAGAAACTTTATACCCAGCGAAAAGCGCTGGACAGTAAAATTTCTTCGGCAGAAACCAAGCTGGTAAGCCTTGCAAAGGCTGCGGCAAAGGGTCCTAAGGTTTCCAGGGCAAAAAAAACCGTAAAACGGGTAAAAAGTAGTCCTAAGCCGGTACGGTAACAAAGGGCCGGGTTGCAAGACCCGGCTTTTTGTTGTATACTTCTCTTTGTATGGCGAATATGTTTCAAGGGGAAATGGATCCGGAAATTGCGGCCCTTCTGGGGACCGACCCTCCCCGATCCACCGTACCGGATTACGCATCCCTTTTTGACGATCCCCTTGATTTAGGCTCTGGTAAGAGCGACGAAGGGGCAAATCTTGCGGTCGAAGCCTTTCCGGAGGTTACCAAACGCTTCGAAAGCGCCCCCAATCCTGTTTTTTCTGATCCCGCTTACTACAAAGCGGCCCTTTCGGGAGAAGGGGACATTGCCCAGCGGGTTCATACCCTTTTACAAAAATTTGTAAGCGCCAAGGATCCTAAGGATAGAAGCGTATTTCGTCAGCAGGTAACTACGGCCTATTGGGATTTTCTGGTTAACGTGGCCCGTAAGGCCCCGGGAAGACTGCCGGAACACAAAAAATACCTGCTTCGTTTTAATATGCTGCATCCAACTTTTCTTAGCCCCGAACACAGGAATTTTTTTGCCAAACTGGTTGTGGATAATGAACTGAATCAGCCCATTTATTATCTGGACGAATGGTTTAAGGCGGTTGGCACCGGGGTAATCCGCAATTCCGCCACCGATGAAGTGCGGGTGGCTAAATCCAATACCCAAACCCGGCTTCAGCAGTTGCTGGAAAAGGCCATGGGTAAACGGGACGGGGCCCGGGGGCTGCTAAAGTCCAAGGATGAAGAACGGGTTAACACGGAGCGGGCCCTTCGGGAACGGATCAAAGATATAACCGAACACTATCCCCTTGACGGGCTTCAGGATGTTAACGCCTGTTATACGGAAATTCAAAAAAAACTGTTTGCCGAAATCCACGAACTTTTAAAAAGCCTTCTTAAAACGGATCATGATCTAAACCTTTTTCTCCGGGACTTCTATCAAGCCGAGGCGGATGTAAAAACCCTTATGGCCAAGATCGAAGAAGAAGGCGGGGTGGTCCAGGTAGATGTAAAAGCGGTGGACACCGAATTTGATACGGTAAGGCAGATGGCAAAAATGACCATTGGCCGTCAGGGAAACCATTTTCCCATTTTAAGCGGCGAATACTTTCGCTGTACCCCCAATGATATAGGGTACCGGGAAAATGTAATTACTCTGCTGGCAAAAATTGAAAGCATAGATCCGGGGGCATTTTGCCGGGCCTACAAAAACCGTTTAAACCGGATCATTCCCTATGTGATCCTTATTCCCAGCTATGGGGATCTGGGAATTTGCTGGGAACCCTTTGATCGCTTTAACCGGGCCACAAGCCGGGGCCGTATAGCCCTGCCCATGTATCCCAAAAACCTGTCCGTGGCCCTGCTTTCCGCGGTGGCGGATCTGCGCTGGCAGGTGGCCAAGGAAAAGGCGTCCTATTACTGGATGGAAGAAGGTTTAACGGGAAATTATTATCAGTGGTTTCAAAAGATGAAGCTAAAGGGCGATTTAAAAGAAACCTTTATTGCCGATTACATTACCTGGATGACAAAAGAAAGCGATGCGATTCAAAAACTGGATAAAGAAGTCCGGGGAATTTTTTGGCGTCATATTCCTTTTGCCCAGCCTGTTAAAGAAAAGCTTCGGGATCGCAGCTATACCTACCAGGATCTTTACCAGCGGGACCTTAACCGGGCCATGTCCGACGGGTATTAAGATTTGTTCCCTTCGGGATGCGCCGGATTTTTCCGGGACCGCATGTTCCGGGGCCGTATATTTTCGGCGGCCCGCAGGCGCCGCATAAGAATCCAGCGGTAGACGGCGCAGGAAGCGATCACCGCGGCGGCAAAAAGAACCGGAAGGCCCATAAAGGCCGCTTCGGCGGGTATATGAGGGATTAACAGCGCCATATAAAGCAGCCACAGGACGATAAAGCACAAAACCGTGGCAATAATGTTGAACGCGGTGGCGGCAATCATAAACAGAACCAGGGAAACCCTTTTATTCATATATACACCATAAATATACACCATAGACCAGTCTATAGAAGGTCCGGAAAAAAATCAGCGCCTCGAAGCGTTCTTAAAACTAACCCGGGTTTTAGGGACGGGCTTCTTATTCTTCTTCAAATTTGGTTTCGAAAAGGCGCGCCAGGGCTTCTACCGCGGCCTTTTCGTCATCCCCCTCGGCTATGAGCCGTATTTCCGATCCATGGGCGGCGCCCAGGGTAATGATGCCCATGATAGACTTGCCATTGATTTTGTCATTATCCCGTTCAAGATAAATATCGCTTTTAAAATCCTTGGCCGTCTGTACCAACAGGGCCGCAGGCCGGGCGTGGATCCCGGCGCGGTTGATCACTTTTACAGTTTTTTCGTACATGAACTAAATAACATCCTCCGGCCCGTAATACACGGAACGGGCCTGGTCGCTTTCTATCCATTTAAGTATATTCTGGTTGAATTCTCTGGATGAATTATACCCCATTTTCTTAAGCCGCTCGTTCATCGCCGCCACTTCAATAATTACCGGTATATTCCGGCCCGGTTTTACCGGAATTTCCAGCTTGGGGATATTTACCCCCAGAAATTCCATATACTGTTCCTCGTTTCCCAGCCTGTCGTAATTCTTTCCCGAGTCCCACTCTTCCAAAACCACCACCAGTTGAATTTGCTTGCGGTCCCGGATAGCCCGGACCCCAAAAAGATGGGTTATGTTGATGATCCCCATCCCCCGGATTTCCATGTGGTGCCCGATAATTTTGTTTGCCCCCTCCCCCATAAGGACGTTGCCGTTAATACAGTGCATTTCCACCACATCATCCGCCACCAGCCGGTGGCCCCGCTCGATCAGTTCCAGGGCGGTTTCGCTTTTTCCCACCCCCGAATCCCCCAGAAGCAGAATTCCCAGCCCGTAAACTTCTACCAGAACGCCGTGGATGCTTTTTTGGGGGGCAAAAATATTAGAGAGAATCCGGGTAAGGCGGATTACAAATTCCGACGTTTCCAGGTCCGTTTGCAGCAGGGGGCATCCGGCCTTTTCGGCCCGCTGAAAAAAAACCGGATCCGGGCTTAGGCCGTGGGTAAAGATACAACAGGGTATCCGGTAGGCAAAAAATTTGTTGATAAATTCAAAATTACTGTCTTCCGCTACTTTTGCTATGGCCGCCGCTTCACCCCTGCCGAAGATTTGGATCCTGTCGGAGGCAAAGGAATCGTAAAAGCCCATTATGGCAAGCCCCGGACGGTTAAGGTTAGGAACGGTTATCTCCTTGCCCAGGCCCTGCCTGCCCCCAATGCAGCGAAGATTAAGCGAATTGTGTTCCTTAAGGTCCAGATCCACCAAATCCAGAACGGTAAAAACTTTCAAAGAACCCATAGGCTTAATAGTACTACAAAAATTTAGTTTTCACCAGTCCCGGTTTTTGCCGGATCCGGGGGCCCGGAAAAAATGCAGGGAAATCATAAAAATTCTGTGAATTATCTTGACATAATCGCCAAAAAAAGCTAGGTTTATTGTGAAATTTTTCACAAATTATACGTATTTAATTGTTATAGGGGATATTTATGGATCATATTTCAGGGCCCGCCAAAGAAAGGCTCTTGTATATATTGCGGATCCTTGAAGCCGCGGGAAGCGAAAACCGTATCTTTACCTCCTCCGAATTGGAGGAACTGTGCGGATGGTCAAGCCACACCATCCGGAAGGATATTTCCTTCCTGGGAACCGAAGAGGACGGAACGGTGGGGTCCGCCGCCGGATATGCCTCCCGGCGGCTTATTCCCCGGATTAAGGAAGCTCTGGGTTTGGACCGGCGCCGCCAATTCTGTGTGGTGGGGCTGGGGCGGCTTGGATCGGCCTACCTTAACCTGGACGGCGCTTCCCTGGGGGAATTTGAACTGACCGCGGGGTTCGACGTTAATGTTAACCGGGTAGAGATCCTTAGATCCTCCGTGCCCCTGTATCCGGCCTATAAAATGGGGGAAGTAATCGGCCGTCTGGGTATAGAGATCGCCCTGCTCTGCGTTCCCGCTAAAGCGGCCCAGGAAACCGCGGAAAAACTCGCCGCCGCCGGTATCCGGGGTATTATTAACTTTGTTCCCCGGGCCCTGGTATTGCCCGATGCGGCCAAGGTGGCGGTACGGAACGTATTTGTAACCGATGAACTGCGGGCCCTGGCGGTAAAGATGGGCTGTACAATATAAAGGAGTTTGCTATGCGTGTGTACAATTTTTCGGCGGGGCCTTCCATGCTGCCCCTGCCGGTGCTGGAGCGGGCGGCGGCGGAAATGACCGATGCCAACGGAACGGGCCAGTCGGTAATGGAGATGAGCCACCGGTCCGGAGATTTTAAGCCGATCATCGAAAATGCCGAAACCCTGCTTAGGGAGATCCTTGGCATCCCCGGGAACTACCGGGTTCTTTTTCTGCAGGGCGGGGCGTCGCTTCAATTTTCTATGATCCCCCTTAACCTCGCGGGGGTTGAGCAGGGGGAACAAAAAAAGCGGATCACCCTGGTGGATACGGGGATCTGGGCAAAAAAGGCCGCGGACGAGGCCGCCAAATATGCGGAACTGCGCGTGGCCGCTTCTTCCGCGGATAAAGCCTATACCTATATACCCCCGGCCCCGGCGCCGGAACCGGAAAGCGCCTACTATCACATTACCTGGAATAATACCATCGTGGGAACCAAATGGCCCGCCATACCCGGCGCCGGTTCCGTCCCCCTGGCGGCGGATATTTCCAGCGCGATCCTTTCGGAACCCCTGGATGTATCCCGGTTTGGCGTCCTTTACGCCGGGGCCCAGAAAAACCTGGGGCCCGCGGGAACCACGGTGGTGGTCATCCGGGAGGATCTTATCGGGCGCGCCCCTTCCTGGGTCCCGGCGATGCTTCGCTACGATATCCACTGCAAGGAAGCTTCCATGTACAATACTCCCCCCTGCTACGGAATTTACATCATCGGCCTGGTGCTGGAATGGCTAAAAAACCTGGGGGGGCTGGAGGCCATGGGAAAGATAAACCGGAAAAAGGCGGCCCTGATCTACGATTACCTTGATTCAAGCAGGGCCTTTTGTTCCCCCGTCGATAAAAGCTGCCGGAGCCTTATGAATATTCCCTTTATACTCCGGGAAACGGAGGGTCCGCAAAAAAAGGAAATCGAAGGCCGTTTTGTGGCGGAGGCCGCCGGGGCGGGCCTGGTTAATCTGGCGGGACACCGCCTGGTAGGGGGCATGCGGGCCAGCATCTACAATGCCATGCCCCTTGAAGGGGTAGAGGCCCTTATCCGGTTTATGGAACGCTTTGAAAAAACTATAGGGGAGAACCAGTGCAGCGCCCGGTATTTTTGCAGGGGACTATGAAAAGCTGTTTACAAAAACCGCGTATTGAAGGAGACGACAATGTTCCGTGTACAGACGATTAATAAAATTTCTTCCCTGGGTCTGGATTTGTTTCCCCGGGAAAGGTACGAGGTGGCCAGCGAAATTCCCAATCCCCACGTGATCCTGGTTCGCAGCGCCGATCTCCATTCTGTTACGATTCCCGATTCGGTGCTGGCCATAGCCCGGGCCGGGGCGGGGGTGAACAATATCCCCGTTTCTCTTTGCAGTACCCGGGGAATAGTGGTCTTTAATACCCCCGGAGGCAATGCCAATGCGGTAAAGGAACTGTCCATTGCGGCGCTGCTTGTCGCCTCCCGGAATATCCTGGGAGGCTGGAACTGGGGTTCCACCCTGGCCGGCAGGGCAGATCAGGTGCCGGAACTGGTAGAAAGGGAAAAAAGTAAATTTGAAGGCCCCGAGCTTCGGGGAAAAACCCTGGGGGTAGTGGGCCTGGGGGCCATTGGGGTAATGGTGGCCAACGACGCCCTGGCCCTTGGAATGCATGTGATGGGCTACGATCCCTATATTTCCGTAGAAGCGGCCTGGAACCTTTCCCATTCGGTAGAACGGGCCGACACCCTGGAAGGTCTTTTGGCCAAGGCGGAGTATGTAAGCCTTCACCTGCCTTTAAACGATACTACCCGGGGTCTTTTGAATGCGGAAAAATTCCGGATTATGAAGAAGGGCGCCCGGATCGTGAACATGGCCCGGGGGGGGCTGGTAAACGAGGCGGATATCATAGAGGCCCTAAACGGAGGCCGGCTGTCGGCCTATGTTACGGATTTTCCCACCGCGGAACTTTTAGGCTGCCCCAGGGCGGTCTGCATACCCCACCTGGGGGCTTCCACCCCCGAGGCAGAGGACAACTGCGCCGTCATGGCGGTACGGCAACTGATGGATTACCTGGAAGCCGGGGCCATAAAAAATTCGGTTAATTTTCCCCGGTGCAGGCTGGAATTCCGGGCCCCCCACCGGCTGCTGGTAATCAACCGGAATATCCCCAACATGGTGGGGCAAATTACCACGATCCTGGCCGAAGGTTCCATCAATATTACGGACCTGATCAACCATCATCACCACGAATACGCGTATAATATCATCGATACCGATCAGGCCATACCGCCGGAACTACTGGAAAGGCTTATCGAGATTGACGGAGTTGTCCGGGTTAGGGTGCTGGCTTCCCATCATCCGAAGCCTTAAGCCGTTCCGTCAGGCGGCGGGTAAAGGCTTCTATTTCGGGGCCTGTCCAGGAAGACGAGACGGTCCAAGCCAGGGTTTTGAAGTGTTTAAGCCGCCGCCGGCAATGGGCGGCGGCTTCCTCATACCGGTCCTGAAGGCCGCGGTCGCCGGGAAAGCCGCCTATCCGGTCCTGGAGCCAGGGCGGGGCGGTTTCCGCGTCCAGCCGTAGTTCCAGGGACAGGGGTCCGCCCTCCGGCTCCTTTGCCTTAAAAAGCTTTCTAAGACCGGCAATAAAACTTTCATTGTAAGTTCCGGCTTCGTCAAGTTCTAATTCCCGCCAGCTAACCCGAATAGTCATAGTGTTTCCAAATTTTAAACAACTCTAGTTGATACTTTTCGCAATAGTAGCATATTATTATAGGTATGAAACGAATTATTGCAATAGTATTTATTTTTTCGATTATGTTGGGATCCTTAAACGCCCAGGATCAAGAAAAAGATTTTTACACCCTGCAGTTTGACGAACTGGATACTATACAAGGCAAAATGGGGGTGGTTCAAAACGCCATTGCCGACGGGGAGGCCACGGCGGAGTTTTTTGCCCACGCCTTGGACACCCTTTTACGGGAATACGCTAATCTAAGCCGTGCCACGGAATTTAAGACCGCCGATGATATGGCCCAGTTGCTGGCATCCCGGCTGGGAGAGGCCCAGTATACCGATGCGGGCCCTAACCTGTGGAAGGTGGTTGAAACTTTTAGCAACCCCCTGGTCCGGGCAGAAGCCCTGGCTTCGCTGGGCAAGGTACAGGCCGCGGATTATATTCCCCATGTGGTCCAGGTGCTTTCGGATATTAATATTGAACCGGGGGAGGACCCCCTGGTACGGGAGCAGGTTGCCTATGGGGCAATTACCGGCCTGGAAGAGTACAAGGACAGTTCCGGGTATCTGCCGGTGTTTTTTGTAACCACCGGCTGGTATTCAGACCGCCTTAAAAACAGGGCCCGGGAAGCCCTGCCCAAAATTATGGATAATCCCACCGAGCCCCTTCTTTCGGTGATCCGCAGCAGTTCCTACAATTATGCGGTAAAGTATTCGGCCCTGCAAACCCTGGAAGCCGCGGACATTACCACCCAGCAAAAGTCCCAGGGGGCGGTGGCGTCCCTTACCGAAGCCTGGCGGACGAGCAGCAACACGGTAAGCCAGCGCTCGATTCTTACCAGCACCCGTAAACTTTCCTTGAATATGATCCGCCGCTACGGAACAGAGGATACCAACGTATACCCCCTGTTGGAGCGGTGCTACCGGGAAGGGGTTGACGAAGAGGAACAGATCGCCGCCCTTTCCGCCCTGGCCGCCCTGGCCACCGATGATTCCGCCCGGCGCCTTTCTTCGTTTCTCTACGATATGAACACCAGGCTTAGCCGGGGAACCCTAACCAAGGAAGATGAACGGATGGTCCGGGTTATTATTCCTGCTCTGGGAAATACCGGACGCCCCCTGGCGCGGAACGCCCTTCGTTCCGTACTTCAGGCGGATTGGACCGGGGCCGTTCAGCGCCTTGCCCAGGATGCCTTGAAGAAAATACAGTAGGTTTTATTCGCAGGCGGGTTTAATACCCCAAGACCTTGACTTGCGCGGGGCTCTGCGGCGGGGTTGGTTCATTCGAAACCGGGCCGAATGCCCTTTTTAAGGGGGGGGGGACGCCATTACCCCGCCCCTGCGGTAAACGCCGGGGCTTGTTTTTTCCCGCCCCGAAGCGTAGCGCCGGGCGCCAATCCGGCCCCGGCTTATTCGCAGTGGGGTCTAATACCCAAGAACCCGCTTGCGCGGGGGAGCCTTGGGGCGGGGAGGTTCATTCCGCCAGTATTTTTAGGATATCCTCGGGAGTTTGGGCTTTAAGAATTTCGGCCCGTTTTTCGGAGCTTTTAAAAAGCAGGCTTACTTCGGCCAGAAATTGCAGGTGGGGGCCGGTCTTTTCCAAAGGGGAAAGGGTCATAATAAAAATGCGGCAGGGTTCATGATCCAGGGAATCAAAATCCACCGCGGTATCCGAAATACCGATACAGGCCACCAGATCCTTGATGGTGGCGCTTTTCCCATGGGGTATGGCGATACCGTGCTTCATACCGGTAGACATTTTCTGTTCCCTGTCCATTACCGCCGCAAAGGCCGCCGTCCTGTCTTGAATTTTACCCGCCGAAACCAGAATATCCAGTAATTCGTTGATAATTTCTTCTTTGCTAATACCCTTCAGGTGAAGGCTGATAGTGTCTTTGGTAAGTACTGTCTTAAGATTCATATACTGACATTGTAAAGCCCATGTCTTGAAAAGTCAACATATTTTAAAGCCCCTGTACCGGCCCGGACTTTTTTTGAGGGGTATCTCATAAAAGTACCGGGACGGGGGGCTTATAAACGGCCCACCAGATCAAGCCCCGGTTTAAGGGTACCGGCGCCGGGTTTCCATTTGGCGGGGCAAACCTGATCTCCGTTTTTGGCCACAAACTGCGAAGCCTGTACCCGCCGGAGGATCTCTTCGGCATTGCGCCCCACGTTGCTTGCCGTAACCTCATAGGCCACGATTTTACCGTCGGGATTTATAATAAAATCCCCCCGTTCCGCCAAACCCGTAGCTTCGATCAATACCCCAAAATCCCTGGCCAGGACGCCCGTAGGATCGGCCAGCATGGGGTAATGGATTTTCTGAATGGTTTTGGATATATCATGCCAGGCCTTGTGGACAAAGTGGGTGTCGCAGGATATCGAATATACTTCGCAGCCCAATTTTTTAAAGTCGTCGTATTTATCCGCCAGGTCTTCCAGTTCGGTGGGGCAGACAAAGGTAAAGTCCGCCGGATAAAAGAAAAAGACGCTCCATTTGCCCAGAATATCGGCCCTGGTAACGGTCTTGAACGCGTCGTTTTGAAACGCCTGAACCGAAAAATCCCCAACCTCTTTTTGTATCAGTGACATATACTGCCTCCTTATAAATATAAATATAGATTATACATCAAAAGACTTAAGTTTGTCAGGTGATAATTGCGCCGTTCCCCCGGCCCTTGTCTAAGGCGTCTTTAATGGCATACTATTCCTTTATGCCCAAGATCGAAGTCAACGAAAAAGCGTTTTTTACCCTGGCCGGATGTCCCGGCGGCAAAAGCTGGGGCGCCAGGGATCAACTTGAGCAGGCGCTTACCTGCGCCAAGGCGGAACTTGACGAGGACAGCGACAAAAATCTGCCGGAAGAAGAGCGGATCCTTAAAATAGAACTAAACGATACCAACCGGCCCGACCTGTGGGGAACCGCGGGCTGCGCCCGGCAGCTTAAGGTCTATGGGGGCGGCAAAATCCCGGTCTACCCTTTTTTTTCCTCTCCGGGAAATCCAAAGAATGCAAAACACAAAGTCGTGGTGGAAAAATCCGTACAAAAGGTGCGGCCCTATTTGGCGGGCTTTGTCGCTTCCGGCAGGGCCATCAACGATCCGATGCTTCGGGACATGATCCAGACCCAGGAAAAGCTAGCGTGGAATTTCGGCCGCAAGCGGCGGACCATCTCCATGGGGCTTTACCGCATCTCGATTATAAAGTGGCCCATTATCTACAAGGGGGTCGATCCGGACAGCGTGTCGTTTGTGCCCCTTCAATGGGACGGGCCCCTGACCCTTCGGGAGATCCTTAAACAACATCCCAAGGGAAAAGAATATGCGTTTATCCAGGAACACGAACCGGTACACCCGCTTTTGACCGATTCCACGGGCGGGGTGCTTTCCTATCCGCCGATTATCAATTCCGCCGACCTTGGAGCGGTTCAGGTGGGGGACACGGATCTTTTTGTAGAGATTACCGGAACGGACCAGGCTTCGGTTAACCTGGCCCTGTCCATTGTGGCCTGCGATCTGGCCGACAACGGCTTTACGATTGAGCCGGTGGAAGTGGAATACCAATACGATACTCCCTTTGGCAAAACCTGCGTTACTCCGTACTATTTTCAGGCGCCGGTGTTCTGTTCGCTTTCCCGGATTGAAAAATACCTGGGCGAAAAAATCGAAGCGGCGGACTGCGTAAAAGCTTTGGCCCGTATGGGGGTACGGGCGGAAGAAGCCGGCGGCGCCGGCGCGGGAGAAGCCGGCGTTCGGGCCTGGCCGCCTGAATACCGGAATGATTTTCTTCACGCCGCGGACGTTATGGAAGACATTATGATGGGCCGGGGGCTTGATACCTTTAAGCCCGAACGCCCCCGGGATTTTACCGTGGGCCGGCTTAGCCCCGTAACGGTTTTTAGCCGCCGGATCAAGGAAATTATGATCGGCCTGGGCTACCAGGAAATGATCTACAACTACCTGGGGTCCCGCAAAGACCTGGTAGAAAAAATGCGCGGCGACGGAGGATCGATCATCCGCATATCCAACCCCATGACCGAAAACTACGAATACGTCAGGGACAGCGTCCTTGCTTCCCTGGTTCAAAGCGAATCTATCTCGGGCCACGCGGTCTATCCCCACCGGATTTTTGAAACGGGCAAAATTGCCAGGCTCGACGGCCGCGACAACAGCGGAACGGTAACCAGGCAGTATTTGGGTTTCCTTACAGCCGGCGCCGGGGCAAACTTTAACGACATAGCCGCGGAACTCCAAACCCTGTTTTATTACCTTGCCCGGGAATACGATGTGGAAGAATCCGGCGACCGCCGCTTTATACCCGGCCGGGCGGCGGCGGTTCTTTACAAAGGCAGCCCCATCGGGGTCTTCGGGGAACTTCACCCGGAACTGCTTGAAAACTGGGGAATTGCCGTTCCCTGTACGGCCTGCGAGCTGGACGCGGAAGCTCTCTTGAACAGGCCGCCGGGGGAAGGGGCTCGAAACTGAAGGACAAGGCGGTACTGCAATTGACGCCGGCGCTAAAGGGCGCCCCTTCGGGCCCCGGCCCCGGCCCGGCGGGGATTGTATTTATTCGCAGTGGGGTCTAATACCCAAGAATTGCGCGGGGGAGCCTTGGGGCGGGGAGCTTCATTCGCAGTGGGGTCTACTACCCAAGAATTGTGCGGGGAAGGCTCTGCGGCGGGGCAAATTCTACAGCGCCCTTACCGTACCGTTATCCGTATTACCCGGCCATTGGCAAGTTTAATTACTTCCTTTAAATTGCGGGTTCCGGATTTCTTGTAGGGGGAGGTGTCCGCAATGGCCCTGGAATCCAGGGTCTTTATCTTGCATCCAAAAAGGCTCCGCCGCAGGTGAAGGATCTGATTGTTTTCGTTTCCAATGCCCGGCAGAATCGCCGCCGGCGAATTAAGCAGGATCCCCCCGAAGACGGCGATGCGTTTTATGATGGTCTCCTGTTCGTCGGTTATGATGATCTCTTTGATTCTAAAGATCTGCCGGAGCAGCAGAATAAGCAAAAGCAGCAACAACAGCAGGACCGCCCCCCCCCCGGCAAGAACCGGCAGAGACAGTTTTCCCTGCTGCCGGGCCAGTTCTTCCGCTTCTATCCGGGCCCGCTCTTCTTCTTCCATGGTGTGGATCTGGGAACTTACATCAAGCCCCTGCAAATCCGCATCGGTGGTTTGCAGTATGGAATTGGGAACCGCCGCGGATATTTTTTCCGCATCCGTTAGGCCCCCTATGCTGATAATATAGAAAAACCAGCTTCCCCGGGAAATTTTTTCGCCCAGGGATTTAAAATTCTCGTCCACCGCCAGGTCTACCCCCCGGTACTTACTTTCCCGGGGAGGGGCGTTCTTGCCATCGGTAATAAAGAGGATCACCCGCCGGACCCCCTCTTCTTCGTTCCGGTCAAGAATATCCGCGAGTTTTTCCATGGCCATGCCGATATCGGTGTGCATATTATCCGGTTCAATGTTACGGATATCCGAAATAAGAGCGGCCTTATCGGCGTCGGAGTTAATGGACCGGGAAAAGGCTTCTTCCGCATTGTCGCCGAACGTTACCAGGGTAAAGGTATCGCCGTTTTGTACCAGGCCATTGATAAATTCGTTATCAAGGTAATTCTGGACATGGGTAAATTTATCTTCTTCCGCCATGCTGCCCGATACATCCAGGATTACAAAAATATCCCGCCTGGAAGCGTTCCTGTCTTCCGGGGTCTGCCCAAAAAGAAAGAGGGCGGTGGATAAAATAAAAATAGATGCAAGCAGTTTTTTCATATAGTCCTCCGGCTTTGGGCGCCCGCGTTTAAACAGGCAAAGTTATCCGCGGCTTTCCCAAAACTAACCGGGTTTTGGGAATGGCTCATCCGTATGGCAATCTAATAAACCTGCGTCTATGGAATACGGAAAACCGCCTACAGTGTAAACTAAAACCGCTAAAAAAACAAGCTTTATGTTTTACCCCGTTCCAATTTCCGGCTTGGTCCTGCACAGGGCGGCCCTGGGGCAGGTTTTACTTCCGGTTTGACCGTATCCGCCCGGGCGCGCCCCGCCGGGGATCATTCGCCCAGGACCCTAACGTGGACCTTCCGGATCCGGGGGCCGTCGTATTCGGTAAACCATATTCCCTGCCAGGTTCCCAGAAGAAGTTTGCCGCCGGATACGATAAGGGCTATCGACGGGCCCACCAGAGTGGTTTTGGTATGGGCCGCGGAATTTCCCTCGCCATGAAGAAAATCCCGGCGATCCGGGGAGATATAGTTCAGGGCCAGCCCCACATCGTGGGGGACATCGGGGTCGGCGTTTTCGTTAATTGTTACCGCGGCGGTGGTATGGGGCACAAAGACCAGACAGATCCCCTCGCCGATGCCGGAGGCGTCCACCGTTCTTTGCACCTCCGCGGTAATATTGATCCACTGGTTCTGGTACCGGGTTGTAACGGCAAATTCCCTTAGGCTGGTCATTAATTCCCCCTAGTTCATGTGGAAAAGCGCTGCCGAAATATCGTAGCATAGATCTCCCAGCATTTCTATGCGCCGGACCAGGTCCATAAAGAGAAGTTCCATTTTAATATTTGCCCCCGCTTCAATGCGCTTGCGTCCCAGTTTGCGCAGCCTGTTTCGGGCCTTGTCAATTTTGGCTTCGATAAGTTCGGCAAATTCAATCTGCTCCCGGCTTAGGGGGTGCCCCAGGTGTTCCCGCACAAAGGCAAGAAAATCTTCCACCTGCTTTACATAGGGGGCCAGGGCTTCCATTTCTGTGGATTTAAAGAGCCGGTGTTTTTTAACACTCCGTTCCAGGATCAGGCTGATTCCACAGCAGTCGTCGGCCATATCTTCCAGATCCGCGATGATCCGCAAAAGTTCAGCGATATTGTACGCCGATCGGGGGGAAAGCTGCCGCCGGGTGCATTCAATAAGAAAACGGCTTAGTTCTTCCCGCATTTCGTCCGCATAATCTTCTTTGGCCTTCATGGAGGCCACCAGGCTGTCTACCTGCTGTTCCCTGCGGGCTTTTACGGCTTCTTCTCCAGGGGGCGCCGTGTCCGCATCCGCCGCGAAAAGATCCGTCAGGGCCCTGCAGATCTCCGCATACATGGCGGAAATAAACCCCGCCATATCGCGGATTTCTTTTTCTGCCCGGACTATGCTAAATTCGGGGCTTGCCAGAATTAAGCCGGAAGATACTTCAAGCCGGTAGTGGGGCCGCCCGCCCCGTTCCGGGCGGTCTTTAATAAGAATGCTTACCAGGGCGGCAAACTGATTAACAAAGGGAAGAAATATCAGGGTACAGCCCAGATTGAATACGGTGTGGAACATTGCCAGGTGGATTACAATACCGGAACCGGTTAGGGGGCCGGGGGTTAAAAAATCTACCAGCAGGATCAGGGGTTTTAAAAAAACTAAGGCCGCGGCGGAACCGATAACGTTAAACAGCACGTGAACCAGGGCCGCCTGCTTAGCGGCGGTCTTAGCCCCCAGGGCCGCCATGATGGCGTCGATGGTGGTACCGATGTTGGCGCCCAGGATCATCGCGGCGGAAATTTCAAAAGTAATAATTCCCCGGAAGGCCAGGGCGATGATTAGGGTAATGGTGGCGGCGGAAGAATGCATGAGCAGGGTAAGGGCCGCGCCGGTTCCCAGGCCGATTAGTACGGCCAGGAAACCCATCCCCGAGATCCGGCGGATAAATTCCATGGACTGCGGCTCTACCCTGGGGAGGGCGCCGTTGACAAAATCCAGGCCGATAAACAGAAGCCCGAATCCCAGCAGGGCTTCTCCCCAGTCCCGGTACTTCCACTTGGGAAGCCGCATAAAAAAACCTATGCTTAGCGCCGGCAGGGCCAGGGCGGCAATGTCAAATTGAAATCCCAGGAGGGATATAATCCAGGCGGTGGTGGTGGTGCCCACATTGGCCCCCATGATCACCCCCGTGGCCTGGGTTAGGGTAAGGAGCCCCGCGTTTGCAAAAGAAACCAGCATCACCGTAGTGGCCGATGAAGATTGAACCAGGGTGGTAACGATAAACCCGGTAAAGACCGCGGTAAACCGGTTCCCCGTCATAAAGTTAAGGGCCCTTTGCAGCCGGTCCCCGGCGGCCTTTTGAATCCCGTCGCTTAGGACCCTCATGCCGTACAAGAAGATACACAGCCCGCCCAGAAGCCGGAAGATCAGCGCCCCTATCTGCATTAATCTTCCAGATGAGTCAGGGCCGCGGAAATGCTGTAACAGTAGTCCCCCAAATGTTCCAGCCGCCGGACAAAATCAATAAAGAGTAATTCGGTCTTGACGTTTTCTCCCGCCTCGATGCGTTTTCTTCCGTATTTACGAAGCTTGTTCCGGGCCCGGTTGATCCGTTCTTCCGTCAACGCCGCCTCTTCCGCCTCTTCCGGGCTTAGGACCCTTCCAAGCCGGGCCTGGACAAAATTAAGGAATTCCCCCACCAGGGCCGTATAGGGGGCCAGGGCTTTCATGGCCTTGCCCTTAAAGATTTGATTTTTCCGGATGCTCCGTTCCAAAAGAAGGCTTACCCCGTAGCAGTCGTCGGTCATGTTTTCCAGATCGGCGATAATCCGCAGGAGCCGGGAAATTCGCCGTTCCGAGTGGGGGTTAAGCTGTTGCCGGGTGCATTCTATTAAAAAGAGGGTTAGTTCTTCCCGCATCTGGTCGGCGTAGTCTTCTTTGCTTTGAAGCTCCTCCGTCAATTCCCGGATCGCCTTTTCTTTATCGGGGTTTTCTTTTAGGGTTGTTAAAATTCCGCTGATCCGTTCGTACATGGAAGAAACAATCCCCGCCATATTCTGAATTTCCTTTTCTGCCCTAAGGATGTTCAGTTCCGGCGTGTTCCGAAAGGTTCCGGAAGTATAGGTTAGGCGGTACTGTCCCCCCGGGGTTCCCGGTTTTTCTTTAATAAGCCGGTTTACCAGGGCTGCCAGGGGCTTTACAAAGGGGAAAAAGAGGATCGTGTTTATTAGATTAAACACCGTATGGAACATGGCCAGGTGGCCGGTAAGCCCCGCTCCTACGGGAAATCCGGGGCTTATCATGTCCACCAGGGAAAGCAGGGGATATATAAAAATTACGGCCCAGACGGTGCCGATCACGTTAAACAGTATATGAACCAGCGCCGCCTGCCGGGCCGCGGGCCGTGCTCCAATAGAGGCCAGGGCCGCATCAATGGTGGTGCCGATATTGGCCCCCAGGATCATCGCGGCGGAAAATTCATAGCCTATAAATCCCTGGTACGCCATGGTAAGAAAGATCGCCGTGGATGCCGAGGAGGAATGGAGGAGTAAGGTGATGATCATCCCGATGAGGGTTCCCAGGAGTACGGAACTTTGGTTCCGGCCGGAAAAGGAATTAATAAATTCCAGGGCCCCGGGATCGATGGCGGGCATGGATTTTGTTAAAAGATCCAGGCCCATAAAGAGGATGCCGAAACCCAGTACGGCGGTTCCCAGATCCCGGTGCTTCCATTTGATCATGGACAGGGCAAACCCTATACCCACCGCGGGCAGGGCCAGGACCCCTATCTTTAAGGAAAACCCCACCAGGGACACAATCCAGGCGGTAACGGTGGTGCCGATATTGGCCCCCATGATTACCCCAATAGCCTGCGTAAGGGTAAGAAGCCCGGCGTTTACAAAGGACACCACCATAACCGTGGTGGCCGATGAAGACTGAATAAGGGCGGTGATCCCAAAGCCGGTAAGGACCGCACTAAAGCGGGTCCCCGTCATAAAGGACAGGACCCTTTGCATGCGCTGGCCCGCGGCCTGCTGGATACCGTCGCTCATTACCTTCATCCCGTAAAGGAAAAGGCCCAGGCTTCCGGCGATGCTAAAAAAAGCCCCCAGGTATTCCATACTTTCTATATTAGCTTATTTTGCGTCTTTTATTAAGATGCTGTTAGGATACCATGCTCCGGGGTTTTTCTATTTTGTTATGTCCGACTCCCACGGCCAGCTTCAGGCCCTGCGGACGGTTCTTTGCTGGGCCGCGGGAACCGCCATGGCCGCCGGCAGGACCGCCGGCGCTGGAAGCGGCCCCGCAGTAGGGGGCGCTGACACACTGCAAAAGCCGCGGCGGTATTTATAGTAAAACAAGCCCGGGGAAAGAAAAAAACAACGGTCTGGAAAGTATAAACCGCCCGCGGGCGGTTTTTATAACGGGAGCGACGGGGCTTGAACCCGCGATCTCCGGCTTGACAGGCCAGCGTGATAAACCAACTTCACTACGCCCCCAGTATTTGTATACTGTAACAGAAAGGGTACGGTTTAGTCAAGCAAACCGGTCTGTATTGGCGGGGCGGTTTATTGGACTTGTTCGATAACCCGGTTGGGTATCTTACAAGTCTTGCAAAATGTTCCGCATTTTGCTGTTTTTAAGCGGAATTTGTTCGGAAACTGAGGTTTCCGAACAACTCTATTCTTCAAAAATAGGTTTAACCGAAGCCCGTTCAAAGCCGTCATAGACCTCCGAAACGGGGGATTTGGTAAGGAGGCTTACCACCAGGATAAAAAACAGGGAGATGCAGAAGCCCGGCGCCAGGGAGTAAAGGCCGGTGGCTTCATTAATGGTAATCCAGGGCTTGTCGCCGCCGGGCACACAGAGGATATAATCCCAGATTATCACCGTTAGGCCCCCGGAGACGATTCCCGCGATGGCGCCGGAACGGTTAAGCCGTTTCCAGTAAAGGGAAAGCAGTATCAGGGCCCCGAAGGCGGAGCCAAAACCGGACCACGCGTTGGACACCAGCCCCATGATGGTGGAAGACCGGCTGGCGGCGATGATATAGGCGATGATACATATGGTGGCCACGGTAAAACGGCTGATCCATAAAAAATGCTTATCCGGCGCCTCCCGGTGGACTATGCCATGGTAAAGATCGCTGGTAATGGCCGACGCCGCCACCAGCAACTGGGAGTCGGTGGTGGACATAATGGCCGCCAGGATCCCGCATAAAAAAATGCTGCCCAAAACCGGCATGGCCCCTGGGCCCCCCAGGCTTATGGTTTCTATAATCCGGATAAAAATCATTTCCGGTACGGCGGTTTCCGGAATAAGCCGGGCGCCGGCGGCGCCCATAAGAACGGCGCCCCCCAAAGAAAGGGCCGCCGCGGCGGCGCCAATAAGGGCGGCCCAGGGAATTTCCGCTTCCCGTTTAACCGCCATGAACCGGATAAGGATATGGGGCATGCCAAAGTATCCCAGGCCCCAGGCAAGCCCCGACAGTACGGAGACCGCGGATACGGGCCCGCCGGTCTTATCCGTAAATATATCGAAGAACCCGGAAGAACCGCGGACAGAAACAGCCGGCCCCTCCGTAAGATGCAGGGCCACAAGGGGGGCGGTTACGATAACCGCCAGTACCAGCAGGCCTTGAATAAAATCGGTCCAGCATATAGCCCGGAACCCCCCCAGAAAGGTATAGAGAAAAACCACCATGCTGCCCGCAAAAAGGGCTATGTGATAATCGATACCAAACACATAGGAAAAAAGAAGGCCGCAGGCGATAAATCCTGCGGCGGTATACATGATAAAGAAAATGGCAATTACCAGGGCGGTAATAAACCGGAGCGTATGAGACGTGTCCCGAAAACGGTTTTCAAGGTATTCTGGAATCGTAATTGAATATTGGGTGCTTAGGGTATAGCGGCGGAGCCGTTTTGCTACAAAAAGCCAGTTAAAGAGGGTTCCCAGCACAAGTCCTATGGCGATCCATATTTGCCCGAGTCCGAAAGAATACACCGCCCCGGTTAGGCCCAGCATAAGCCAGCCCGACATATCGCTGGCATAGACCGAAAGGGCCGCCACCCAGGCGTTAAGCCGGCGGCCGCCGATAAAATAATCCGGCAGGCTGACGGTTCGTTTAAAGAAAAACGCTCCAATGATTATCATCGCCACAAAATAGCAAAAGAAGATAATACCGGCTTCAGAAAAAAACTTCATGCTTTTTCCACCCATTTTTTACTAAAATTCAGAACTACGATAAGTATCATACATATCTTTACCGGGCGCAAATTTTAAGAAAAACCCGGAATTTTAACGAGCCCGGCAGCTTTATTTCTTTACGGCGGGCGCCGGGAGCGCTTGACAGGATACGCATGTTTCTATATAAAGATACACATGAAATCAGCATATTCCGGGGGTAGCCTATGATACGGGAAGCGATTATTAAGGCCGCGGCAAAGGAAAATCTTGGATTCCTTGCCGCGGAAAGGGTGATGGACGAAATTATGGGCGGCCAGGCCAGCGAAATACAGATGGCGGCCTTTTTAACCGCCATGGCGGTAAAGGGCGAAACCATCGAAGAGATTTCCGGCAGCGCCGCGGGGATGCGGAAACACTGCATCCGGATCCTTCACGATATGGACGTGCTTGAAATTGTGGGCACCGGCGGGGACAAGTCTAATTCGTTTAATATTTCTACCACCTCAAGCCTGGTTATCTCTGCCGCGGGAATTCCCGTGGCAAAACACGGGAACCGCGCCGCCTCGAGCAAGTCCGGCGCGGCGGATGTGCTTGAAAGCCTGGGGGTAAACATCACGGCCAGCCCCGAAAAGAGCCTGGAACTGCTTAAAACCATGGGGCTTTGCTTTCTCTTTGCCCAGAACTACCATATTTCCATGAAATACGTGGCCCCGGTGCGTAAAGAACTGGGGATTAGGACGATTTTTAATATCCTGGGGCCCCTGGTTAATCCGGCGGGGGCCAATATGGAATTACTGGGAGTGTACAGCGAAGACCTGGTGGAGCCCCTGGCCCGGGTGCTTTCTAATCTGGGGGTCAAAAGCGGCATGGTGGTTTATGGCCAGGACGGGCTGGACGAAATTTCCATGAGCGCCCCCACCAGGGTTTGTGAATTTATCTCCGGAAAGGCCCCGGCGACCTATACGATCAGCCCGGAGGACTTTGGCTTTGCCCGGTGCGCAAAGGAAGCCCTAACCGGGGGCGCCCCGGAAGAAAATGCCGGAATTACCAGGCAGATTCTGGAGGGCGCCAAGGGCCCCAAGCGGGAGGCGGTGCTGCTTAATTCGGGGGCGGCGATCCACATTGCCCGGCCGGAACTTTCCATGAAAGATGGAATTAAGCTGGCGGAAGAAATTATTGATTCGGGCAGGGCCCTGGCCCAGCTTGAAAAGTTTATCGAACGTTCATCTTCATAAGACAATGATTCTGGATGAAATTGCCGCAAAAACCCGGTTTAGGGTGGAGGCCGCAAAACAAAGGGTTCCTCCCGGTACAATGCGGTCCCAAGCCGAGGTTCTTGCGGGGGGGCCTTCGCCGGCGGGCCCTCTGCCCTTCGAGGGGGCCCTGGAAGCGCCGGGGCTTTCGTTTATCTGCGAGGTAAAGCGGGCTTCTCCTTCCGGGGGGCTTATGGCGGGGGGCCCCGAATTCCCCTACCTTGCCATCGCGAAGGAATACGAGGCCGCAGGGGCCCGGGCCATATCGGTGCTGACCGAGCCGGATTATTTTTTGGGGAACAACCGCTACCTTAAGGAGATCGCCGCGGCCGCAGGGATCCCCGTGCTGCGTAAGGACTTTATTATCGATGAATACCAGATATACGAAGCCAAGGTCCTGGGGGCCCGGGCCGTTTTGCTGATCTGCGCCCTGACCGGTAAAAAGACCCTGGGGAATTTTCTGGCCCTGGCCCGGTCTCTTTCCCTTTCTGTATTGACCGAGGTCCACCACCGGGGGGAACTGGAAATGGCCCTGGCCTGCGGTTCCCGGATCATCGGGATTAACAACCGGAACCTTGCGGACTTTACGGTGGACCTGGCCCGGACCGAAGAGCTTTGCCCCCTGATTCCTTCGGGACATCTGGCGGTTTCCGAAAGCGGGGTCCACACCGCAGAGGATGTAAAACGTTTGGCGGACTGCGGGGTGGACGCCTTGCTGGTGGGGGAAAGCCTTATGCGGGCCCCGGATAAGCGGGCGTTTTTGCGGAATCTGCGGATAAAGCTTGGGCTTTCCACCGGGCGGCCAGATCTTCCGGGCTAAGGGCGGCCAGATCCGGGGACAGGTCTGCCTCGTAAGCGTTCCGCAGGTAAAAAAGCCTGCATAGGGCGGGCTTTTTAAATATATCTTCCACGGCCCGTTTGTATACGGCCATCTGCCCCAGGTGGCGGGAAATATCGTCGTCCCTGCCGGTCTTAAAATCTACCACGTACAGCTGCGAATCCTGCTCAAAGAGGAGGTCTATTTTTCCCATAACCGTTACGGGCCCCGGAGATCCGGCATGTTCCGCGGCGGGCAGGGTAAGGACGGTTAAGACCGGATACTCGGTTTCCCGCCACGCCGCCTCCTGGGCCCTGCGGCCCAGGGCCGAATCAAAAAACTTGTCCGCCATGATCCGGGCTTCTTCGGCAAGGAGCGCAAGTTTTTCCTTGTCTTCCACCGCCGCGCTAAAGCGCCGGGGGATCCGCGGGGGCCGGCGGTTAAACCGGCTTTCTATAAAACCGTGGACAATGGTGCCAAAGTCCCGCTCTCCCAGGCCGGTTCGTTTAAGCAAAGCTTCCAGAGCGGGGTTGGCGGAACCGGCCTGGCTTCCGGAACGGGCAGGGCCCTGAAGGCCGGCCCCGGGGAGGGCGCTGGCGGCAATGGTCTGCGGCCCGAAACGGCGGGAAGAAAAGCCCGGGGTGCTTTCGTATTCCCCCTGGACCCGGCGGGCCCGTTCTTTCATGGAAGCCGCCGAAGCGCCGGATCCGCCTTCAAGGGTTTTTACAATACTCCGCAATTCCTGGGATGAATAGGCATAAATTGATTCAACAGTGTAAAGGGGATCGTCCCGGCGCAACGCGGGCAGAAGCTGCAGGAAGCTTATGGACTCAAGATCCGTCCTGGTCCGGTACTGCTCCCGCCGTTCAACAATAAAGTCCTTATCGCAGGCAAAGGTCCGGGGGTCCAACTGTTCCCGTTCGGCCTTGTTTTGTTTGGGTATGCCGGCGGTAAGATACAGCCCGGATTCCGCCCTGGTCATGGCCACGTAGAGCAGCCGTCTAAGTTCCGCCAGGGTTTTTCGTTTATGGTCTTCTTTTTCTTCCAGGTAAAAATAATCCTCTGCGCCGGGCAGTTCCCCGGTCCGGGGCAGGCGCAGGGAAACTCCCCAGCGGCGGGAAAAAAGGCTAAGGCCCTGGTCCGGGGCCGTGTCTTCCCGGCATCCGCATCCGTACAGAAACACTATGGGAAATTCAAGGCCCTTGCAGCGGTGGATGGACATAAGCCGCACCCCCCCCTCGTCGACGGCGGGAAGGACTGAATCGCCGGGTTTTTCTTTACCGGAGGCCGCATCTTCCAGGTAATCCAGAAACTCCACCAATCCCTTGCCCCGGGCTTCAATGGTCCTGGCCTGTTCAAAAACCAGATCGTAAAGATCCAGGTATGCCTGGGAAAACCGGGACCACAGGGCCTCGTGGCGGTACCCGTATTCGTACCACAGCTTAGTGAGCAGGGAACTGACCGGAAGGTCCTGGAGTTCCCCCAGGAGTTCCCGGTAACAGCGCCGGGCTTCCCGGTACCGTTCCCTGTCTTCGGGGGGCAGTTTTGCGTCCAGCGCTTCATCGAAGGCCGGCGTATCCTCAAGCATGCACAGGGTAAAGGCGTCTTCGCCGAGGCGGACAAAGGGGGACCGGAGCAGACTGCCATAGGCGATGCGGTCGCCGGGATATACCAGCAGTTTAAGCAGGGCCCACAGATCGTTTACCGGGGCGTCCTTAAAAAGGGCCGCGGGTCTGTCGGCGCTAAAGGGTACGGCAAACAGTTTAAGGGCCCTTTCCAGTATATGCTGGCGGGTATAGCTTCGCTGAAGCAGCGCAAAATCGCCGTAGCGGCAGGGGCGCTGTTTTTTTGTACCCCTGTCAAAAACCGGGGCCCCCTCTAAAACCAGGGTCTTGATTTTTCGGGCAATGTACAGCGCCTCGTAATCTTCTCCCTGCGGCAGGGCCGCGGTTTCTTCCAGGCGGCCTTCGTCAAAAAATGCAAAGTGAAGCCGCGGTTCTTCTTTGCCGGCGGCGGCATTACCGGCGGCGGCATTACCGGCGGCGTCGTTGCCGGCGGCGTCGTTGCCGGCGGCAGCGCCGGTCCGGGCCGGCGCTGCCGCGGCCGGCGTATCCGCGGCTTTTTCATCCCCGTGGTAAACCCAGTGATACACCGCTTCGTAGTCCGCCGGGGCCCCGGGGAGAAAGACTCCTTCGCCGGGTTCCGGGCCGTCCTTTTCGCGGCGGCCGCCGAAGATAAGGTTAAAGGCCCGGATCAGCATGGGATGGGACCGGTAATTGCGGCTAAGGCCCAGGGAGTGCCCGGTTTGCGCCGCGAGGCCCCGGAATACCGAAACATCCGCCCCCCGGAACCGGTAGATGGACTGTTTTTCGTCCCCCACATAAAACACCTTGCCCGGCGCCAGCTGGCCCGGCGCCGGCAGGCCCTGTTCCAGCCGGTCTTCGTTTTCTGCCAGCAGGGCTACCAGGTCCCGCTGAAGGCTGTTGTTGTCCTGGAATTCGTCGATCATGACGGCCTTAAATGACGTTTTATACACCCGCCGAATGCCGGGGTACATGCGCAGGCCGTCCACCGCCAGATGCGCAATGTCGTTAAAGGTAAGAATGCCGGTTTCCCGTTTTTTCCGGTTAAGCAGGTCCTGGTATTCCTGGATCAGGGGAAAAACGGAACGCACAATGTCCCACTGCAGAACGTGGTTAGCCACGGCTTCGAGCCGGGGGTACAGGGTTCCCTTGATTTTTCCTATGGCTTCCCGAAGGAGCGTGTAGGGTTCGGTTTCGTTTTTGGTTTTTCGCGGCCCCAGGGCTTTAAGCTTTTCCAGGGAACCCAGATACCGGAGCAGTTCTTCCCGGCCCTCTTCCTGTACAAAGAGCGGCTCTATGTCCGGCGCGCCGGGGATGGAAGAGAGGACGGGCGCCAATTCCCCCTGCCGGGGGGGGTCAAAGTCCGGCAGGGAGCGCCGCAGATCCGCCGCGATGTCCGCCAAAAGGAGGGTGTATTCTTTCCACCGGCGGCATAATTCTTCCCGCTGGATCCTTTCAAAGGCGCTAAAATCCAGGGGCCGGGAAATAGGGCTGTGGTACAATACGGGCAGGATAAAAAGTTCATCCGCGGTACCCCGCAGTTTTTTTTCTGCAATTAGCCGCTGCAGAGCGGGATTGTCCCGATTGTCCAGCACAAAGCGCAGGGCCAGGGATCGGGCCATGTCCCGAACCTGTAGATCGTCGCTGGTAAAATCCGGGCTAATGCCAAAATGGGAGCAGAGGGCCCGGGCTACGGAGGCGCAGAACGAGTCCAGGGTTACTATGCGGGCCTTATAAAAATTTTTTACCGCCTCCCGGGCATAGCGTCCGGGGCTTGGGGCTGTTTCCGAAGACCCGCGGCGCGCCGGAAAGGCCGGGAGCGGATCGGGATCCTCCGCCGATTCGGCAAGCAGGCGGTAGATGCGCCGGTACATTTCGTTGGCCGCCTTGTTGGTAAACGTAATGGTAAGAATTTCTTCTGTCTTACAGCGGCCCGTCATAATAAGCCAGCCGTACCGGGCCGCCAGCACCCTGGTCTTGCCGGACCCCGCCCCGGCGCTGACCACCACATTGCGCAGGGCCGTGGCCGCCCTCCGTTGTTCATCATCCAGATCGCCGATGCAGGGAAGGACCGGATTTTCCGTTTTAGGATCCATGGGCGGCCCCTCCGGGGGCTTTGTTTTGCGGCGCCGCCGGAGGGCGGAACAAAACCGGCGGCGGATTAAGGGAATACAGGGAACGGCACAGGGTTTTATAGTTACAGCCCGTGCAGGTTTTATGCAAAAGCCGGGGAAGGCCCCGAAGGGCGCCGGAGTTCCCTCCGGGAATAAAGTTTAACTGCGAAAGGGCCCCGTTAAATATCCCTATGGCCGTTTCAAGGGCCGCCATGGAGGGCTCGTAGTCGTCCCGGCTGCAAAGGTCCCGCTTTCCTTCCAGGTCCCCCATGACGGGGATTACCTCGCAGCGGTTAATAACCACAAAAAAAGCCCGGCCCACCCGGCGGCCCGTTTTTTCTTCATAGAGTTTAATGTACATGGGTATTTGGAAATCCTGAATTCCCGGTTCGCCGGAATCCCCGGCGCCGGTTTTTCTGCCGGCCGGTTTACTGGGGGCCGTGTTTGTCTTGTAATCAATTATAAGCGGCTCTCCCTGGGGAGAAATGGACACCCGGTCGATCCTGCCGCTTAAGCGAAGGGGCCCCGCGGTATATTCGTAGGTTTGTTCCAGGTCTGCCACTTCAAATCCGGAAAAATAACGGGCTTCGATTTTTAGCAGTTCCCGCAGCCGCTTGTTCATGGCGTCCCCCAGGGGGAGGAGCAGCGGATACACCAGGGGGCCCTTAAGGGTCCTGTCGCTTTGCAGGACCGTTCCGGTTAATTCCTTGGTCCAGGCAAAGTACCGGTCCAGCCTGTCCGCTAAAAAACAGGAGTCCGCTTCCTTGATCCGGGTAAAAAGACTGCGGAGTATTTCGTGGTAGATAAGCCCCCGGGATTCATCGTCCAGCAGGGCCGCGTCTTCCTGCCGGGGCCGCAGGCGAAAGATCCGCCTGTACAGCCAAAACAGGGGGCAGGTAAAAAATTCGGTAAGGTCCGTGGCGGATACGGAGAATTCCGGGGCGCCGGCCCCCGCCGCGGAATCTTCTCCGGGGCGGGAACTTTTGCGGCGGATCCGCTCCCGCAGCAGCGCGGACGCCGCGGCGGCAAAGTCAGTGGCGGCGGCGCCGGCGGCGTCGGCGGCAGTGGCGGCGCCGGCGGCCCCGGCGGCGCCGTGGAGCAGCCGGTTCCAGCGGCTAAAGCCCCGGCGCTGGACGGAAAACATGCGGGGCGGCTTTTCTCCCGCCTCCGCCCACCAGCGTTGTTCCGCGATAAAGGGATCCGCGGGACCGGGGTTTTCCGCGGGCCCGGTGCGGGGGGCAAAGACGCTGTGGGGTATGGCCCAGCCGGAAAAGGTTTTTTCCGCCGCGCTGATCCAGGTTTGGCAGGTATAGGTTCCCCAGGGGGCAATGTTATACAGGGATACAAGGGCCCCGGACATGTCCCGGTCTTCCAGGCCCAGCCGGGTCCGTTTATCCTGCCGCAGGAAGCGCAGGGGCTGATGCTGAACCGTTACCGCCCCCTGGGAAGCGTTCAGCACCATGTGGCAGCTAAAGGGGGCGCCGGCGGCAACCCGGTAGTCGTAGATGTTCAGCCCCCCCTCCCCGGCGGCGTCGTCCACATAAACATAGTTTTTATCCCGCAGGTACGAAACGTAGAATCCAAAGGGGTCCGCATCGGCCAGATCGGGGAATTCCGCTTCTGTTTCGATCAACGCCGAAAGTTCTTCTATACACCGGGCCAGGACCGCGTTGTTTTTGGGGCTGCAGGCTTCCGTATTAAGAAGGCGTCTAAAGCTAAAGTACCGTCTTTCGAGCTCCGCAAAACTTTTTGCCGCGGCCATGGCGGAAAGGGTCTGCTTTAATTCCCGGTAGTATCCGGCCAGTTCTTTGTGGGGCCGCCGGCTAAATCCTTCTTCCCAGGGATCGGCCACCCGGTCCCCGTCCCGGAAGGGGGAAACGCAGTGATATTCCAGCCCAAAGTCGATGAGGGCCCTGTTTTTAGCCGGGTCTTTCCAGGGTATCGCGCCGTTTAACAGCAGGGGTTTAAGGGAGTCAAAGGAAAAGAGGGAAGAGGCGCATTGGCCGGCCAGGGAAAAGAGCCGCCCCAGGGGATAGTCCCCCAGGCTTTTACCGGACCGAAGTGAATAGGGGATGTCGTGGAGGGCCAGTTCCCGGAATACATAGGGGGTCATGGAGGCCGGATCCGGCAGGCTAAGGGCCATGTCTTCGTAGGGGATCCCCTCTTCATCGTGGAGCCGGCGCAGTTCCATGGCGGCGGCGCGTAATTCGGTCCGGGCAGAATCAAAAAAAACCAGCCCCGGCGCGGCGGCGGGAACCGGGTACAGGGTAATATCTTCCGATTGGAGCAGATGCCGGTATTCGGTAAAATCATCCAGCGCCTCGGGAAAAAAGAGTATGTACCGGCCCCCGCAAAAGGGAGCTTTTTCCCAGGAGGGCTCAAAGAGGCCGTGGGCTTCCAAAAAAGCCCCGTACCGGCGCTTTAGGGTCCGCAGGTCCCGGTCTTCGTCATCGTCTTCCGGCCCCGGATGGCCGTGCAGGGTTTCCCAAAGGGCCAAAGACGGAAGCATCCCGGCGATGGAGGAAGCAAAGACCGCCCCCCCCTCGGCAAAGGAGGGGGGAATGAGGGCTGTAAAAAAGGGCGCCGCGGCGTTTTCCCGTACCAGGGCGCGGGCAAAGAGGCTGCGGATCAACGCGGAAACGGGCCGGCGGCGATCCGTAATTTTAACGGCCGTTTCTTTAAACCGGTCCCAGGCCAAAAACCGGCCCGCCGCCAGGGAACGGAGGGGGCCGTGGATACAGATTTTCCGGGCCCAGAGGGCCGCGGCGGTTTCGGAGGGGAATACAAAGCGGGTATGCTGGTCCCCCATGTGCTGCAGAATCGTTTCAAAGACCGTCATACCTAGGGCGCCGGGGGGCTCCGGTTTTCCGCCGTTCCCTGGGGGTTTTCTTCTTCCCAGACAAATACAATGTCGTAGCGGCCCCGGATCCCCGGCAGGTTCCTAAGCAGGGCCCCGAATTGCTGCTCCGCGGAAATTCGGGCTTCGCTAACCACATTGCTGGCCATAACCTTTTCTTCCAGTTCCCGTTTTTTGTCCGCGGTAACCCGGAACGCGTCCTGGATTTTTATTTCGTTAAAGATCGTCTGGGACTGTTCAAATACTTCCAGGGACTTGTCGTCAATCTGGTGGGACAGGATCCGTACCGGCGGCAGGACGATCCGGATTAGCGGAAGCCCCCCCCCGGGCGGCGTTGTTCCCGGCGCGGATTCCGCCTCCTCTGCCACCCGGATTTTGCTTCCGTCTATGCCAAGCTTCATGGTTCCGTCGTAGGTAAAGATATATTTCCGGGTGGTAAAGGGGATGGTCCAGCCCCGGATATCCAGGGAATTGATGTCCTTAATTACCGAGGTATAGTGGTAGGCCAGGCTTGCGTATTCCCCTATGGGCAGGACCTCTTTAAGCACCGTATGGGCCGATATTTCCGTTTTCCCGGCGGCGGGCTTTGAATTGAAAAAAGCTAAGTCTTTACCGCCCAGTAAAAACCCCACCGCCAGGATTAGGCCGGCGATAAGGACAATAAGCACAAACACCACTATGGTCCGTTTCATCCAGGAGCCTCCGACTCTAGGGAACCGCTGATTACACGACTCCAATCAGCGCTTTCCTAAGTATAGCCCCGGGACTAAAAACAAAAAAGGGGCCCCCGGATGATCCGGGGGCCCTTATAGGGGGGAGCTTTTGCAGTAAAACCGGGGGAGCGGACCCCGCGGACAAGCCCCGGAATTGCCGGGGCCGGACCGCTTACTGGGCGTTGATTTCTATAAGACGTTTGGCGCTTTCCGTCCGTTTTTTGATTTCCAGGGAAAGGATGCCGTTTTTAAAGACCGCGGACACCGATTCGGGATCGGCGTTTTCGGGGAGCGTAAAGGAGCGGCTAAAAGACGCCTTTCGCCGTTCCCGGATAAGGTAGCTGCCGTCCTGCTTTTCTTCGGTCTGCTCGTCCTGTTCGGTTTCGATGGTAAGCTTGCCGCCGTCCATCTGGACCTTGATGTGCTTTTCGTCGAGCCCCGGAAGTTCCGCTTCTACCAGGTAGGCGTTTCCGGTTTCCTGAACATCCACCAAGGGCAGCTTGTTCAATACCCGGTTCCCCGCAAAGGGCGCCAGGGTGGAATCGAAGAAGGATTCCAAAAGTTCGTCCACGATAGTCGCGGGCCTGTAAAGGGATACGGATTTCATACTAAACCTCCAAATAAATTGGCTTGTTTTAAGACCTTCATACGAAGCGTCTTGACTATAAACAAGCAAAAACCGTGCCAAGTTTTTACAAACCGGAAGAATTTTTAAAAAAAACCCGAATTTTTACGGGTTTTTGCCGGATTTAAAGCTTTGCCCTGCAAAGGCCCCGGTAAAACCCCGGATTTTTCCCCCCAAAAAGACGGAAAATAGCTTGGGCCGCCCCGAATTCGCCGCGGCGCCCCAAAAAGCCCCCCGGCGGGGCCGTTTCCCGGGGCAAAATGAACCGCCCGCCCCGGACGATTGTGTCAAAATGACACTATTACCGCGGAGGCGGGAATTTTAAAAAAAACTAAAAAATACTTGACATTTTTACACCGGTATGTTAAGCATGTTAGGCAATCCTAACTATGTTATCCTGCAATAACTTTATTAGCGGGCGCTAACATATTTGAGGGCTTTAAATTTTGCAAGGGGTTTGTGATGAAGATACCGCAGATTCTGTTTTTGGGAATGCTGGCCTGGGGCGGGGCCCTCTTTGCCCAGAGCCCGGAGGATCCCTATGAGTTGGAAAAGATAACCGTTACCGGCACCAGGGGCGAAAAGCGCCTAAAAGACAGCCCCGTGCTTACCGAAGTTATTAGCGCCAAGGAGATTGAAAATTCCAGCGCCACCACGGTAACGGAAATTCTTGACGATTACGGCCTTATGGTGTCCGGGGGCCCCATGGGGGACGATATAAAACTTCAGGGCATGGGCGATAACCGGGTCCTCTATCTGGTGGACGGCAGGCGGGTTACCGGCAGAATTAACCAGAGACTTGACGGGGACACCATGCCCCTTTCCAATGTGGAGCGGATAGAAATAGTCCGGGGACCGCAGTCGGCCCTGTACGGTTCCGACGGCATCGGCGGGGTAATCAACATTATCACCAAAAAGCCAAAAGACGCCTTTTCCCTTTCCGCGAGCCTAAGCAACAGCTTTCTTCTTGCCCACAACGACCCCGACACCTCCGCTAAACCGGGGGCCTTTGATGACTTTAACCTTATCCGGGAACAGCATTTTACCGCGGCCATCGGCATCCCCATCGCCCTTACCCGTAATGTCATTACCCTGGAAGGGTCCCGGGGCGCCTTTTACCTTAACGAAAACCAAAGCGCTTCCCTGCTGCCCGAATATTACCGGGGCAAGGCGGGGCTGGATACGTCTTTTCCCCTGGGGGACAGCGCCGAAATGTCCCTGGGCGCTTCTTTTATGGCCATGCGGAGCGACGAGCAGACCAGCCGCCTGGGGGCCCTTACCCGGCGGGACTATGTCCGGGCCGGGGGCTATATCGAAGCGGAACTGGCCCCCTGGAGCGGGAATCTACGCCTGCGGCTGTACAACGACTATTACCAGCGGGACATGGATACCTATTCGGGGATTATGAAAACCTGGACCACCGGGAACAACCACGAATACGAAAATCTTACGGCGCTGGAAGCCATAGGCAGCTACGACGGGATCGATAATTTTATTTTTACCGCGGGGCTTGAAGGGGCCTATAACATCATAGACAAGTACAACCTTAATAACCGGGGCGATACCTTTGCCGCGGTGGATAAAGAGGCCCTGTATGTCCAGGCCGAATATTACACGGAAGACCGCTATTCGTTTATCCTGGGGGCCCGGGGGGAGCGGAGTTCCCAGTTTGGCTTTGGGGGCGCGCCGAAATTTTCCGCGATGGTCCATCTGCCCAAGGGGTTTAGGATCCTGGGAGGCGCGGGCCTGGGCTACCGGGCGCCGGATTTTAGCGACCTCTACATGTCCATGAACGAAACAATAGTCGCGGGGCATCCGACGGTGAAGGGTAACCCGGACCTTAAACCCGAATACGCCTTAAGTTTTAACCTGGCCCTGGAATACGTCAAAGAAGACCTCTTTTTTGCCCAGATCAACGGCTACTATACGGAACTGTGGAACGAAATTACAAATATACAACAGAACTACAAAACGGCGTCCGGCGCGGACGTATACGTGAACGAAAATATTCTGCGGTCCATGCGCGCCGGTTTTGACACCGAGGGGCGCTTAACCCTGTTTAACGTTTTTCTTTCCGCCGGGTACAGCTGGCTCTATGCCTACGACCGCAGCGAAGAAGAAGAACTCCATAATCAGAGCGCGCACACGGTAAAGGGAAAGCTGGGCTGGGATTACGAAAAACTCGGTATATACACCTACTTCCAGGGCCGGTTTTTTTCGCCCCTGGATCCTACGGACCCTTCGTATAATTCCCGGTTTATTCTGGATTTTTATTTTTCCGTAAGTTTTGCAAAACACTTTAAAGCCCGGATATCGGTGGACAATATTACCGGGTTAATCGATTCTCCGGGCCCCACGGTGGGCCGGATTTTTACCGCAGGTCTTAGCTATGTCTTATAGGCCGTTGGCCTGACATAAAAATATACACACAGCGCAGCTGACAGAGCAACTGACAGCGCGGCTGACAGAGCGGCTGACAGCGCGGCTGTGTTTACGTAAGGAGGTTTCATTATGAAACACAAAAGATTTATTGCCCAGGCGCTTACCCTTCTTTGCGCCGCCGTCTTCTTTGCCGGCTGCGGCAACCCCGCCGGGGGTGGGGAGGAGGGAAAGACTTTTAGCGTTAGCGTAGTCGCATCAGACGGTATCAAATACTATGCCCTGCGCAGCGGGGAAGCGGAAGCAGTGGACGCTTCACAGGCCGCCACCACGGACTGGGACATAGCCTTTAGCCGGATGCGGCTTATTTTTACCAATTCAGGCAATAGCAATTCATCCGGTCAAGGAACGGTATGGTATGCCGGAACCACCGATTTTGACAGCGTAACCTCGGTTACTGCGGTAAATGTATTCACTGCTAATGGCAAGGATTATAATGTCGATACCAACACGTATATACCGAAGTCCGGGTCGGGGTCAGAAGAAAAGCCGATCAATGTTATGACTTACGTTGGATATACAAGCGGTACAGGAACTTCTACCGACCCATATCAAGCCCCTAATTTATACAACCAGGATCAGTATTACTCTTCACCGACTATGGGCACCTATACTTCAACCGGCAACGTCTACATCATCAAACACGGCGATGGTTCCGGGCACTCCAAAATACAGATTGCCTATGAGTATGTAGGTGGTAACACACCCGCGGATAATTTTTCGGTTAAATACAAAAAACTGGACTAGGAAAAAACGGGCCCTCCGTTTCGTCCCGCCTCGCCCGGGCGGGACGTTTTTATGTACCGAAGGTTTATTCGCAGCGGCTTTTTAAGAAATTCACCTCTAGTCCTCCGCGTACTTTTTAATTTTTTTCTGTAGTTCCAAAAGGCTTTCCACGATCCGCGGAGAGGGCCGCAAGAACAGGGAACTGGGAATTACCGCAAGATTGTTTTCCCGGCCCGCCCTGGTTTTGGCGATTACCGAGTCGGCGGCCAGAATATCCGAAGGCTCTGTGATCATCATGGCGCCAAAAAGAAAATCCGGGTCCCGGGCCAGAATATATTCCGAAGAAAGAATGGGCTGGGCGGCGTTAAACCCGGCGGCAATGTTATCCACCCCCAGGATGGTTAGGATTTCTCCGGCCAGGGATTTTTCGGTAAAGGCCATGATAGGATTGGCGGAGTAGAGAAAGGCCCCCTTAAGGTTTAAGGGCCGATCCCGCAATTCGGCGGCCAGGGTTTCCAGTTGGGTTTGTTTTTCTGCCACCAGCTTTTGGGCCTCCGCTTCCCTGCCCGTAAGCCGTCCTAAAAGGATGGTGCTGTTAAAAATGTCCGCGATGGAATCGGCCCCGTGGATCAAGGCAGGGTAGGCCCGGCCGGAAAGCTCCGCGATAAATGCGGCGCTCATGGCGTTGCCGATCACCAGATCCGGTTCCAGGGCCACCGCCGCTTCCAGGTTTGGCCGGGCTACGTTGCCGATGGTGGGCAGCAGTTTTGTTTTTTCTTCCGGCCATATAGGATCCCGGCCGGAGCTTACCGCCGCGACGGCCCCTTCCCCGCCGATCAAATAGAGGGTTTCCACCGCCCCCGGTGAAATAACGATAATCCGCCGGTACGTTTTTAGGGGAATCCGGTTCCCCTCCCGGTCGCTTAGATATTCCCCGGCTCCGTCTTGGATCACCTTCCAGTACAGGTCCCCGCCGCCGGCGTCGACTGCCGCTTCGCCGGCCGTGCCGGGCGCGCCCGGCGCGCCGGGCGTGCCGGGCGGGACCCCGGTCCCGGTCCGGGCAGGATCGTCCCGGCGGCATCCGCTAAAAACCAGAATCCAGGCCAAGGCCGCCAGAAGCAAATGTCTTTTTTGTAAATTCATTTTTCCCTCCGTATCGTTTGTGTTGAGGGGTTTAATACCCCGGGCCCAGGGGCTTTCGGATTTTCCCCTTCGCGGAAAAGGAATTCCCGCGGGGCTTTTTTACCACCGCCTGCAGCATGTCCACCGCGATATTGTTTCCCCAAAAAATTCCTTCCGGGCTTAAGCAGTATTCGCCGGTATCCAGGGTTTCCAAAAATCCCCGGTCCAGGTATTCCGTAATTTTTTTTGCCGCCTGTTCTTCCGCTTCGCTTCCCAGATGTCCGGCGATCTTTTTTGCATCGTAGCGGCCAAACTGCAAAAGTCCCAGAACGCGGTAATATTTTTCGTATTCAGGATTGGGGGCGGAAACAAAACGGCGGCCCGGGCCCATGGAATAAACCGGAAAACCCGCAAGCCGTCCTCCGGCGCCGGAGCCTATGGGAAGGAGGTCGCCATTTTCATATTGGATGTGAATGTAGCGGTAGGCGTCCCGGCCGGGCCGGATTAGTTTAGAAAGTTCCAGCAGGGTAAAGCCCGCCCCGGCAAGCTGCCGGTAAAACAGGTGATGCCGTTCCTTGTCCCATTTAAGGTCCTGGACAAATTGGGTTTCTTTATTTTCTATGGACAGGGCCAAAGCGGAACCTTTGTGTATCATCAGGGAATAAAAACTTACGCTGTCTATGCCCGAAGAAATACAGATTTCCGCGTCCCTTTGCAGTTCTTCCAGGGTCTGATCGGGGTAACTGTAAATAATATCTATGCCTAAAACGCCCGTAAACGCGGCCCTTAGGGCGCAGAGTTCTTCCAGGGCCTTTTCTTCTGAATAGGTGCGGCCCAGAACTTTTCTGCCCCGATCCGCAAAGGTTTGTATGCCCACGCTGAAACGGTTTACCCCCAACTCCGCCAGGGCCGACGCTTTTTTTAGTCCCAGGTTGTTCTGGGTTGTTTCCACGGTTATTTCGCAGTCCGCGGCTAGGGGAATATGCGCATGGAGGGCGTCCAGTATCAGGCCCAGCTGGGGGGCGCTCAGGGTAGTGGGGGTGCCGCCTCCAAAATACACCGTATCGAATGGCTGGTCCCGAATATACGGATACGCGCCAAAGGTTTTAAGCTCCCCGGCTATATACGCAGCATAGGCGTCAAGGTCTTCATTATTCCGGGCCCTTCGGTTAAGGTTGCAGAAACTGCAGATTTTATCGCAGTAGGGAACATGGATGTAGACGCCCCGGGGCAGACCCCGGGGACTTTCCCGAAGTTTCTTTTCCACCGTAGACCAACTGGCCATCTTAAAAAGCCGGCCCAGATGTCCCCGGGGTTTTTTTAGCAGGGCTTCCAGGCTGCCCTCGGCATCATGGTGGGAGCGGAAGCGTTCAGTAAACACGGGGGGCCTCCGCGGGGCTTCTGCGGGGGTCCAACGCGCCGGCAGAAGCGTCTGCGGTCTTTTCCATCCGCCGGGGCAGCACAAAGGGCCGGCCGTATTCGTCGGTTTTTACCACCGCCCTTATGCCGTAGATGTCTTCCACCACTTCTTCGGTAAGGATCTCCGCGGGGCTGCCCTGGTACCGCAGGCGGCCGTTTTTAAGGAGTACGATGCGGTCGCAGTACTGGGACGCCAGGTTCAAATCGTGAAGGACCGCCACAATGGTTTTTGCCTCTCCGCGGGCCTTTTTCCGCATCAGTTCCATGATTTCAACGCTGTGGTTAAGATCCAGCCCGGAGGTGGCTTCGTCTAAAAGCAGTATGTCGCCCTCCTGCACCAGGCAGCGGCCAATGATCACCTTTTGCAGTTCCCCTCCCGAAAGGCTTAGTATATTCCGTTCCGCCATATCGGCGATCCCCAGCGCCCCCAGAACTTCCTCGACCTTTTGCCTGTCCGCTTTGCCGTACCCGCTCCAGCGGTCCCGTATATGGGGCAGCCTTCCCATAAGCATGAGTTCCCGAACCGAAAGGGCCGCGGCGGGTTTTGAGTTTTGGGGCACAAACGCCAGCCGCCGGGAACGTTCTATTCTGTCCGGTACGGTTCCCCCGCCGGGGAACTCCGGTTCTTCCCCCTCCGCCATCTCCGTTTCCGGGGCGCCTTGGCCCCCGTAAAATACAATGCGGCCCCGGAGGGGTTCAAGGAAGCCCAGGAGGTTCTTGAGGAAGGTTGATTTTCCCGATCCGTTGGGGCCCAGGAATCCTAAAAATTCCCCCGCTTTAAGGGAAAGGGAAATGCCGTTAAGGATTAAGCGGTCGCGGTAGGCAAAGCTGATTTCCCGGACATCAAGCATGGGCGGGGCCCTTTCCGTTCATCACGGCAAGAAATAAAAAGAAGGGGGCGCCGAAAAACGCGGTGATAACCCCGATGGGAATTTCTACCGGCGAAAGCAGGGTCCGGGCCAGGGTGTCGGCGAACAGAAGGAACATGCCCCCGGTATAGGCCGCCATGGGAAGCAGGCGGCCGTGGCTGCCGCCCAGGCAGAGCCTTACCGCGTGGGGAACAATAAGCCCCACAAAGCCTATCATCCCCGTAAAGGCTGTGGAAAAGGCGGCGATTAGGCTGACCACGATAAGGAGCTGCCGTTTTAAGGACCCCACGGGTATTCCCAGGGAATGGGCTTCTTCGTCCCCCAAAAGAAGAGCGTCCACATCGTGGCGGTGGTATAAAAAGTACAGGATCGAAAGAATCAGGGGGATTACCAAAAGGCCCACCCGGAACCAGGAAGCGGCCCCCAGATAGCCCATGGTCCACACCATGATCTGATAAGAATCCTGCCCCGCGAGGTACATACAAAAAGAAGTTACCGCGCCTAAAAAGGCGGCCACCGCCACGCCGATTATCAACAGCCCGGCGGTATCGGTTTTGCCCCGCTTTCCCGAAAGGCGAAAAATAAGGAAGGCGGTTCCCATGGACGAAAGAAAGGCAAAAATTCCGTACCAGATGTCCGGCAGTTTAAGAATAAAGGCCAGCACGGCCCCGGCCACCGCGCCGGAGCTGATCCCGATAATGTAAGGATCCGCCAGGGGATTGCGGAATACCGCCTGGGAGATGGTTCCCGCCGTGGAAAGCATCATCCCCACCAGGACCGCCATCACAATCCGGGGCAGCCGTATGCCGGTAATTATCTTCGCGGCGGCGCTGGTCCGGTCCCTGCCGGCCAGGATCCCCCCTATTTCCCGAAAAGGAATTTTTACGCTTCCAAAGAAAAGGCCGAATAAAAAAAGCAGAATCAGCAAACAGGACACCACCGCAATCACCGCGTGTATTCGGCGGAATTTCACCGGGCTGTCTCCGCGGGGGCGGATTGTATCATCGCACGGCACGCGCTCACCGCGGCCTCGATGTCGTTTTCGTCGGGGTGTTTTGCCGATTCCAGGTGGCGCTTTATCCGTTCTTCGGTCATGGCATGGGGATCCTCCGGGGAAAGGCTCTTAAAGCGCTCTGTCAGGGCGGGGTCGATTTTTCCCTGGCATAAAAAGCAGCCCAACACCGTGTTTTTTTCCGCCGCCAGGGCCTGAACCTTTTGGCGCATGTCCTGGGCGTGTTTGGACCGGGGATCGGCCCCCAGGGTGCCAAAAAGGCCCACCCGGCGGCCCTCCAGGGTCTTTAGGTATTCCAGGGCCCTTTGATCCGCGTTCCCCCGGTCGGCCCAAAAACCCGCCAGGATCCAGGGGGCCCCTGCGGGATCGGGATTTTCTTCCACCGCCGCGAGCCGTATCTCCCGTCCGCCCGGTTCCGCCAGGCCCCGGCATATACCTTCGGCAAGCCGCCGGGTATTCCCGGTCCTGCTGGAATAGACAATAAGGCCCCCCGTTTTCTTTTCCTCTCCGGCATCCATAAAAACCCCCATCCGTATCGGATAACCCTAATAATGTTTGTCAAGTATAACTTATACCGGTTCCAGCAGGACTGTCAATACAACGGGGCGAACACCCGTTTTATACATCATTGGTCAAAAAATAATTGACAGGAGAAAAATAAAAGAGAATAGTATATACTAGATGTTCTTTAAGGACAGAACACCGTCTGCCGGACTGGCCGGATGGATATATTTGTAAAATTCGGTAAGGATAAGCCTTCTTCAAAATTTTGAAAAAGCCTTTTGCATTTGCCTGGGAGATCGTATGAAAATCGGAAACAAACTTATTGTAATGATTATCGCTCTTACCCTTTCGGGAATCGGTATTCTTCTGGGGACCGTTTTGCTTAGCGCCCAAAAGCAAATTTCCTCCCTAATTGCCGATCAGCTAAAAGATTTGGCGAATAATGAAGCCGCGAGTATCAGTCTGTGGATGGAGACCAATTTTAGCGTCTCCAGGTCGCTGGCCCAGTCGATGGACGCCTACGAGCAGATAGAGCCGGCCCAGCGGCGCTTCTTTTACAATATGCTGCTTAGGCAGATGCTCGAGGAAAACCCCGATCTTGCCGCGGTCTGGACCGTCTGGGAGCCAAACGCCCTGGACGGCTTGGACGCCCAGTATGCCAATACCCAGGGGACGGACGCCACCGGCAGATTCCTCTCCAACTGGTCCCGGACCGATACCGGGGTCGTGATGGAGTATTCGGCGGGTTACGACGCCCCGGACGCGGATTTTTACCTTGCCGCCATGCGGACCGGAAACGAAACCGTGGTGGAGCCCTTTTTGTACAACTTAGGCGGGGTGGAAATGCTGATTACGTCCCTGGTGGTCCCGGTAAAAAAGGACGGCCGGCCCATCGGGGTCGTCGGCGTCGATATTCCCCTGTCCAGAATTCAAACCGGCGTGGAGGATATTAGGCCATACGATGACAGCCTTGCCGCGGTTTTTAGCAACGGCGGGCTTGTGGCGGGCCATTTTGATCCGTCCCACCTTGGAAAGCCCATGGCCGAAGCCGAAGTGGGTATGGCGGGCAGCCACATAACCGAGTTGGTAAACGCGATAAAAAACGGCGCCGAGTATATGTTCTCGAACATGGTTGCCGGCAATGGCGGCAGGGAACAGTACGAAATTATCAGTGTTCCTGTTTCCGTAGGAAGAACCACCACCCCCTGGGCTCTGGGGCTGGGAGTGCCGCACAAGGTTATTAACGCGCCGGTTCTTAGAATGCTCCGGCTAAGCATTGTTATCAGCGTGGTGATGCTTTTAGCCATAGCCGCCGCAGCCTTCCTTATTGCCCGGTCCATCAGCACCCCTATCAAACACATGATGGGCGTTGTTACGAGCCTTGGGGAAGGGGATTTAACCAAACAATTATATATCAACCGGAAAGATGAAATAGGAGATATGGCAAAGGTCTTTAACGGGACCCTGGAAAAAGTCAAGGGCCTTGTGGTTACCATCAAAAAGCAGGCCGTAACCCTTTTTGATATCGGGAACGAACTTTCCGGCAACATGACCGAAACCGCGGCGGCCATTAACGAAATAACCGCCAACGTCCGGAGTATCAAGGGCCGGGTTATAAACCAATCGGCCTCGGTAACCGAAACCAACACGACCATGGAACAGATTATCGGCAATATCCAAAAACTGGACGACCATGTGGACCGGCAAAGCGAAAGCGTCGCCCAGTCTTCCTCGGCCGTTGAACAGATGCTTGCCAATATCCGGTCTGTTTCCCAAACGCTGATCAAAAACTCCGATAACGTTAAGGAATTGATAGATTCTTCCGAGATCGGCCGTTCGGGGCTTCAGGAAGTGGCTGCGGATATTCAGGAAATTGCCCGGGAATCCGAAGGGCTGCTGGAAATCAACGCGGTGATGGAAAATATCGCCAGCCAGACAAACCTTTTGTCGATGAACGCCGCCATTGAAGCGGCCCACGCCGGAGAAGCGGGGAAGGGTTTTGCCGTGGTAGCCGACGAAATACGAAAGCTGGCCGAAAATTCCGGGGAACAGTCCAAGACTATTTCCACGGTGCTTAAAAAAATTAAGGACTCCATTGACAAGATAACCACGTCTACCGAAAGCGTTCTTAACAAGTTTGAAGCCATAGACAGCGGGGTTAGGACCGTTTCGGACCAGGAAGAAAATATCCGGAATGCCATGGAAGAACAGAACGCCGGAAGCCAGCAGATCCTTGAAGCCATAGGCCAGTTGAACAGCGTTACCCGGACGGTTAAGGACGGTTCGGTAGAAATGCTTGAAGGAAGCCGGCAGGTTGTCCGGGAAAGCAAAAACCTGGAATCGGTAACCCAGGAGATAGCCGAGGGAATGAACGAGATGGCCGCCGGGGCGGATCAGATCAATGTCGCGGTAAACAAGGTTAATGCCATCAGCGGCAAAAACAAAGACAGCATTGATATACTGGTTAAGGAAGTGTCAAAGTTCAAGGTTGAATAGGCGCCCGCCCGGGGGGCTTGTAGATTTTGCGGCGCAGGGCGGCGCAAAAACCGCGATTTATGGGCGGCGGTGGAAACTTCGTTTCCGCGGCCGCCTGCGGGGTAAATTTAGAATTTTATGCGCGGGCGCGGCAAACTCCTAGGGCCCTAGGGCAGCTTAAAGCTTAGAATTACGGCGATCCGGTAAAATTTAAGCCCCCGGGGGTCCGCCTTGTCCAGGATCCGGTCTTGATAAAACAGGTCTTCGGAATTGGTATAGTTCCGCAGGGTCCTGAATTGGGAAATCAAGGCCGCGTCGAGCCGGCGGGTAATGGTAAAGTTAAAAACAGCCGAAAGGGTCCAAAAGACAAGATCGCCGCCCCACAGATCCCGGTTTGGAGTGTTGTCCAGGAATTTGTTCATTTCCACCAAAATCGCCGCGGTGTTAAGAAAAAGAGGCATCTGATAGCCGATAAGAAAATTGCCGTAGTAGGTAAAGCCGTTTTTGTTTTCCCCTTCGTCGTTTTCAAAAAACCAGGAATCGTTTTTGGAGGCGGCGCTGTAAGCCTTATAGTTGATCTCGTGGTAGGACCTAAACACGACGTGACGCCAGGGGCCGGGAAAAACCGCCGCCAGATCAAACTGAAGCGCCCCGCCGAAGTGGGCCTTCCATTGGACGCCGTCAAAAGCGGAACCCGAGGCTTCTGCTTTTCCGCCGGCCCCGGCCCGGTTGATTCCTATGCCGTAGAGTTCCCCGCCGAAAAGCCGGATGTTCCATCCCGATCCGATTCTAAACCCGGCGGCAACCTGCAAAAAGGCGACGGGAGTTAGGATCCCCTCAACGACGCCGTCTGCCGAAACCGGGGATACTTCGGCGCTAAGGGTGGTCCGGATATTGTTGTCCGCCGTTAAAACGCTTTCGCCCCTGAAAACAGGAAACGTAAAACCCTGGACAAAGCTGATTTTTGCCTCTGGTATGCTGGAAACGGTTAGGTTAATCACCCTGTCCGAACTAATCCCCCCTACAGATTCTTCGGGGGGTTCTTTTTCCCGGGAATCCGAAACCGCCCGGAAAGGATTGGCCAGCGCCAAGAGCCCCAGGAACAGTATTATTTTTTTTCCGGACATATATCCTCCCCCCGGTTCATTTTTTTGCGGATCTCCTTCCAGCCGGGCATTAGCGCGTTCATGTAATCGTAAAAGATCCGGTTGTGGAACCGGGTTATAAAATGGATCATTTCGTGAAGGACCACATAGTCCAGGCATGCCGGATCTTTTGCCGCGAGTTCCGTGTTAAGCCGTATGTTCCTGCGGGCGGGGTTGCAGCTTCCCCAGTGGGTTTTCATTTTTTGGAGGTAGATTTTCTCCACCGTGAAATTTTTTTTGCCCCCCGCCGCTTTTAGGGACTTTCCCCATTTGGCGGCGAGAGCCGGGGCCGCCTTGGCCACAAGGGCCTTCCGCCATCGGTCCAGCAGGGCCTGTTTTTGCGCCGCCGTGCTGCCGGGCCGCAGGTACATTTCCAGTATCCGAAAATCCTCTCCGGCGGCCACCGCTATTTTGGGGTTTCCCCGGCGCTCGATTACTTTGAGGGCGTGGGGAATTCCCCACACATAGTGAATTTCGCCGCCGGTAAAGCGGTTTTGCGCCAGGGGCTTTTTCCGCGCCCTTTCCCGGCAGCGGGCAAGGTGTTTCTCCAGCCAGGGAAATTTTGAATCGATGAACGCGCCGAGAGATTCGCTGGTGGCGCTTTGGGGCGCGGTAACGCGGACCCTGCAGTCGGGGTAAACGGTTATCCGCAAAACCCTTACGGCCCTTCGGTTTATCTCCATGGGGATTCCCCGGATGGTAACAAGCCTTGTCCGGGCGCCTGGGTTTGAAGAAATTTGTCCGGGGGCCTGGTTTTTTGCCATTGTGGACATAGTATACCACGGCGGGCTATGATAGTTCTATGGAACAGTACAAACGGACCGCCACCTGCGGGGAGCTCCGCGGGACCGATGCGGGCAGGACCGTTATCCTGAACGGCTGGGTAAACCGCCGGCGGGATCACGGGGGGATTATTTTTATCAACCTTAGAGACCACTACGGAATTACCCAGACCGTGATCGACCAGGACGCGCCGGCGGAACTTATCGCATCGGCGGAAGAACTGCGCAATGAATACTGCATCGCCGTGGAGGGCCTTGTCCGCCTCCGGCCGGATACCATGGTTAACCCCGGTATGGATACGGGGGAAGTCGAAGTGGCGGTACGGAAACTGGTAATTCTTAACCCCTGCGACGTGCTTCCTTTCCAAATCGACGAGGAAACCAAGGCCCACGAAGACCTGCGCCTTAGGTACCGCTACCTGGACCTCCGTTCAGCCGGCATGCAGAAGCGGCTTCGGCTGCGCAGCGATGTGGCCTTTGCCGTCCGGGAATGGATGACGGCCCGGGGCTTTTACGAGATTGAAACCCCCACGTTTATCCGTTCCACCCCCGAAGGCGCCCGGGATTACCTGGTGCCGTCCCGCCTCTACCCCGGCAAATTTTACGCGCTGCCCCAGTCGCCGCAGCTTTACAAGCAGCTGCTTATGGCGTCGGGCTTCGACAGGTACTTCCAGATTGCCCGGTGCTACCGGGACGAAGACGCCCGGGGAGACAGGCAGCCGGAGTTTACCCAGATCGACATCGAGATGAGTTTTGTGGGCAGGGATGATGTGCTTTCCATGACCGAGGGCCTTATGGGCCATGTGTTCAAAAAAACATTGGGGCTGGAACTTCCCCAGCGGTTCAGGCGGCTGACCTACGATGAGGCGATGGAAACCTACGGCGCCGACAAGCCCGACCTGCGCTTTGATTTGCCCCTTAAAGACTTTGCCCCCTATGTGGAGGCCGGAAATTTCCGGGCCTTTAAGGACGCCCTTGCCTTAGGCGGGGCGGTGAAGGCCCTGGTTGTCCCCGGCGGGGCGGATTATTCCCGCAAACAAATCGAAGAGCTGGAAGCCCATGCGAAGATATACAAGGCCCGGGGCCTTGCCTGGATGAAGGTTGCCGGCGCCCCTCCGGCCTTGGAAGGCGGGGTTTCAAAATTCTTTGTGAACGGGAACGGCGGCGCCGCCGGCGGCGCTTCCGCGGCCGGTGGTACTTCCGCCGCCGGCGGTACTTCCGCCGCCGGCCCGGCGGCGATTGTGGAGGGCCTTGGCGCCAAGCCGGGGGATCTTATCCTTATCGCGGCCGATGAAAAACGCAAAATCGCCAACACCGCCCTGGGCGCGGTACGGTCCAAGCTGGGAAAGGACCTGGGCCTTACCGCCGGGCCGGAAGGAACGGGGCGGTTTGAGTTTGTGTGGATAGTGGACTTTCCCTTGTTTGAATACAACGAAGAGGAGCAGCGCTGGGAGGCGGCCCACCACATGTTTTCGTATCCCCAGGAACAGTACCACGCCTCGATGGAACGGGACCCCGGATCGGTCAAGGGCGACCTGTACGACCTGGTCCTGAACGGCTGCGAACTGGCGTCCGGATCGATCAGGATCCACGACCCGGCGCTCCAAAAGCGGGTCTTTTCCATTGTGGGTATAGACGAAAAGGAAGCGGAAGCGAAATTCGGTTTTCTTACCGGCGCCTTCAAGTACGGAGCGCCCCCCCACGGCGGTATCGCGCCGGGGCTGGACCGGCTGGTGATGCTTATGTCGGGAAAAACATCGATTAAAGAAGTGATCGCCTTCCCAAAAAATTCTTTTGCGGTAAGCCCCATGGACGACTGCCCCGGCGAGGTGGAGCAAAAACAACTGGACGAACTTCACCTGGCGGTGCTGCGGCCCAAAGAGGAACAGCCGGAAGAATAAGCGGCGCTAATGAATAAGCGGCGCTAATATTGTAGAATTCACGTATGATAGAATGGATCGACCTTATCTGGACCTTTATAAAAATCGGCGTATCTACCTTTGGGGGCGGGTATGCGATGGTGCCGGTCCTTGAACGGGAACTAATCAAAAAAAAGGGCTGGATCACCATGACCGAGGTGATGGATTACTATACCATCGCCCAGGTAACCCCCGGCATTATCGCGGTAAACATTTCCACCTTCGTGGGCTATAAGCGCCTGGGGATGCCGGGGGGTATTGCCGCCACCGCCGCTTTCATGCTGCCCGGCGTCTTTTTTATGACGGCGGTTTCGCTCTTTGTCAGCCGCTTTGCCGAATACGCGGTGGTTCAGCACGCCTTTGCGGGGATCCGGATTGCCGTGGGCGCGCTGATCCTCGACACGATACGGAAACTTTTTCTGGAATTGTTTAAAAAAGAAAAAGCCCCCGGCGGGTCCGCCTATAGGCGGCATGCACTTACCGTCTGCATCTTGGCTGCGGCGTTTTTCGTTTCTGTACTGCTAAGTCCGTCGCCGGTGTGGATTGTGGCCGGCGCGGCCCTGGCGGGGTTTTTGTTTTTCCGGACCGGAAGCAAACCCGCTACAGCGGACGCTGCAGCGGACGCTGCAACGGACGCTGCAACGGACGCCGAGGCGGATCGGGGCGGGGGGAACTTGTGAACCTTTTTGTTCTGTACATGGAATTTGTAAAGATCGGCCTTTTTAGCATCGGCGGCGGGCTTGCCACGCTGCCCTTCCTTTTCGATCTGGCCGCCCGTTACGATTGGCTTAGCCCGGAAAGACTGGGGGATTTTCTTGCCATAGCCCAGTCCGCGCCCGGGGCCGGGGGGGTGAACATGGCCGTCCAGGCGGGTTTTGCCGCCGCCGGCGTCCCCGGCGCCTTTATTGCCCCCCTGGGCCTGGTAAGCGCCCCGGTTGTGGTGATCATCGTCGTGGCCCGGATGCTCGACTACTTTAAAAAAAACCGGATCCTGGGGGCGGTTTTTTCCGGCCTGCGCCCTGCGGCGGTGGGGCTTATCAGCGCCGCCGCTTTCGAGGTGTGGAAATTGTCGCTGTACGACGGAACCGCGTTGGTCTGGTATAAAATGCTGCGCCCCAGGGAAGCGGTGTTTTTTACCGTACTTTTTGTGCTGATTTGGAAATTCAAAAAACACCCCGTGGTGTACATTGCCGCGGCGGGGATTGCCGGAATTGTTTTTAAATTTTAAGATGTACTTAAATATGCAAAGAATAAAGAACTTTGCCACGAATAGATAGGTATACTTTTAAGCTGGTATACTTGAACAAGGAACGTAACAGGTGGACGGTGAAGCAGATACCAGCGGATCTTTGGCATCCCGGGAAAATCGGATCGAATTACTGGACACAACCCTGCGGGACGGCGCCCAGGGAGAGGGAATAAATTTTTCCCTCCAGGATAAATTTGCCGTTATACAGGCCCTGGACGAACTGGGAATTCCCTGGATCGAGGCGGGGAGCCCCGGCAGCAATCCCAAAGACGCCGAGTTATTCCGGACGGCCCGGGAACTTTCGCTAAAAAACGCGGCCCTTTGTTCCTTTGGGCCTACCCGCAGACCGGATACCGCGCCCGAAAAGGATCCCCAGCTTCAAAGCCTTTTGAACGCGGAAACCGGGGCGCTTACGATCTTTGGCAAAAGCTGGGATTTCCATGCCCGGGAAGTGCTGCGGGTAAACCTTGAAGAAAACCTCGCCATGATTTCCGAAACTATTGCATGGCTTAAGGCCCAGGGCCGGACCGTGTTCTTTGATGCGGAACATTTTTTTGACGGCTGGCAAGAAAATTCCGCCTATGCGCTTGCCACGATCCGGGCGGCGCTGACCGCGGGGGCGGATCGGGTGGTTCTTTGCGACACCAACGGCGGCGCCTTCCCCGCAGATATTGCCGCCGCCGTGGCCGCGGCGGGGCAGGTTTTAAGGGAGGGCTCTTTTTCCGGCGCCCGCGGGAAGCCCTTGCTGGGAATTCACGCCCATAACGACGCGGGGCTTGCCGTCGCCAACGCCCTGGCGGCGGTGGGGGCGGGCTGCCGCCATGTACAGGGCACCCTGGTGGGCTTTGGGGAACGCTGCGGAAACACCTGCCTGGCGGCGCTTATTCCCAGTCTGGAACTTAAGCTTGGATATACATGCCTGCCCGCCGGAAAACTTGCGCATATCTCGGAAATCACCCGCCGGATCGCCGAAACCGCTAATGTGCCGATACCGGCGGCTATGCCCTATGTGGGCGCCTCTGCGTTTTCCCACAAGGGGGGAATGCATTCCGACGGGATCCTTAAGACGGCAAAATCTTTCGAGCATATCGACCCCGGCGCGGTAGGAAACGAACGGCATCTATTGATGAGCGAGGTGGGGGGGCGTTCGGCCATAGCAGAGCGGGCCAAGAAGATCGAAGCTTCGATTACCCGGGAACATCCGGCGGTAAGAGCGCTGGCGGAAAAATTAAAAACCCTGGAGGCCGAAGGCTGGGCCTTTGAAGGGGCCGGCGCCAGCTTTGAACTGCTTGTCCGGCGGGAACTGGGCCGTTACAAGCCGCTTTTTAATATCCTTGCCTACAGGGTGATGAGCGAACATCCCACCGGCGAATCCGTCGCCTGTTCCCAGGCCTGGGCAAAGGTGTGGGTAGACGGCCAGGACGAAATTGCCGCCGCCGAAGGGGACGGCCCTGTGAACGCCCTGGATGGGGCGCTCCGCAGGGCCCTGGTCCGCTTCTATCCGGAGCTGGAGCAGGTCCGCCTTACGGACTACAAGGTCCGGGTTATAGACGGCATGGCGGCCACCGCCGCCAAGGTCCGGGTTCTTATTGAATCCACCGACGGCCCCAATGTCTGGACCACCGTGGGGGTTTCCGCGGACATCATCGACGCCAGCCGGGCCGCCCTGGTGGATTCCATTGAATACAAACTCATTGGAGACATTGAACGAAAATTTAAGGCTTATCTGTAAAACTAGTAGCCCATCTTAATCGTTTCCCAGGCCGCGGTGTACATTTCCAGGGCGTCTCCCAGGTCGTCCTTAAGCTCCGTATTGGCTATATCCTCTGCGGAATACAAGGCCGCTTCTTTCTTAAAAGCGCCGGCGGCGGAATTGGCGGTGGCAGGAAAACCAAAGGCGTCGGTAAATTCCGCATAGATAGCGGGCCGGTGGATAAAGTCAATAAATTTGTGGGCCAGGTCGATGTTCTTGGCCCCCTTAAGTATGCACAGACTGTCCACGTACGCGGGGCCCCCGCTGGGGGGAATAAAAAATACGGTGTTTTTTAGAAGGTCCTCGTCCCCGGCAATTTCTTCGTAGACCACCTCCGGATAGCCCTGGACCGCCCAGAAGTCTCCGTTGGCGTAGCCCTTGCCAAAGGCCTCGGAATCAAATTTAACCAGGTTGGGCCGCCAAAAATTATTTACCAAATCCCGGGCCTGTTGTAATTCTTCGGGGTCCTTGGTGTTTACCGAATATCCCAAAGAAACAAGGGCGTCCCCTAAAACTTCCCGCATATCATCTAACATGGTCATGCGGCCCCGTAAATCGGTTCGGGCAAAAATAGACCAGCTTTTTTCAAAGTTAGGAATCTTTTCGGTATTGACCACAATTCCTGCGGCCCCCCAGTAGTAGGGAACCGAATATTCCATGGCAGGATCGTAGGTAGCCTTCTGGAGTACCAGGGGATCCACATTACCCAGATTAGAAAGTTTGGACTTGTCGATCCGTTCCAGCATACCCTGGCTTATCATAATCGAAACGTAATCCCCGGAGGGGAAAATTATATCATACCCCGAGCCTCCCGCTTGAAGCTTGGTGTACATTTCTTCGTTGGATGCAAATTCATCGTAGACCACTTTTACGCCATACTCTTTTTCAAACTTTTCGATCACCGAAACCGGAGTATAGTAGGTCCAATTGTAAATGTACAGCTTGTCGCCCGAGCAGCCGCCCAGATTTACAGCACCCAGGATGGCGGCTGCCGCCAATACAGGTATTTTCTTCATTTGTTTCCTCCTTAATGTTGAACGGATATTCAACACCACCTTTAATTAAGGCAGGGCCAAGCCCCGCCGAATCGCACTCGAATCCGGTATCCGGGCCGCGCAGGCCGGCAACTGCCGCAGCCGCGCAGGCCGGCAACTGCCGCTTTTATTTTGCGGCGATATACTTAAGAAAGTTTCGCAGCAAAAAGGTTAATGCCACCGTTCCCAGGATCATCACCACCGAAAGGGCGTTAATTACCGGGGAGACGCCGAAGCGGATTGCCGAATAAATATAAATCGGCAGGGTAGAAGAACCGGGACCGGTAACAAAATAGGTAATTACAAAATCTTCCAAAGAAATAGTTACGGCGGTTAAAAAGCCGGAAACAATACCGGGCATGCAGACCGGAACCGTAACCTTAATTAGGGTTTGAAATTCACTGGCCCCCAGATCGTAGGCGGCCTCGATAATCGAAAAGTCAAATTCGTCCAGCCGGGCCATGACCATAAGAAACACAAAGGGCAGGTTAAAACTAATATGGGCAATCAGGATCGTCCCCAATCCCAACTGCATTTTAACCCCCGTAAAAAAAACCGAAAGGGAAACCCCGATAATAATTTCGGGGAGTATCATGGGAAGAAAAGAGATAGTCTGGATATAGCTGCGAAGCTTAAAGCGGTACCAGTTGACCCCTATGGCGCCCAGGGTGCCGATTATGGTGGCGCTGGCCGCGGAACCAAGGGCAATAAAAATGCTGTGCCAAAAAGCATTCCACAGTCCCCGGGAATGAAAAAAAAGCTGCTCGTACCAAACCAGAGAAAAACCGGTCCAGTTCATTCCCTTGGATGAATTAAAAGAATAAAGAATAAGCACAAACAGGGGAAGAAAAAGAAAGACAATGGTGGCTGTGAATATGGTCTGGGAAAAAGAAAAACTCTGGCGGTAGGCCCGGCGGGCATGGCGGGCCGCTTCCCCCGCGGGAGGGGGTTTAAGGGGGGTGATCATATTGCGGACTATGTTCTTAAAGTTCATATTCTTCTTGCCGCCTCCGCCTCCGGTATGCCCGCTTCTCCAATGCCGGGAATATCATTTTTGCTCCGGGCTTCCCGTTTCTGCAGGGCCATCATAATGATCACCCCCGCGGTGGTAATCACCGTCAGCACCAAAGAGATAGCCGAAGACAAAGGCCAGTTCCGGGCCTTGGTAAGCTGATCGGCAATAACATTTCCCAGCATGTACGAATCTTTGCCGCCCACCAGCAGGGGAATTGCATAGGCCCCAAAGATGGGAATAAAGGTAAAAAGCACCGCCGTATAGAGGCCGCTTTTAATATTGGGAAGCAGCACCCGGGTAATGGCCCCCAGCTTAGTGGCCCCCAGGTCCCGGGCGGCCTCCAGCAGGGAAAAGTCGAATTTATCAATGGTAGAGAAAAGGGGCAGGATAGCATAGGGCAGGTACATATACACCAATACCAGAACCACCGTTTTTTGATTGTACAGAAAAGGGATATACTCCTTAATTAAGCCAAGTTTTTGTAACAGCTCGTTAAGAAAACCGGTGCTTCCCAGGATGTTCATCCATGCAAATACCCGGATAAGAAAATTGGTCCAAAAGGGGATAATGATTAAAAGAAGCAGAACGGTTTGGTATTTACTGCGAGCCATATAGTACCCGCAGGGCAGGGCGATAAGGATCGTAATCAAGGTTGCCGCGGCGGCAATAATAATGGTCCTAAGGGTAATGATGACAAAGTTAGGATTAACCAAACTCCGGTAGGCGGCCAGTGAAAATTCCGCCGTTACCCCGCCGTAAATTCCCTTTTTAAGGAAACTGTAGGCCACAATGATGATAAGGGGGGTAAGAAAAAAGAGCGTAAACCAGGCCGCCATGGGCAAAGAGTACAGAAGGCCGTAATTTCGCTTTGAAAGCCGGGTATTCACTGGTCCCGTACTCCCACTATATAGCCGTCGTTGGCGCTCCAGGAAAGGTATACCAGGTCTTTCCAGACTATGTCGGGGCCTTCGTCGGAATACCGGGCGTGCTGTTTAATTACCCGGATCATGATGGAATCGTTTATCTTGACGTAAAATTTTGTCTGGAACCCCGAATAGATGGGCTCCTCTACCTGGCCCTGGAACAGGTTAATGTCTTCCCGCTTGGTGGCGGGCTTTTCTTTGGAAATAACCACCTTTTCGGGCCGGACGGTAAAACTTAGGTTCTGGCCCTGCTTTACCTGATCCACCGTGGTAACCTTAACCATGCCCAAACCGGCTATGTCCAGTTCTGCCATGTACTCCGGCTCTTCCTTGGGAAGCTTTTCCACCCGTACTACCGTGGCGTCGTAGAGGTTTGTTTCCCCGATAAAGCGGGCCACAAAGTCGGTGGCGGGGCTTTCGTAAATGTCGTGGGGGGTTCCAACCTGAAGCACGTCCCCTTGATCCATCACGGCGATATGGTCCGACACCGAAAGGGCTTCCTGTTGGTCGTGGGTAACGTAAATAAAGGTAATGCCTATTTTATCGTGGATCTGATCGAGCTCTATAAGCATGTGCTGCCGGAGCTTCGCGTCCAGGGCGGAAAGGGGCTCGTCCAGCAGAAGCACTCCGGGTTCGTTGATTAGCGCCCGGGCTATGGCCACCCGCTGTTTTTGGCCCCCGGAAAGCTGGTTGGGCTTTTTATGGGCGTGGGTTTCCAACTGGACCAGATGCAGATAGTCCTTTACCCGGGAATTGACTATCCCCTTGGGTTTTTTCTTAAGCCGCAGGGGAAACGCCACATTTTCGAACACCGAAAGGTGGGGAAAAAGCGCATAGCTTTGAAACACCGTGTTGGCCTGCCGCCTGTTCGGAGGCAGGGGAAGCACGTCGGCGCCGTCAAAGGTTACGGCGCCGCTGTTGGGCCTTTCAAACCCCGCGATGATCCGCAAAAGGGTTGTTTTTCCGCACCCCGAAGGGCCCAAAAGGGAAAAAAATTCCCCCTTTCTAATAACCAGGCTTACATCGTTTAAAGCCTTAAAATCACCAAAGGACTTTGATACCCCTTCGATGATAACATCGCTCCCTTTCAATACCTTCCTCCGTAACGGGAAGATATACGGCCCCAAAGCCGCCCGGCCGCCTGAGTTCGCATATTCACAGCCGCTGAAGACACGGGTGAACCGCAGGAACGCATGCAAATCGTTAGTCTAGAGGATACAATGAGGATTTTACGCCTCTGTGTCAACAGGGTAATGTGGGGTTTTTACCGTGAACCGCCCCCGGATTGTCCTTCCAGCATCAGCAGCGCCATAACCTTGGCATCCCCCAGAATATTGGCAATCCGGGCGTATTCGTTAGGCTGATGGGCCGTATCGTCCATGCGGCTCCACACCACACAGTGAATTCCCCGGTTGCGCAGAAAAGACCCCACGGTTCCCCCGCCTATGCCTATGGGCCGGCACTGAACTCCGTAAACCTCCGCCGCGGCTTTGGACAGCATGGCCACCAGGGGTGAATCCGCCGGGGTGGGCTTGGATTCTACCTGCTGGGACACGGTGTAACCGATGCGTACCCCGTGCTTAGCCTCCACTTCTCCCTTAATCCGGTCCACTTCCGCCAGCACCGTTTTTAGCGGATACCGGGGCAGAATCCGCATGTCCATACAAAAATAATCTTCTCCGGGAATGGTGTTAATATTCGGCACGTTATTGGCTGTTTTTGTGGGCTGGATGGTAGAATAGTCCGGTTCAAAAAGCGGATCCCGGCCATTGAATTTTTGCGAAAGCTCGTAATGGAGCCGTAGGGCAAGTTCCGCCCCCGCCAGGTGGGCGTTGATTCCCAAATCGGGCCGGGAACCGTGGGCCTGTTTTCCCTGGGTGGTAAATTCAATCCACAAAAGATTTTTTTCTGCAATTTCAATGGTTTCGCCCTTACTGTCCCCGCCGTCGGGAATAAGAACCAGATCTTCCTGCCCAAAGAGCCCGGGGCGTTTTACAAGGGCCCCGATGCCGTAGGCGCTGCCGCATTCTTCATCGGCGCAGAAAAGAAGTTTTACCGGCAGGGGGGGGCTTATTCCCCCCTGCTTAAGGGCCCCGGCGGCAATAAGAGAAGCCGTCAGGCCCTGCTGGTTGTCTTCCACCCCCCGGCCGATAAGCCGCGGGCCCAGGGGGCCGTCGTCCTTGCGAACCACGGTCCATGGATCGCTGTGCCACAGGGCCCTTGCGCCGGGGGGCACAACGTCCAGGTGGCTCATGATCCAAAAACAGCGCCCGGCGCCGGCCGCCTCCGGGTTCAGGGTAACCACGATGTTGGGCCGAAGACCCTTCTTTGCCCGCTCGTCGGCTATGTCGATCCGTTCAAAGATAAAACCCCGGGCCCTAAGCCAGCCTTCCAGGTACTCGGCTTTTTCCAGTTCCCCTTCCCCCCCGGACTGGGGGGCCACGGCCGGCCGTTTGCAAAGCTCCGTCTCCAGCTCCACCGCCAGCGCTTCGGCCTTATCGATGTAGGAAAAAATCTTTTCGTGCATGATTACAAGTATACTATGAAAAAAATCTTTGCGGAAGCATAAGGGAGTCTTTGGAAACCCAGCCGGGGTCCCTTAAGAATAGACCCGGGAATTGGAAGCTCAAGGATAAGCCCGCCAGGGCGCCGGTATTTTTACGGGTATGGCCGCGTTAAGGGCCGCAATGTTTTCTTCTTCGTATTGATTTGCCGCCGCCATGTGGGCCGTAAAAATAGATTCCAAAACAGGATCGAAAAATTTGTGGTAGCTTAGATCAAAGGCCGCGCGGAAGCCCCGGCGTATTTTATGGGGCGAACCGACGCCGGGATCAAAGTACCGGATCCCCTTTCGGATACAATAGTCCATGGGGGCATAGTAACAAAGGGCAAAGTGAAGATCCTTTACATCTTCGTAGGCTCCCCAATAACGCCCCCAGATATGGTCTTCTTTGCGGAACATCATCGCCATGGCCAGGGTTTCTTCTCCCCGGGCCCCCAAACGCCGGGCTTCGGAAAAGACGGTTCGGCCCCGGTACATTTTTCCGCAGAGGCGAAAAAAATCCCTGTTTACCCACCGGGCGTCCCAGGGCAGGAACTTGTCGTTGGTAAGACTGTACAGTTCAAAGATCCGGTCAAAAAAGCCGTGGTCCGCGTCCTGGCCCTCCAGGATCCGCAGCGTAATGCCCTGGTCCTTATGGCGGCCATATTCCTTTCGGATATTTTTTCGCTGGTTCTTATTGAATTGGGCCAGGTACTGATCAAAATCTGTATACCGGTTTTCCCAGACAAAGCGGGAATGTTTCCAGCCGCCGTAGGATCTATCCATAAGTGAACCGGGCCAGGCCGCCCAGAAGGGATCGGTAAAAAGCAAATGGAGCCCCCGGATGCCGGATCGCCGGCACAGATGTTCCGCCGCGTCAAGAAGGATCTTGTTAAGAGGCCGGGGGTCCTCCTCCGGGGCAAAGAGAAACCGGTAGCCCTCTGCAGGGGTGGCGGGAACGGTTCCCACCAGCTTGGGATACCAGGGCCGGCCCACGGAAGCCGCGGCCTCTGCAAAAAAATAATCCCAGACAAATTCACCGTCGCTGTGGTATTTGATGTACAGAGGAGAAACGGCAAGGAGCCTGTATTTGTCCCACAGGGAAAGATAAAGGGGGCGCCAGCCCGTTTTTGGACAGATGCTGCCGGAGGTTTCCAGCGCCGCCAGCCATTCCCACTCCAGAAAGGGTATGGCGTCATGGGGCACCATGTTGTTCCATTGGGAAGAATTAAATTCCGTTATGGACGAGGCGTATTTAAGGGTATAGGGATTTTTAAAGTTAAGCTCTTTCATAAATACAAGCGTATGCCTAAGCGCATGCTTATGCAAATGCTACAGTACACTTTGAAGGAATTGTCTGGTTCTGTCGTTGGCAGGGCTGGTAAAGATCTTATCCGGATGATCCATTTCCAGAATAGAGCCTTCGAACATAAACACCACCTTATCCGCCACTTCCCGGGCAAAGCCCATTTCATGGGTAACCACCAGCATGGTCATTCCCGCCTGGGCAAGACTCTTCATTACGCTTAGGACCTCTCCTACCAGTTCCGGGTCCAGGGCGGAAGTGGGCTCGTCAAAAAGCATAATTTTGGGCTCCATGGCCAGGGCCCTGGCTATGGCAACCCGCTGCTGCTGGCCTCCGGAAAGCTGCGAAGGGTACGCGTCGATTTTGTCGGAAAGCCCCACCCGGTCCAGAAGCCCTATGGCCTTTTCCCGGGCTTGTTCGTGGGAAAGCCTTCTAACATGGACCGGGGCCAGCATAAGGTTTTCCAGCGCCGTCTTATGGGGAAAAAGATTAAAACTTTGAAAAACCATTCCTACCTCGAGCAAAGAGGCGTTCAATTCCTGGTAGGGAAGATGAAGGTTGCTAAGCCCGCCGGTATAATCAAAAAGAAGTTTATCCTCCACATAGATCTTGCCCGATTCAATGGTTTCAAGCCTGTTTAGGGTCCGCAGGTATGTGGATTTTCCCGCCCCCGAAGGGCCGATAATACAGACCACTTCTTTCTGTTCCACCGTCAGCGACACATTTTTAAGCACTTCCAGGGGGCCCCTGCCCGGTTTTCCGTGGAAGGTCTTGCAAATGTTAACAGTTTTAATCATTGACATGGCGTATCTCCAAGGCCCCGCGGATTGATCATACGTACACGGAGTACTTTGATTCCAGCTTGTGAAATATAAACGTAAAGACCGCGGTAATAATAAGATACAGCACCATGGCCGGTATATAAACCGTGGCCGATGCGGTGGATGATGAAATAGACCGGGTTACTTTGGTTATATCGGTAAGGGCTATGATCGAAACCAGGGACGCGTCCTTAAGCATCATGATAAATTCATTCCCCACCGGCGGAATAAGGCGCCTAATGGACTGGGGAATAATTACCAAGGACATGGTCTGTCCATAGGACATGCGCAGGGCCTTGGCCGCCTCGAACTGTCCCCGGTCGATGCTTAGGATCGCCGCCCGGATAATCTCTGCGCAGTAGGCCGCGGAGTTAAGGCTAAAGGCAATAAAGGCCGCAAGAAAACGGTCGTTAATCGTAAAAACCTGGGCTATCTGGGGAAGGCCGTAATAAATAAAATACAACTGCATTAAAAGCGGCGTGCCCCGGAAAAAGAACACATACGCGGAACAGATCCGGTTGACCCAGAAATTCTTTGACATTTTGCCCAGGGCCAGAAAAAGGCTTAACACCAACCCCGCGGAAACAGCCAGGATCGTAAGCCACAGGGTAACCCGGGAACCGTCCAGAAGCTGTACCATCCACATGGCTATTCTATTACAAAAATCCAGAACCGGTTTTGGGGCCAGGCGCAAAAAAGCAAAAACTAAGGCGGTGATGCACAGAATCGCCGCCGCCAGGGATAGAATGTGCAGCAGGATAAATACAAATTTTAGCTTAATTTTATAGACATGGTTCTTTCGCAGGGCGTATACATCCCCGGTACCCAGGATTCCCAGCAGGGCGCCCCAGCATACACAGCAGAGAATTCCCAGGACAATGGTACGGTTTGCCATAAGCTTGGCAAAGAGGTTAAAGGGCAGGTAATAGGCCGCCACAGGGCCCCATAGGACCCAAAAAACCAGGGTTACAAGAAACCAGCGTTTGCGATACAGGGGAATACTGCTATAATTGACATGGCCTTCACATAAACTGAACATCCATAACCCCTAGTTATTCCTGGACCTCTTTAATTCCTTACCCGGCAAGCTCAAATCTATGGCGCATAATTTTGCTTATCCGCTAAAATAAAAATGACGGGCTTCCCAAAGGCGGGAAGCCCGTACACGGCTGTCTTACCTTACGGAAGAAACCACATCGGTCCTGTTAAAAAATTTCTGCGAAATTGCTCCCAGCGTACCGTCGGCATATAATTCATCCAAGGCGGTATTCAAAGCATCCGTCAAGGCTGTATTGTCCTTTTTTAGACAGACTGCCAGCACCTCGTCGTTGCTTACTTCGGCGGTGATTTCATAGGGATTATCGGCCTTGGAAAGGTACTCCGCAGCCACCACGCTGTCAACCAGGATAACGTCCACCCGGTTTAAGGTAAGTTCGTCAAAGCAATTCATCACCTTGTCGTACTCAAAAACCGTTACGTTGGCCCCGGTATCGTTAATCCACTGGGTAGCCAGGGTATCGGAGGTGGTTTCCGCCTGATAGGTAAGCCTAAGGCCCTGGACCGCATCCAGGCTCCCGGGTTTATTGGCGGAGTCTTTACGCACCACCAGAAGCTGGGAATTGGCAAGATAGGGTTTGGTAAAGGCGTACTTAAGCTGCCTGTCTTCGGTTACGGTAACCGAAGAAATAATGCAGTCATATTTGGACGTGTCCAAACCCGCAAAAATACCATCCCAGGCAGTATCTATGGGTTCAAACTGAAGCCCCAACTTTTCCGCCAGGGCCTTGGCCAGATCCACATCAAAACCCAGGGGCGTTTTGCCGTCTTCGTCAAAGAACTCCATGGGAGGGTACCCAATTTCCATGCCCACCGAAAGAACTCCCTCTTTCAGGGTAAGAGCTCCGGAAGTTTCGGCCCCTCCTTCCCCCGGCTTTTGCCGGCACCCGATGGCGGCGGCCATAAGGCCCGCTATAAGCACCAATCCCAAAGGTATCGTTTTAATCCGTATCATCCTTTATCCTCCTTGGAAAACACTATGGCAGAAGTATACCGGGTTTTTCCGGGAAAGTCAACAAAGAATGTATATATATACAAAAGATCGTATAAAAATACGCGGGCCCGAAAAGGCGCTGCGGCTAGTTTTTTCCGGCCCCTTCCAGGGCCTCTTCCACCGCCTCGGTAAACTGGTTGTACGAAATCGTAGCGCCGCTTACCGCTTCCACGCCGTCAAGACTGCCGGCGCGGCCTAGATCCGCCGCGTACTTTTCCATGGCCCCCACGGCAAGCTGGGCCTTTTCGTAGTAGGACTGGTTTGAAATTTCCCCGTTTATCTTCCCGTAATTTTCGTCTTTAACCGAGCCGTCCTTTTGGCGGGTAACAAAAACGCAGGCGGTGATTTTTCCGCCTGTAATCGTAAGCGTCACTTCCCCAACGGCCCCGTCGTCGTCCGGGGCGCTTTTTCCCGTGTAGGTCCCGTCCGCAAAAGTCCGTTTTCCGCAGCCCGTCATCAGCATGGCCGTCAAAATAACGGCAGCCAAACAACAAAAAAATCTTGTACGAATACGCCGCGCCGTTTTTTTACCCCTCATTTTTTACTCCTTTTCCCCGTTTTTGACAATCCGCGCTATTTTGCCGTGTTCCAGCACCACCGTCCGCTCCGCGTCTTCGGCGACCTCCGGATCGTGGGTTACCACAATGATCGTGCTGCCGCCGGCATGGAGTTTTTTAAAAATATCGATAACCATGTTTTCATTGGCCTCGTCAAGGTTCCCCGTGGGTTCGTCGGCAAGAATAAGTTTGGGATAGTTGATGAGCGCCCGGGCAATGCAGACCCGCTGCTGCTCCCCGCCGGAAAGCTGGCTGGGAAGATGCTTTGCCCGGCCGGAAAGCCCCACCCGGTCCAGGGCTTCCAGGGCTTCTTTTTCGTCGGGGAGGCTGTGGTAGTACTGGGCCACCATGACGTTTTCCAGCGCGTTCAGATAGTTTACCAGGTGGAACTGCTGGAAGATAAGGCCGATCTTGTCCCGCCGCATAGTGGTAAGGTTTCTGTCGCTTTCCCTGGAAATGTTCAGCCCGTCGAGGAACACGGTTCCCGACGACGGTTTGTCCATGCAGCCGATGATGTTCATCATCGTGGTTTTGCCGGAACCCGAAGGCCCCATGATCGCAAGCCATTCGCCCTGCTTGACCCTAAGGTTGATGTCCGTCAGGGCCTTGAGGTTCCCGTATACCTTAGAAATGTCTTTTAGTTCCAGTAAATCCATATTCCCACCTTAGCTTGGTATTCCTTACTCTCCGCGCAGCACAATGGCCGGGTCTACTTCCGTGGCGTTCCGCACCGGAATCACGCAGGCCAGGGCGGTAATGGCAACCGACGCGGCCAGGGTTAAAATGATGAACAGGGGGTTGAACGCTATCGACCGGTTAAACACGTTAAGGCCCACCGCTTGGGCAAACACATAGCCGGCGGCGGCGCCCAGAATGCCGCCGAAACCGCCGAGGAAGATCCCCTCTCCCATAAATTCCGTTACGAGGCTTTGATTGGAAGCCCCCAGGGCCTTGCGCAGCCCGATTTCCCTGCGGCGCTCGGCCACCACCGCCATCATCGTCGTGGCTACGCATATCATGATGAGGAGGAGCACGATAACCGACACCAGGGCCACCAGGGCCTGGAGCTTGGTCAGCACCGCGCCCTCCGAATCGGTTAGGCGTTTTACGAGCCGGGGGCTTAGTTCCGGAACTTTTTCGCCGATTTCCCGCGCCAGGCTTTCCAGAACTTCGGCGCCGGCGGAAATACTGCACTCCACCACGTCGATTTTGCCTCCGTCGCCGATCATCGTTTCAAAATCGGCCAGGGACATAAAGATAAAGGCTTCTTCGGCGCCGCCGGTTTGGAGTATTCCGGACACGGTAAAACCGGCGCTGAAAGGCCCCGCCGGGCCGGTTCCGGTAACGGTAAAACCGTTCCCCGGAAGCAGCCTGATAAGGTCGGCGAGTTCCTGCCCCACCAGGGCTTCCCCGGCGGCTTCGGGCCAGCGGCCCTGGACAAACCAGTAAGGGCTTGTCTTCCGCGCGCCGGCCAGGTTCGTTCCGGCGGCCATAAAGGGCTGCTCGTTGATCTTTACCAGGTGGTAACGGTACGGGGCGATCCCGGTAACGCTTCCCGAAGGCAGAAGCGAAACGGCCTTCTCCATCAGCTCCACGCTCATCGAGGGCTGGTTCCCCGAAGGCAGCATCACAAAATTCGCCCCGTAGGACCGGAATTCCTGACCCATCTGCCGGGGGATGTCGTAGTAGATCGTGATAAGCCCCGAAAGTATCGTGGCCCCGATGGTTACCGCCAACAGAGCCACCAGCATCCGGGACTTCCGCCTAAGGAGGGAACTTGCCACCATTTTTATGTAAAAGCGCTGCCTGTTCATCGTATTGTTTTACCGTCTTCCCATTATCTTTGTCTTGTCTT
>JAITKV010000032.1 GCA_031278215.1 Spirochaetaceae bacterium
AAATCGCGTACCTGCGGTTCGAGTCCATAATGTGTCTACAGTATGGACAGACTCTAGTTATTGGACTTGTTCAATAACCCGGCTGGTTGTTTCCCATTCCGGTAACAAGAACCGGCGGCTGTTCTGTTCCGCTGGTTTTCATGCCAAATATATCACCGGAAAGAATATAAACTATTCCAATAGAAACAGCGCCAAATACCAATCCGCATAAAAATATTCGAATTCCTTTTTCAGAAATGAACCTCCCCGCCCCAAGGCTCCCCCGCGCAAGCGGGTTCTTGGGTATTAGACCCCACTGCGAATAAAACCGAGTTGTTTAAAGCTGCGTTCTACTACCGTATGGATTTAGGGAAGTAACAAACTTCCCGGCTATCCCCAACTCTAGTGATAAATAAATATACCCAATAGATTTTGGTTTGTCAGGCAAGGAATTAGCTAATTCTTTGCCTGACAAGCAATTACAATCGGAGCGCCCTGACAATTTCAAATTGTCAGGGAATAATTCGCCGTAATCCAAGCAGCGGCTTTGTCTTTGCCATATAGCTTGTATCCGCCGGAGATCCGGGGAATTCGGAATACCAAGCGAGGCAAAAATGTACATTACCGGTTATGTTCCCTTTGGGGATAGAGGGCTCCTTATCCGGGTAGAAACCGACATACGCCGGGGCATACCGGGGATCGATATTTCGGGGCTGGCGGAGGGGGCGGTTAAGGAGGCCAGGGAACGGGTCCGGGCGGCGTTTCGTAATTCGGGCCTTAGCTTTCCTTTGGACCGGATCCTTATTAACCTGGCCCCCGCGGGGATTAAAAAAGAGGGGGCCGCGCTGGACCTTCCCATGGCCCTTTCGGTTATGGCCGCGGCGGGGCTTGTTCCCGGCCTGGGAGCCCTTCCCGAACACCTGATGGTCCTGGGGGAACTGGAACTTTCCGGCAGGGTCCGGCCGGTACGGGGCGTTCTGGCCGCGGTCGCGGCGGGATTGGCGGAGGGGATCCGGTTTTTTATCGTCCCCAAAGAAAACGAATCGGAAGCGGCCATATTGTTAAATCCCCGGGCCGGCCGGGGCCCGGAAACCCCGGGGGGATCCCCGGCGGACTTCCACAGGCCCATCCACTTTACCGCCGTATCCAGCCTGGACGAAGCGGCCCACGGACTGGTGCTTTTAATACAAACCGGCGGGTTTCCTCCGTACTTTCACAGGCCCCCGGCGCCGGAAGTTCCCCTTGACTGCGGCGACTTTACCGATGTTCGGGGCCAGGACCGGTACAAGCGGGCGCTGGAAATCGCCGCCGCCGGGGGCCATAATCTGCTGGTCTTTGGCGCCCCCGGAGCAGGAAAGACCATGCTGGCCCGGCGGTTTCCGTCGATTATGGCAGACCTAAGCACAGAAGAGGCGGTGGAAGTTACCCGGATCCACAGCCTTGCCGGCCAGCCCCAAAATCCCTGCGCCCTTATTACCCGGCCCCCCTTCCGGGCCCCCCATCATTCCGCCAGTGCCGAAGGATTATTAGGCGGGGGCAGAACCGTCCGGCCCGGAGAGATCAGCCTGGCCCACCTGGGAACGCTTTTCCTTGACGAGGCCCCGGAATTCCGGATCGACGCGCTACAGGCCCTTCGGGAACCCCTGGAAGAAGGGGTCCTTACGATAGTCAGGGCCGAAGGGCCGGTTAAACTTCCCGCGAATTTCCAGCTTATCATGGCCGCCAACCCCTGTCCCTGCGGAAGGCTTGGCTCGTCCCGGTGGGCGCCGGATCCGGAGGGCCCCGCCCCCTCTGCGGGGGATTGTTTTTGCAGCCCCGAAGAGGTCTACCGGTACTGGAGAAAATTCGGCGGCGCCCTTCTCGACCGGATAGAAATACGGGTCCCCGTTTCCGGCAATACCCAGGACGTATACGAAAACACCGGGACCCCCGAATCCAGCGCGGACATCCGGCGCCGGGTTATGCGGGCGGTAGAAATACAGCGCCGCCGCTTTGCCGAATCCGGCCCCGGTATGGCCGGCATAGCAAGCAGGGTCCGCCGGAACGCCCGCATGTCCCCCGCCCACATTGAGAAATTTTGCCCCTGTACGGAAGAGGCAAGCCGGGCATACCGGAAGGCGGCGGAACGGCTGGGCTTTTCCGGCAGGTCCTGCCACGGCATCCTTCGGACGGCCAGAACCATCGCGGATCTTGAGGAAAAAGAAATAATCGAGGCGGATCATATTTTAGAAGCAGTCCAGCACCGCCGGCTGGGAGAGGATCCCTTCGATGTGCTGCGCCGGTAAAGGATTATTTTCGCCGGGCGATAAATTCAATTTCCACCGAGGCCCCCAGGGGCAGCGCCGCCACTCCAATGGTAGACCGGGCGGGATAGGGCTCGGAAAACTGTCTCTTATACACTTCGTTCATCGCTGCAAAATCGGCCATATTGGTCAAAAACACGGTAACCTTTACCACGTCGCCGGGGCCAAGGTTCCCCGCGTCCAGCACCGCGAAAAGGTTCTTAAAACATTGTTCCGTCTGCGCCCCTATGCCTCCTTCCGCCAATGCGCCGGTAAGCGGGTCCAAGGGGGTCTGACCGGACAAAAACACAAGGTCCCCCGCATCAATTCCGGGGGAATAGGGACCGGCAGATTTTGTCCGGGGCGGCGTAATTGCCTTTCGTGCCATGTCCCCCACTATACGGAAGATCACCGGCCCTGTCAAGTTTACCGCCCCGGATTTTACGGTTACCGTCCGGCGCTTTATGGGTTAAGGGCCGGTTCCCCGAACGGGCCCCGGAGCATGGCCCCCGCCTTCCCGTCATGGCCGGGCATATTAGGGCTGTTCGGGAAGCAACAAACTTCCTGGACAGCCCCAATATATTGGCAATATACGTAATGTATCATCGTAAAATCTAACCGTAGCCGTAGTTAGAGTCTGTCTATAATGTAGACACATTATAGACTCGAACCGCAGGTACGCGATTTCCTTAAAATAGGCATTTTGCGCACCGTTTTGATACAAAACGGGAGCAAATGCAAGGTCTGTCCATAAAGTCGCAAACGTAGTTTGTGCACCGACTTTATGGACAGACACTAGTTATATATGAGAGGAGGGAGGGACTTCCGCTCATAAACGGTTATAAGCTCGTCAATCGCCTGGTGGACGCGTTTCTGGAGCAGGCCCGGGTTATAGCGCTTGAAGCGTTGTCTCAGTTCCGCCCTTTATCTTTTCAAAGTATGAAACGATGCCGGGATGATAGGTTTGACTGATACGCCCCACATAATCGCGCAGGGCCGAAGAGCCGGTCTGGGCAAAAACAAAGCAACACACCATGATCAAAACGACAGACAATATACCACGGCGAAACATATAACAGCCTCCTGGCATTGATGGAATATCCCGCATTCACGGAAGCTTTCCCAAAAAAATTTTGGGGAAGCAGCTCCTGCCAAAAATAATTTTCCCGCCGGATTAAATCTCTCCAAGCTTCCAGGTCTTTATTATTTTATTCGCGTCGGCGCCTCCGAGGACAGCGTAACCCCAGATCGCCACGCCGTAATCGGTATTTTTGAAGAAACCCTGGGACTTCGTATACACGCCGACGGTATACTCTTTTTCCGCTTCAAAGGTGAAGCGCATCTCTATGTCGTTGGCGCTGATTCTCGTTATAGAATTTCCCTGGTCAACATCCGCCCTTAAATTAAACAGAATCGACGTTTCCCCCGCCGGCAGGGTAACCTTGTTTATCCGGTATTTGCCGTCGGGATACCAGGCTTCCTCGACGGCGATACCGTTGTATTCCAGCACATGAATTGTATCACCAAACACAACCAGAACGCTCTGTTCCGCGGGAAGCGACTGGTCGTATACAATTGTACCCGCCGATATTTGCCTGGCTATTTCCCTGGCTATTGAGACGCATCCGGAAACCGTCAGCGCGGCGCACAAAACGACAGCGCATACAACATATTTTTTTACCATCATTTTCATTTCTTACTCCTTGTACAAAGCGGCGGTATCGCCACTTGGAATTAACACGAAGTGTAAATTAACCCCTTATTCCAAAACCGTTTTTTTGGGTTCCGGAAACGGGAAGAAATCCATGTCGATTGGCTTCTTCCTTACCTGCAAATCCCAGAGCAGAAGCCCCGGTTTGCCGTATCGTATCCATCCGTAAAGTAAAAACCTGTCACCGGCTTTGAAATTCCAGACAAAACTGCTGTTGCCGTTGTAAAGTATGCCGCGGGCATCAAGCTTGTTGAGATCCACCGTAAAAACGGTTTCACCGGGCGGCAGGAAGACAAGGGCCCTCTTTCCCCAGTCTACGGGTATCCCGTTGTAGCTTGTTATAACAAGACCTTCGCAAAAGAGCAGTTCAACGCTTTCTTCCCTGGGCAAATTTTCATCCCAGTAGTGTATGTTCTTGGTGAGGTTTTCGGCTTTGATCGGATACGAAGAACAGGACGCGAAAATAAACGCCGTAAGCACGGCGCTAGCAACAAACAGCTTTTTTACGAAATGTACCATAAGATTCTCCTTTTGGTTTACGCCTTCATTGTTACAATTGAACATTAAAATGAAACCCCGGCCCGAAACCAGCGTTTCATCATTGTACCCCATTCGTATGAAAATTCAAGTCTGTTTACCGTCCGGCGTTTTATGGGTTAAGGGCCGGTTCCCCGAACGGGCCCCGGAGCATGGCCCCCGCCCTCCCGTCATGGCCGGGCATATTGCCAACATGTTGTCAACCTGTTGACAACATATGTTAAAAATCAGCGAAAATGCGCCCTGCTCCGTTCAGTAGAAATGAGCCATTTAACTCAAAAACCAGTAGAAATGAGCCCTCGTATTTAGTAGGTGAGAAGCCATGATAAGGCAT
>JAITKV010000036.1 GCA_031278215.1 Spirochaetaceae bacterium
GATCAATGTGTCGATGAATCACGTAAGCATCATCAGCGGAAAAAACAAGGAAAACATTGACGTCCTGTTCAGGGAAGTGTCAAAATTCAAAGTGGAATAGCCTGTACTTTGTTCAAAACAACGCCGCCCCTGTTTTTGGGTAAATTTTTTACCGGCGTTGTCCGGGGCGCGCGCATGGTACGGCTTTAAGAAGCGGCGTTTTCCCGTTCCGGCGCTTGGCGCCGTCTTTTCACCCTGGTCGTGCTTTTCACAGCCAAGATGAAATGTCAATTCAGCTTCCATGGTCCGCTGGTCCAGCGCCTTGGCAAGCTGTTTCGAAAAGGCCGTTATGCGTCGTTTCTTGGTTCGCACCCAAATATTTTTCGTATTTTTTCTCTATATTCTTTTTTTCGTTGATTAAATATTTTTATTCGACGGCCGGTGTAGTCTTTGCCGTTATTAAACACTGGATACCGTATTATGGAGGTCATGCGTGATAATTTACTATATTCTTTCTAAAACAATAAATTGCAACTTTTTATATTTAGCAATTTATTCAGTCCCAGATCATCAAACATATTTATTAAATTCGTTCTCATTTGCCCAGCAAATGCAGCCTTTTCTTTAATATGTTTTAAAATGGTATTATACGATCTGCCAACGGGTAGATTTTTCTTTGCATGCCTTATGGCAATATTCATTTGTGTAAAACCGGGAGTTATACCAATTATGATTATTTTTGCATTATGGTCAACATGATCAAAGGGGGCATAATACATACTCAGGTTATTTTTTTTATCAAGAGATCGTTAATCAATAAATCAGTACAGTCAAATGAATCTTTATTGGGCAAATTTTTTTTGTCAATGGCTTTCTAAGAATTTTAGACCAAATGGTACATAAGGTTCCGGCTGCAGCGAACCTGCGGTTCGACGGCGTTTTGCAGGGCGGTGAAGCGCATACAGTCCTGTTAGGCGGCGTATTTTTGCCTTTTATAATTATACACAATATATCTTGGTTTGTCGGGCAAATAATTAGCTAATTCTTTGCCCGACAAGCAATTACAATCGGAATTCCCTGACAACTTGAAATTGTCAGGGAATAAATATCTTTTCCTTGATATTTTTCATTGAATGTTCATCCGGTTTTGATCTCGTTGGGGAGTTCGTTTTTTTCAAAAAAGAGACGCAGGTTTGTCAAAGTGGTTTGGGCAATGGCGGAAAGCGCCTCGCGGGTAAGAAAAGCCTGGTGGCTGGTGATAAGTACATTGGGGAAGGTCATAAGCCTTGCCAGCACATCGTCCTGGATAACCTGCCCGGAATGGTCCTCGAAAAAATACTTGTCTTCCTCTTCGTACACGTCCAGAGCCGCGCCCCCTATATGATTTTCCTTTAGGGCATCAATCAGATCCCTCGTATCTATAAGGCCGCCCCTTCCGGTGTTGATGATAATGGCGCCGGGTTTCATGGAAGAAAGAGCCGCCCTGTTGATAAAGCACCTGTTTTCCGGCGTCAGGGGGCATTGGAGGCTGATAATATCCGAGCGCCGGATTAGCTCATCCCTGTCAACGTACAGAACACCATGGGACCCGGCCCACTCTTCCGCGGGGTACGGATCGGATGCCAGCACTTCCATGCCGAAACCCCGGAGTATCTCCGCGGTGATCTTTCCTATTTGCCCCGTACCGATAATTCCCGCCGTCTTTTTATAAAGGTCAAAACCTTCAAGCCCGGCAAGGGAAAAGTTTCCCTCCCTTACGCGGGAATAAGCCTTATGGATTTTTCGGTTAAGAGTAAGAAGCAGGGATACCGCGTATTCCGCAACCGCATGGGGGGAATAGGCGGGCACCCGCACTACGGTTATTTTTCCCCGCAGGGCGGCCAGGTCTACATTGTTGTAACCCGCAGAACGGAGGGCGATGATTTTAATCCCCTGCCGGTACAGAATATCCGCAGTCACGGCGTCTATCCTGTCGTTTACAAAGATACATATTCCGTCGAAACCCGATGCAAGGGCGGCCGTATCCGGCCCCAGTCTTACGTTGAGGTATTTCAGTTTCAGGGGAAAGGCCTGGTCTTTGAGAAGGGGGTCGAAGTAATCCACATCATAGGGCTTGGTGTCAAAAAAGGCGATTTTAACTGTTTCCATCCCGGAGTCTCCTTTTTAATTAGAATCTGTCCATAACGTAGACACATTATGGACAGAGCACCTTAATCTATTGCGTATAACCATAATTATTTTTACCGGTAATTACAAGAGTTAGTTTATGCTAATTTTTCTGTGCCGGCATTGCAGGCGCCGGCTTTGTATAACGCCGTTTGTAAGGTGCGGGCGCTCCCGCTTTTACTATTTTCGGGCGAGTCCTTACCGGCTGCTTAGGACCTGCTGTTCATAGCCGGCCACCTTGTCAAGCCAGCGGGCGCTTACCGGGACCCCCGCATCCAGGCACAGCTTGTCCCAGACCGCCGCAAAGGGCAGGGTTTTGCATTCTTCCATAAGGGCAAGCCGTTCGTGGTTTCTTCCCTGTTTTTCCGCTTCCACCATAAGCCCCGTGGGTTCCAGTAGGGCCTCGAGCAGCGCCTTGCGAAGGCTGCGGGTACCGATAACCCAGGCGGCAATGCGGTTAATTGAAGCGTCAAAATAATCCAGGGCCAGATCGACGCGGTCAAAGGCGGCGGCCCGCTTTATCTCCCGGCAGGCATCCCGCAGATCGTCGGAAAATGTGGGCACATGATCCGAATCCCAGCGCATTCCCCGGCTAAAGTGGAACAGAATTCCCGGTACAAAGAGGAGTACGGCGCTGATCTTATCGGCGATATGTTCGGTGGGATGGAAATGCCCCATATCAAGACAAAGTTTAATCTGTTTTTTTGTCGCGTAACCCATGTAAAAATCGTAGGAACCCGTGACATAAGCTTCGCTTCCTATGCCAAAAAGTTTACATTCCACCGCATCGGTAATCGTATTCTTGGGAAAGGATATTGAAAGGATTTCATCCAGGGCGTCCTTAAGCCGTTCCCGGGGGCCCATCCTGTCGGCGGGATAATCTTTTGAACCGTCGGGAACCCAGATATCATGCATTGCCGGGGCGCCCTGATTTTCCCCGAAGGCGCTGGCAATACGGCGGCAGGCCTTGGAATGATCCATCCAAAATTTACGGATCCCGGGATCCGCGCTGGCGAGGGTATAACCGGAATTCGCCATGGGATGAGAAAAAAACGAAGGATTAAAATCCAGGGGGATTTTTTTATTCTTCGACCAGTCCATCCATTTGGAAAAATGTTCCGGTTCAAGCTTATCCCGGCTTACGTTTTTTCCTTCCGGCTCGGCATAAAAGGAATGGAGGTTAAAGCGTTTTTTTCCCGGGATTAGCGCAAAGGCAAACTCCGCATCGGCGCGAAGTTCGTCCCCGTTGCGGGCCCTGCCGGGATAGTTTCCCGTGGTCAGTATTCCCCCCGAAAGGGGGCCGGAATTCTCAAAACCCAAAACATCATCCCCCTGCCAGCAGTGGATCGACACGGGCAGATCCAGAGCGTCCGTAATGGCTTTATCGGCAGAAACCCCTAAAGCGGCATAGGCTTCCCTGGCAATTTCATAGGCGGTTTCAATTTTGCCGGTTCCAATTTCTTCTTTCATTCTGATCTCCTCTGGCTTATTTCCTTATGCCCGATCTTTTCTGATCGTATCGATTCTTCCGTCATCCCATACCGCAGGACATTACCCGGCGTCTGTTCACAATGGCCCGCATTATGGACAGATTCTACCTGGCAAGAGCGGCCCGGTACTGTTCCGCTTCCCAATTATTGATAAACGCAATCTTTTCATCCGTCATAAACCGCGGCCCCCCAAAAGATTCGGCATAGACGGCGATTTTTACCGCATCGGTAAATAATTCCGCCGCCAGCGCCGCGGCCTTTTTTGTATCGCCGATGCCGAAGACCCCCACCCCTTCCAGGGCGGCAATCTTTGGCGGCCTGCCGGTTTTTTTAATATGGGCCTTCCAGGCGTCTTCTATATCACTCCCCTTTTCGATGAACAGGGGATTGCTTCCCGCGTACACAATATGATCCGGCGTATAGGCGGAGGATACGGGGGCAAAGGCCGCAGGGGTTTTAACCACCGCGGCTATTTCGTTATTCCGGGAAAAAACCACCCTTGCCCCGGAAAGGTTTTGCAAAACCTCCAGCCCCCTGCCGGCCCCGGGAACCGCATCCGGGGGCAGGGGGTTTCCAAAGTCCGGAAACCGTTTTATTTTTTTCCTAAGAATATTCATAATCTTATCGTACAGGGACCGTATTCCGGCGGTCTCATGGGCCCCCACAAAAACTCCGTGGTTTTGCAAAAAAATAATTTCCGGGATTTTTCCCCCGGACCGTTTTTGTTTTTCCAGTTTTTCCCGCACCCCCAGGGCCAAAACAAAGCCCGGATCGGAGATGGGTATCCATAATACCCCGGATCCAAAAAGATCCCCCAGGGCCCCTTCCCCGTCCTGGGAACAGGCAAGGCCGTTTACCAAGGCGGGGTGGGTATGGAACACATAGGCAAAATCTAAAAGATCGTGGAGCAGGGTTTCTACACTGGGCCGCTTGGCTTCTTCGCCCGGTTTACGGGCGGCCATCATTCCCGCCAGCACCGCGGCCTCCCGTTCTTCAGGGGTCCCCGTACCGGCCAGCTTCCACAGTTCCGCAAGTTTTGCCCTGTCCAGGGCCACAAAGTCCCCGGGGCTAATCTCTCCCAGGGCCGCGCCGGAACCTTTAATCCACAGGGTCCCGTGGTCCTTAAAGGAGCTATTCCCGCCCCCGGCGATTACATAATCCGTATCGGCGCCGTAAAACCGCGACAGGGCGGTTAATTCTTCAATCCCCATACATTAATCCATATGAAACATTTCTTTTAGGGCGCCGCAGACCGGGGATTCATCGGGATTAGTATCCATTAGATCCCCCATCATGTGCCACCATTTTTTAACAATTTCCTTGCCCGCCAATTCGGCATCGGCGGCGTCATCGGCAAGGCGCTGAAATGCAAAGAGGGTATGGGTCTTGGGATCCAGAAAAATCGTATAATCCGAAACCCCCGCTTTGCGAAGTTCCGCCTTTAGTTCCGGCCAGATTGCATCATGCCGTTTTTTGTACTCCCCTTCGCAGCCGGGATGCAGGTACATTACAAACGCATTTCTTTTCACGGCTTTTCCTTGTTATGCAGAAAAAGGGACAGGGGGTCCGGAAAGCCTTACCTTGCCGGATCCCTTGTCTTGTCCCCGGGGTTTACTCCCCTTTTACCGGCAAACCTGCCGGGGGGTATCCGGGAAATGGAAACTTAAAGCCCCCTTGCTTCCCGGACATCCCTATTCCTCTAGGCCATCAAACAGCGCTTAATACACGCCCTTCCAGTCGTTGATGTTCGAGGGGTCAAACTTAAAGGGAGGACCCAGCAGCACTTCCGTACCGCCGTCGGCGGCGTCGGTGATGGTATAGGTTCCCAGGCGTCCGGAGCTAAAGGTATCCCCCGCCTTGCCGGTGATGGAACCGTTTACCAGGGCCGGCGCCGCATAGGCGCCCAGATATCCCATATCAATCGGGTTCCACAGGTACATGTAGGGGCAGGAACCGTTATCAATGTAATCGGCCATCTCCGAAGGGAGCCCCAGGCCGGTGATATGGACCTTGCCGATAAGCCCCCGGTCGGAAATAACCTTGGCCGCTGCGGCAATTCCCACGGTGGTGGGGGCCACGATAACCTTCAGGTTAGGATAACTGGCGATTAAGGCTTCGGTCTCGGAAGTGGACTTGTCCCGCAGATCGTCCCCATAGGCAACTTTTACCAGGTTAAGACCCGCGTATTTAGGCTGTTCCAAGGTTTCCTGCATCACCGCAATCCATGCGTTTTGATTTGACGCCTGGCTGGTGGCGGAAAGGATAGCGATTTCACCGCTGCCCCCGGCAAGATCAAAGGCGGCTTCTACAAGCGTTTCGCCGATTAATTTGGTGTCCGCCTGATTTACGTGGACCATCCGGCTCGCGGGATTAACCGCAGAATCCAAAGAAACCACCTTAATCCCCTGGCTTATGGCGTTGGTTAAAACCGGCTGAAGGGCGTCAAAGTCGTTTCCCGAAATACAAATGGCCGCTACCCGCTGGGCAATAAGCTGTTCGATCATCTGTATTTGAGCCTCCGCGGTGGGCAGATCCGGCGCCCGGAGTATGGCCTCAAAACCCTGCTCCTTTATGCCTTCCTCAAAACCCCCCATTACCCTTTCGCCAAAAGGATTTCCGGTGCTCTTAAACAAAATGGCGTACTGATTACTTCCCGCTCCTTGGGCGTCCTCCGAAGGTTTGCATCCTGCCGCCAGTACCAATGTCCCAATGACCGCCAGGGCCCCCAGGAACCACAATTTTTTTTGATTCATCTTTTTCCTCCTAAACTCCAAAACATATATTAAACCCGCTATGCGGATTTCTTACCTATGGTACGCAGATTCATTATCAGAACCGACATCACCAAAAGCAGGCCCAGCACAATAAGAATCATCTGCGCCGACACGTTAACCAGCCCAAGACCGTAATTTAAAAACCCGATAATAAAAATCGCCAGCAGGGGGCCGGCAATACGCCCGGCGCCGCCGGAAGTACTTACACCCCCCAGAACCACCATGGCAATTACATCCAGTTCGTAGCCCTGGGCGATATTGGGCCTGGTACTGCCCATCCGGGAGGTTAAAAAGACCGCGCAGACCGCCGACATAAGGCCCGTTAAGAGCCCCACCGTCAGGATGATCCGGTCTGTCCTAATCCCAGAATATTTACAGGCCTTAAGGTTGTTGCCCATGCCGTACACCAGCCGGCCAAAACTTGTACAGTGAAGCACCAGGCCGAATATCAGCGCGGCGACCACAAATACGATACATATCAAGGGAAAGGGCCCCACATTTCCCCAGGCCAAAAAAGAAAACCACTTGGGGAATCCCCCGGAGGCCTGATCCTGGAGTATCACATAGGCCAGGCCCCGGTAAATCGTCATGGTGGACAGGGTAATGATCATGGCCGGCAGTTCGGGGAATTTTACCTGCAGCAGACCGTTAATGCCCCCCAGGGCGGCGCCGATAAGCAGCGCCGCTACTATGGCCGCCCCCATGGGAAGCCCCGCATTGTAGATCACCGCCATCAGCACCGAATTAAGGGCCACAATAGAGCCCACCGAAATATCGATGTTCCCCAGAATAATTACCAGCATCATGGGAAGCACAATAAAGGCCTTGTCAAGAAAACTCCTGGGAGTATTAAGAAAGGTGTTGGAATCAAGGTAATAGGGGGAAAGCAGGCTGTTAATAACGTTGATAACGATAAACACCACCACCAGCAGCCATTCCCATTGAAACAAAAAATTCTTTACCCGCATGATATTCCAGGGCCTTTGTGTGGCCAGGATTTTTGTATCCATGGAGAACTCCTATATCACCCGGCGGTGCAGCACCGCCCGGTCGTTGTTACGTTTAATCATCACATTCGTAATTATTGCGAAGATGATTACAAAACCCTGGATAGCCTGCTGCCAAAAGGAAGACACATTGATAAGGGGCAGGGCATTGGCCAGGATCCCAAAGAGGATTACCCCCAGCAGAAGTCCAAAAACCTTTCCCCGGCCGCCGGATACGCTGACGCCCCCCAGCACACAGGAGGCAATAACATTCATTTCATATCCCACGGCGGTATCCCCCTGGGCGGAGGCGAACTTGGCCACCCACAGGATCCCCGTAAGACCCGCCAGGGCGCCCATAAGGATGTAAACCATCAGGGTTATGCGCTTAACCGGAAGCCCCACCACCCTTGCCGCTTCGGGGCTGGAGCCCACCGCGTAAATGCGCCTGCCGCTTCTGGTAAAGTTGATAAAGAAATAAAACAAAATATAGATAAGCACCGCGATAACCACCAGGTTATTCACGACCCACACCTTGCCGGTGGCAAAGGCCTTAAAATGGGCCGGCATCTGGTACGCGCTGACCCAGGCCCCGCCGGACACCACATAGGTAAGGCCCCGCATAATATTCATTAGTCCCAGACTGGCAATAATGGGAAGGATCGAAAACCGGGCGATCAGGGTTCCCACAACCAGCCCTATACAGGCGCCGATGCCGACGCTTTCTAATATCAACAGGATCACCGGAATATTGGGATTGGCCTTAACGGTCATGGCCGTTACCATCCCCGTAAAGGCCATGGAGGCCCCTATGGACAGATCTATGCCGCCGGTTAAAAGGACCATCATCATTCCCACCGAAAGAATGCTGAGGATCGCGGTGTTTGTCAGCAGATTGCCGATATTAAGGAGCGTAAGGAATTCCCTGTTGCGCATCTGGATAAGCACCAATATTACCACGATAAAAACAATAAGCCCCAGTTCCCGAAACCGTTCGGTACGGACTTCCTTTTTTTCTGTCTCGATAGATTCCATAGAGTCTCCTATGCCTCCGGGGCCTGAACATATTCGGCCGCCGGATTCTGCATGGCGGCATACCGCAGTATTGTTTCCTGGGTGGCCTCTTTTGTATCCATGGTTGCCGTTACCCTGCCTTCTTTCATTACCACTACCCGGTCGCTGATCCCCAGCACTTCGGGCAGTTCGGAGGAAACCATGATGATGCCGTATCCCCCGGCGGCCAGTTCGTTCATAATTTCATAGATGCTGAATTTTGCCCCCACGTCCACCCCCTTGGTGGGTTCATCAAGGATAAGCACCTTCATATCGGAATTTAAAAGTTTGGCCACAATAACCTTTTGCTGGTTGCCCCCGGAAAGGGTAGACACCCTGTCGTACACGCTCTGGGCTTTAATTTTAAGTTTTTCTCCCAGGGTCTTGGCCGCCGCGCTTTCTTTTTTTAGATTGATCCAGCCCCGGGTGGCAAACTGGTTCAAGCTGCTAAGGGTAATGTTTTTGGAAATTTCCCAGGGCAGCACCAAACCCTGCTTGTGCCGGTCTTCGGGCAGGTAGCCTATGCCGGCGCCGATGGATGCGGCGGGATCCCCCCGGCCCAGGGATTTGCCGTTTAACATCACGGTCCCTTCGTCATAGACGGTAACGCCAAAGATTGCCTCGCATACCTCGGTACGGCCCGATCCCACCAGACCCGTGAGGGCCAGGATTTCTCCCCGGCGCAGGTTAAAGTTTACATCTTTAAAAAATCCGGTCCGGGAAAGACGGTCAACCCGGAAAATTTCTTCGCCGGGCTTTACATTCCGCTTGGGAAAGAACTGGGTAATTTCCCGCCCCACCATGGCCACTACCATGGTATTGTCGTTCACTTCCGGTACATTCCAGGTGTTTACGCACCTGCCGTCCCGCATCACCGTAACCCGGTCGGCAATGGTATACATGTCTTCGAACCGGTGGGAGATAAAGATGATCGAAACCCCCTTTTGCTTAAGATCCCTTATAATACCATAAAGATCTTCGCTTTCTTGGGTGGTCAGCGCCGCGGTGGGCTCGTCCATGATAATGATCCTGGCATTGGCAGACAGGGCCTTGGCTATTTCCACAATCTGCTGCTGGGCCACGGAAAGGCTGCCCATCTGGACCCGGCTGTCGAATTTTGCGTCCAGTTGTTCCAGCAGATCATTGACCTGTTTGTTCATGGCCTTCCAGTCAATCACCTTGGCAAAGGAGCGGATCTTTTCGTGGCCTATAAAAACATTTTCCGCCACCGACAGATCGGGAAAGCTTGTAACATGCTGGTGCACCGCGGCAATCCCCAGGGCCTGGGCGTCCAGGGGGGAACGGACATGCACCTGTTCCCCGTCAAGGTAGATTTCTCCCTGGCCGTCGCTTTGGTACACCCCGCTGATAATCTTAATCAGGGTAGATTTGCCTGCGCCGTTTTCCCCCATCAGGGCGTGAATTTCACCGGGGAAAAGCTCAAAATGAACATCCTCAAGCACCTTAACCCCGGGAAAAGACTTGTGTATGTTTTTAAGTTCCAATATATATTTAGCCACTAAAACCCCCTCGTGCAGCCATGTTAGATCCGCACAATTTCCAGCCCCGCCAAAAATGCAAATTTACTAAGGTTTCCGGCCCCATGACCCACCCCAATAGCACGTGATGGGCCGGCACGGGCTGGAGGTTTAGAATTATTACCGGAACCCCCTCCCCCTGGGCTGCGGGCAAGACCGTATGGGACAGGGCATTGGAGGTCTTTTCACCAGCCATGGTATTAGTATCAAGCCGGAATTCTCCGCCGTAAATGGATTTTCTTCTTGTTATAATGGAAAAAATCTGTTATTTTAACAAGGTATGAGTAGTTGCCATGAAGGACAGGATTCTGTTTTTCACTACCTGCCGGTAAGCGACGAGGATGAAAAGCTGGGAATGATCTGTACCACCGCAGGGACCGTAATTACCCCGGCCCATGTAAGCTATCCCCGTAACCGGGTGGACCACCCCGCCCCCTTCCGCTCTGTGGCCACGGGACGTATTCTTCCCATATTCCAAATTGTATACATTACCCAGGGAGAGGGAATCTTTAATGCCGACGGAACCCGGTACAAGGTCCGGCCCGGCTCCGTTATCTTTGTATTGCCGGGACATTTACATTCCTACAGCCCCCTGCCGGAAACAGGCTGGGAGGAATACTGGGTGGGTTTTATGGGGGACTATTTTACCCGGATGCTGGTGGAAGGAATAATCAGTCCCCGGCATATTTTTTTTGACATAGGCCTGCGGAACGATCTGCTGGCCATCTACAAACGGATCCTGGAAGAAGTAAAAACCCAGCAGCCCCTCTACCAGCTGCGAAGCTGTTCGGCCATCCTTACCATTCTGGCAGAGATGCTTACCCACCAGCGCCGGGGAGACAAGCCCAATTATTATCAGCAGATCGTGGAAAGGGCCAAGTTTCTGATGGAATCCCGGGTAGAAAGCTCCATAAGCCTGCCGGATATTTCCGATGAACTGGGCATTAGCGCGTCCCGGTTTAACGAAATCTTTAAGACCTATACCGCCATGACCCCCCATCAATACTTTATCCAGCTAAAAATATACCGGGCAGAACGGCTCCTGGAGCAGGAAGACGTGTCCGTTAAAAAGGCGGCCCTAAGCCTGGGCTTTGAGGATCAGTACTATTTTTCCCGGCTCTTTAAAAACAAGACCGGCATTGCCCCCTCGGAATGGAAGCGGCGCCTTTACCCGGAGCACCGGAACGGCTGAACCGGCGGCGCCCGGCAAAAGATGTTCCCGCCGCCGGTTCTTAGTTCTTTGCCGGTTTTCCCGTTGCGGCGGTTTGCGTTTGTTTTTTACCCTGGTCATGCTTCCCATACCCTTGTGGCGGTATAGGCGGCTACACAAAATTTGTTACAAGTTCCTATATCTTTCAAACTGCCCTTATATCCTGTAATGGTTATACCGCCATTATTAACACTATACTCAAAATCTCTTACATTTTGAGAGAAAACCGAAAAACACACAAACAGAGAAACCGCAAAAAATAAAACCGCCTTTTTTATTTCAACACCTTCCAAGGTCATATTTTTTTCAAGGCAGCGCCCCCGCATTGAACCCGCAAAAACCCTTACCCTAACCCCTTTTTCGCTTCATGGGCAGGCGGGCGGGGGCGGATTCCGTATCGGCGAGCATAGCATTTTCTCTTTGAAGTTTCAAAAGGATCTTGGCGTTCTTCACTAATAAGCATATTACATTCTGAAAATAATGCACTATTGTACACGTTTTACATAATTGTGAAATAAATTCTAT
>JAITKV010000023.1 GCA_031278215.1 Spirochaetaceae bacterium
CGATGAATAATCCGCTTGCTACCCCGCCAAACAGGAAATTTAAGGGCTCATTTCTACTGAACGCAGGGTAGCATTTCTACTGAACGGAAATAGGGCTCATTTCTACTGAACGGCGACAACCTGTTGACAACATGTTGACATAACCCTTTATATGGTGTATTGTATTAAAAACATACTCCATATATGGGATAATCCTCTTCATATATCGAAACCAATACCGGGGAAAATTATGACTGTACAACGTTTTTTTACCAGTCCGGAATCCGGACCATATAAAGATATTGTTTGGGAAAAAAGACGGAGCGAGATCCGTAATCCTGACGGAAAGGCGATTTTCCGGGAGGAGACGGTAATAGTTCCTGTCTTTTGGAGCCAAATTGCCAGCGATATTCTGGCCCAGAAGTACTTCCGCAAGGCGGGGGTTCCTGGGGACAAACGGTACCTCTGGCGGGACTGGGCCGGCAGTCAGGGCCCGGATGATCCCGGCGGGGTCCTGCCCGATGACGGGGCGGAGCACGATGCCCGCCAGGTCTTTCACCGTCTGGCCTATACGTGGATAAGCTGGGGCCGGGAAAACGGTTTTTTTGACAGCCCCCAGGATGAACGGGCTTTTTACGATGAAACCTGCTATATGCTGGCCCGCCAGATGGGGGCCCCCAATAGTCCCCAATGGTTCAATACCGGGCTCTATGCGGTGTATGGCATAGACGGCCCTGCCCAGGGGCACTACTATACCGACCCGGCCACCGGGGAAACAAAAAAATCCGGCAGCGCCTACAAACGGCCCCAGCCCCATGCGTGCTTTATTCTTTCCATAGAGGACGACCTGGTAAACGAAGGGGGCATTATGGATCTGGTAACCCGGGAAGCCCGGCTTTTTAAGTACGGCTCCGGTACGGGGTCCAATTTTTCCCGGCTTCGGGGATCCGACGAAAAGCTTTCCGGCGGCGGGGTGTCTTCGGGGCTGCTGTCGTTTCTTAAAATAGGGGATCGGTCCGCTTCGGCCATTAAGAGCGGCGGCACCACCCGGCGGGCGGCAAAAATGGTTACCCTGGATGTGGATCACCCGGATGTGGAAAAGTACATAAACTGGAAAGCCGAAGAGGAACACAAGGCGGCCTCCATGGTTACCGGATCCCTGGCGATCAAAAAACATCTGGGGGCCCTGGAAAAGGCCGCCGCTTCATTCCGGGGCCCGCAAAAGGACGCTTTTACTATAGAAAAAAACCACGAACTGGCCGAAGCCCTTAGATCGGCCCTGATGGATCAGATTCCCCTTTCCTACCTCTACCAACTGCTTCGCCGGATTGAACAGGGGGATTCCCCGGAACCGGCGGTATTTTCCACCGCCTGGGACGACGAAGCCTATAATACCGTATCGGGGCAGTCCTCTAACAACAGCCTTAGGGTAAGCGATGAATTTATGAAGGCCCTGGAAGAGGATAAAAACTGGGACCTTACCGGGCGGATATCGGGGGGGACTGTAAAAACCGTACGGGCCCGGGACATCTGGACCCTGGTGGCCCGTTCCGCCTGGCAGTGCGCCGATCCGGGGCTTCAATACCATACCACCATCAACGACTGGCACACCTGCCCCGGGGGGGGAGAGATCCGGGCCAGTAATCCCTGTTCGGAGTACATGTTCCTGGACGACACGGCCTGTAATTTGGCGTCGGTAAACCTGCTTCACTTTTACGACAGAGCGAGAAAATCCTTTAACATCCGGGGGTATCTTCACGCCATCGACATTTGGACCACCATCTTGGAAATTTCGGTGGTCATGGCGCAATTTCCTGCCCCCAAAATCGCGGAACTTTCTTACCAGTACCGGACCCTGGGACTAGGCTACGCCAACCTGGGAAGCCTGCTTATGGTCATGGGCCTGGCCTACGATTCGGAAGAGGGCCGGGCGGTGGCCGCGGCGCTTTCCGCGATTCTTACCGGCGAAGCATATACCCAGTCGGCCCGGATGGCCGCCGCCCTGGGGCCCTTTAGCCGCTACGGTGAAAACCGCGAGGCCATGCTCCGGGTAGTGCGGAACCACCGCCGGGCGGCTTACAACGCCGGGCCGGAAGAATACGAGGCCCTGCATACGCTTCCCCGGCCCATAGATCCGGCTAAATGCCCCGCGGAACTGCTGGAAGCGGCCCGGCATGCCTGGGACCAGGCGCTGGAACTGGGAGAGGCCCGGGGGTTCCGCAATGCCCAGGTAAGCGCCCTGGCCCCCACGGGGACCATAGGCCTTCTTATGGACTGCGACACCACCGGGATTGAACCGGATTTTGCCCTGGTAAAATTCAAAAAACTTGCCGGCGGGGGATACTTTAAAATCATCAACCAATCGGTTCCCGGGGCCCTGGAATCTCTGGGGTACAAAAAAAGCGAAATCGACGCCATTACTTTTTACGCCACGGGCCACAAAACCCTTACGGGCGCCCCGGCGATCAATCCCGGGCGCCTGGCGGAAAAAGGCTTTACCGCCGAAGCCATCGCCGCCGCAGAAGCGGCAGTGGCAAACGCCCTGTCCCTGGAGGGGGTCTTTAATCCCTGGATCCTGGGGAAAAATTTTGTGGAGAAAAATCTGAGGGTTCCCGAATCCACCTGGTCCCTGCCGGGATTTAGTCTTTTAAAACACCTGGGATTTAGCGAGCAGGAAATTGCCGAAGCGGAGATCCATGTCTGTGGAACCATGGGACTTGAAGGGGCGCCGGGTCTTAAGCTTAAGGACCTTCCGGTATTTGACACCGCCACCCCTTCGGGAAAAAACGGCAGCCGTTCCATACCCTGGCAGGCCCATGTAGAGATGATGGCGGCGGTTCAGCCTTTTATAAGCGGGGCAATCAGCAAAACCATCAATATGCCTAATACGGCAAATTACGAAGATGTCAAGGGCGCCTATACGCTGGCCTGGAAAAGGGGCTTAAAAGCGGTGGCCCTGTACAGGGACGGTTCAAAATTATCCCAGCCCCTTTCTTCTTTTACCCCCGGGCTGGATCCCCTGGCGGATACGATCCTGGCCCTGCAGCGGGATTTGGACGCCCCGGTTCGTTTTGACCGCCGCCGCAGCGACATCCGGGGGCTTCGCAGGCCTCTTCCCAACCGCCGTTCGGGATATACCCAAAAGGCAAAAATAGGCGGCCATTCGATCTTTATCCGTACCGGTGAATACGACAACGGTAAATTGGGAGAAATTTTTCTGGACATGCACAAGGAAGGGGCCGCGTTTCGAAGCCTTCTTAACAGTTTTGCCATCGCCGTTTCTTTGGGCCTGCAATACGGGGTGCCCCTGGAGGAATATGTGGACGCCTTTACCTTTAGCCGGTTTGAGCCCAACGGCATTGTCCAGGGCCACGACTATGTAAAAATGGCCACCAGCGTAATCGATTATATCTTTCGGGATCTGGCGATCAGCTACTTAAAGCGGACGGATCTGGGACAGATAAAACCCGAAGATCTTTTATCCACCGGCACCAAAGACGAGACCGCCGCAGAATTTGAAGGCCCCGAAACAAAGCGCCGCAAGCCGGGAGGGCCAAAGCGCGGAATTGAACATGGAACGGCCCATGCCGCGCCCCTGGGCGGGGCCCCGAAAGAGATTCCGGAAGAGGCGGCCCAGCGTATTACCCTGGCCCGGCTTAAGGGCTACGAAGGAGACCCCTGCCCCAGCTGCGGATCCCTTACGCTGATCCGGAACGGTACCTGTATGAAGTGCGACACCTGTGGAAACACCACGGGATGCTCATAGGAGGAGGATCCATGGACCTGAACATAATCGCCGCCCTAATAGTCCCGGGGCTTGTTATTTTACATCTTGTTTTGTTCCTTATTAAAGCGGCGGGGGATAAAAAACATTCCCAGGAATATGTGCTTTTAAAGTTGGCGGAATATGAAAAAAAGATCGATAAAAGCGAAAACACCCTGCGGGAAGAATTCGGCCAAAACCGGGAAGAATTAAACAGATCCGCCAAGGACATTAGGGAAGAGTTGTCCTTATCCCTTAAATCCTTTGAAGAAAAATTCAATCAATCCATAACAAATTTTATGGGGCTTGTGGACAACAAAATAAGATACATCAGAGAAGAATTAACCATATCATTAAAAAACTTTGAAGAAAAATTTTCTACCCGGATTGACGCATTAACAAAAGAAACCGCCGCGGTTTTCGAGAAAAACAGAGAAACCATAGAAAAAAAATTAACGGAAATTCAACAAGACAACGGCATAAAAATCGAAGAAATGCGAAAGACCGTGGATGAAAAGCTGCACGATACATTGGAAAAACGGCTAACGGAATCTTTTAAGCTGGTAAGCGACAACCTGGACAGGGTTCAAAAGGGTTTGGGAGAAATGCAAACCCTGGCCACCGGCGTCGGGGATTTAAAAAAAGTGCTGTCCAATGTTAAAACAAAGGGAGTCCTGGGAGAATACCAGCTTCGGGCAATACTCGAACAGCTTCTTGCCCCAAGTCAATATGCGGAGAATGTTAAAACAAAAGAAGGAAGCGGCGAGATTGTTGAATTTGCCATAAAAATTCCAAGCAAAGAAGAGCCGGGCAAATTTATATGGCTGCCGATTGACTCAAAATTTCCAAGCGCAGATTACGAAGCCCTTATGTCCGCCTATGATACCGGCGATACGCAGGTAATTATGCATTCAAAGAAAGACATGGAAAGCAAAATAAGAAAATATGCAAGGGACATCCATGAAAAATACGTCGATCCGCCCCATACGCTTGAATTTGCCATAATGTTTTTACCCTTTGAAGGATTGTATGCGGAAGTGTTGCGCATACCGACTCTTTTTGAAGGGATCCAGAACGAATTTAAAATAACCATCACAGGGCCCACGACAATCTCGGCATTTTTAAACAGCCTGCAAATGGGATTTAGGAGCCTGGCGGTGGAAAAAAGAACCAGCGAAATATGGGATTTACTGGGCGCCGTTAAAACACAGTTCGGAAAATTCGCCGAAGTTTTAGAGGCCGCAAAACGGAAACTTGACAGCGCCAGCGAAGAATTGGCAAAGACCGGAACCAGATCCCGGCAGATTGAACGGCGGCTAAAACACGTTCAATCGCTGCCGGAACCGGATGCACAAAAACTGCTGGGAAACCCGGAGTTTGAACCGGAAGAGGATTATGTGAACACCCCGTAAATTCGGGTTTGATAAATTCCGTGTCTGTGTCTTGCGGTTGATTTTTACACAAAACCGTAGTATATTCTCCCCCATGGCCCGGTATTTTAAATTTCTTTTTAAACGCGCCCTGGGGACCCGCCGGATTTTTAAGGGGCCCCTGTTTTTCTTTCCGGTGTATGCGGCGCTGCTCCCGGCATTATTCACCGGCTGCCGCGGGGACGCCGGCGGATCCGCGGCAGAAGCCGCCCCGGCTGTATCCCCGGCGGAATCTATACAAAAGACCGAAGCGGCGGCCCCCGGCGCTCCGGCTTTGCCAAAGACCGGGGAGGCCGGGGCTCCGCCCGCCCAAAGTACGGCCGCCAGGACAGGGGAAACAGGGGCCGGGCAAAGCGGCGGCGAATCCCTTTCATCCTTAAGCAGCATAAGAAGCGGATCGGGCCGGGGGGTCTTTATCGGCGAACTTAACCCGGTGAACTATAAAACCGTGGACCCCGCGATACTGCTTAAGATGGGTATGGAGCAGTATCAGGTTTCTTTTATCTTGGGCGAACGGTACTTAAGCCAGGGCAGCTATGACAGGGCTTTGTCAGAGTACAACAGGGCCTTGGCCTTAAAGCCCGATTATGCGGAGGCCCTTTTTTCCCGGGGCAGAACGTACCAGATCAAGGGGGATTTTAACCGGGCCCTGGAAGATTACAATAAAACAGTCTCCCTTAAACGGGACAGCGCCGCGGCCTACAATTACCGGGGTTATATCCATGCCCAAAGGGGGGATCACGGCAGCGCCGTAGTCGATTACACCCGGGCCCTGGCGCTTAAGAAAGATTACGGCGACGCCCTGTATAACCGGGGTTATTCCTACCGGATCCAGGGGCAATACGACAGGGCCATTGAAGATTTTACCCGGCTGCTTCAACTGGAACCCCATAGCGCTTCGGCCTATAATCAGCGGGGAACCGCCTGGTACTATAAAGAAAAAGACGAAGAGGCCATCCGGGATTTTTCAGCGGCGATTAGGCTTAAGCCGGATTATGCCCTGGCCTGGCACAACCGGGGAACGGTTTACTCCATCACGGGAAATACAAGCCAGGCCAAGGCGGATTTTGCCGAGGCTGCCCGGCTGGGCTACTGATTACCGGGGCCCCGGCAATTTCCGCGCCGCCGCAAATCGAAACCTATTCCGTCCCCTGTATCTGATCCGAAAGCCGGTAATCCCGGGGAATTAAATTTTCCCAGGTGGAAAATTCCAGGACATCCCTGTCTATGCGCATAAAAATTTGCTGTTCATAATTCGGGCTGGGACGCTGTATATTCTGGGCGTTAAGGTACGCGAGGTTAATCCCGGGACCATAGAGGTCTTTAAAGGGCCTCATGCGGGTCATGGTTTCGGGATTCCGGGTAAGCACATCCCAGGCCCGGATGGATTCGGAAAAAAGCCCCAGGGCCCGGGTACGGTAACTTGTATCGCCGCTTATCCGGGTAAGGGCTTCCAGGGTTACACCCAGATTGTTATCCGTCACCATGATCCGCTCCGCCAGGTCCATTTCTTCCGGACGGCTGCCGGGCATTAAGTTGGGAAAGCGGACCCGTTCGGCGTCCAGCAAGTCCATAAGCCGGTTATAGTAGCCCTGGGCGGCAAAATAATTTCCCCGCAGGTACGAAACATTCCCCAGCGCATAAAGCAGCCTTTTATTGTTCGGCATAAAGGGACTCAGGGCAAAGAAACGCTGCAGGGCCTCTTCCCATTGTTCAAGCTGATAATGGGCAGCCCCCATGCGGTATTGGATTTCCGGGGGCGCCCAGCCGTTTCGTTCCCCTTCCTGGTAAAAGCGCAGGGCCGCTTCCATGTTGCCGTCTTTGGCAAAGAATTCCAGATCCCCCAAACCGGTGTACAGCCGCCCAAATTCGCCGTCTGTTTTAAGGACCTGCCTGGCCCGGGCGTCTTCATAGATCCTAAGGCCCCGGATAAATTCTTCTTCGGCGGGGAAAAATTCCCTGGCGTTAATTAAAACCTCCGCATACCGGCGGTGGGAATCTATCCGGTATGCCACCCGTTTGGAATTTTCTTCCGGGGCGCCGTCGAAGATCCGTATCGCCTGTTCCAGAGACTGCCGTTCTTCGGATGTGGAACCGTAACGGTTATAGTACCGGGCTAAATGATAATAGGATTCCGGGTAGGTTCCATCCGCATTGATTGCCCGAAGCAGCACGTCCCTGATTCCGTCTATTTGACCGATGTATTCATCCGGGACGCCTTCTTCTTCGCCAAATCGTTTGTCCAGAAGATACCCCCCCAGTTCCGCCAGGGCGGGAACAGAAATCTTCCGTTTTTTAGGATTCTCCATAAAATAGGCCTGCAGCGGAAGCACCTCGTTAAGCTTATCGGTTCTGATAAAGTATTTAAGCATTCCTTCCAGAAAGGGATCCTGCCGGCCGTAACGTTCCAAGAGCCGGGCATAGGCGGCCCGGGCTTCCTCGTACCGGGACGGATCGGTTGCCGCCCAGGCTAGGTTGTTTTCTGCCAGGGCAATAAGCCCTTCCCGGTCGTTGACCGCGTAGTCCAAAATATTGGTGCGAATAATCCGATCCGCTTTTTCATAGTTCTTTATGTAATTGCTTTCCAGGGCTGCATAATCCAGGGCGCCCTTTTTATCCCGGGGATAGGCCCGCAGCAGCTCGTCGTATTTACGCTCCGCGTAGATATATTGGCGTTCATCCCGAAATCCTTCCGCGTAACGGTAAAACCATTTCTTCATCCGGTATTTTTCAAAACCCTGCCGGAACAACTCGTTTGCCCGGATATATTCTCCGGCCTGGAGGGTCTCGTATCCCTGCTTGTAAAGCTTTTCGGCCTGCCAGGGGGTTATAATAAAACGCCAGGACAGGTACGCCATGGAAAGAACCACCAGGGCAATGGCGCCGAAGAACCGCAGGATCGGAAGAAAACTGTGAACAAAGATATATCCAAAGCTTCCCTGCTCCGCTTCCAGTTCTTCTCCGGTCTGCTTGATGTATCCCTTTGGGATGGGGATGTTCCGGCCCAGGATCTTCCCCGCCAGGGACGCGGTTTCTTTTGCCGGGGCGCCGCGGGTCAAAAGCTTTACCAGCGCCGACATCAGATCCGGGGCCACCGCCTGTTCCGAGATTAGTTCCTCACAGGCAATGCGCAGGTTAAGCGGGTAAGCGGAAAGGGTGTCCTGCAGCCGGCCATATTCTTCTTCGCTAAGGCGAATTTCTTCTATGTCGTCCGAACCTCCCGGAACCGCCGATCCTGCGGCCTGGGGCCTGGTCCGGGGGGCGGGACCGGTAAGGGTGTCGTCAAATCCGGGCAGCGAAAAATCCCCAAAGTCATCCTGGGCGGAAAAATCGGGCGCCTCCTCCTTGGAAGCCTGCCAGTCCATCCCCGTAGGGCTAAAGCTGTCAAAGGAATCGGCGGAACCCCCTTCGGAGGAAATCAGTTCCTCCGGTCCCAGGGGTCCCAGATTATCATTGGTAAACTCGGGCCCGGATGAAGACACATCCCCCGCGGCCCCTTCGTCCTCCAGGTCCGGCAAATTGAGGTCCGCATCGCCGATCTCGGCGCCGCCAAAACCGGCGCCCGCCCCGAAGGAGCCGGCGTCCACATCGCCGAAACCGGCGTCCGCCCCGAGATCGGCGCCGCCGAGATCGGCACCCGCTCCGAAACCGGCGTCCGCCCCGAAATCGGCGCCGCCGATCTCGGCGCCGCCGGGCAGTTCGGTCCCCAGCTCTATACCGGGTTCCGTTGCCTCTCCCTGACCAAAATCAGGGACGCCAAAATCACCGGCGCCAAAACCGGCGTCCGCATCGCCGAACCCGGCGTCCGCATCGCCGAAACCGGCGCCCGCCCCGAGATCGGCGCCGCCGAAATCGGCGCCGCCGGGCAGTTCGGTCCCCAGCTCTATACCGGGTTCCGCGGCCTCGCCCTGACCAAAATCACCGGCGCCCAAATCACCGGCGCCAAAATCATCGGCCCCAAAACCGGCGTCCGCTCCAAAACCGGGCTCACCGGTTTCTATGTTGAGGGGGGCGGTTCTATCCTCACTGCCCATATCCACAGCCTGAGATAAATCAATGTCAGGAAATTCGGGAAGGTCAAACCCGGAAAAATCCGTACCCGCGGGGGTTTCGTTTTCCGTGCCGGCGGGACCAGCCCGGCCGCCCGCGTCATCATTCGCGGGAAGACCGCCGGTTTCCAGGTCCTCCGCAAAGCCGCTTAACAGGTCTTCGGGCATGCCGCCCGGTTCCCCCCCGGGAACTTCCCCGGATCCGGACAAGATATCCTCCGTCCCAATCAGATCGCTAAGGCCAAAATCACCTTCCGTATCAAACCCGGAAAAATCCGGAGGGGGCAAATCTTGATTTAGGTCCGGAAGACCGGGCGTCCCCGTGTCCGGCGGACGTTCCAAGCCTTCGGGAAAAGGAGAAGGGGGGGCGGTATCCGGCAGTTCCACGTTTTCCATGGGCAACTGATTCTTGCCCATAATCAGGGCTTCGTTGGCCACGTCCTTAAAAGAGGATTTAAATTCTTCCAACTGTTCAAGCGACGGCATAATTAAGATATTGGAGTATTAACCGATATTAGTAAAGAACAAATGAAAACCTTATGCGGCGGAATACTCCTTACGCTTATTATCGGCACTATTGGAGCGGCGGATACAGATTCTTTCCGGTTTATTGATCACCTGCTGCAGGTACAGGCGCCGGATAAACCCTATGTCCTGGAAGACGCGGTTATTTTTACCGCCCCCTCTTCGTATAGACGGGTGGGCGTTGCCTTTGCCCACGAAGGATTCAGCAAGGTCTACTGGTTCAGGAAGCTCATGGTCTCCAACGAAAACTCCGGGCCCTGGATTAAGGAAAAGCCCCCCGCGGATTTATACCGGGACTCGGGGATACTCTTTTATATCTACAGGGTCCCCGAAGAGCTAAGGGGGGACCTGGAATACCGGCTTGTCATCGACGGGCTTTGGGTGCGGGATCCGCTGAACCCCCATTACCGGAGGGATCCGAATTCGGGGATAGTCCGCTCGGTGGTGGCCCTGCCGCCCATTAAGCGGCCCGATTCTCCGAACCGGGGGCCCCCGGGCGCCTTAACATTTACGTTTTATGCCGAAACCGGAGAAACCGTTACCGTGGCCGGTTCCTTTAACCGGTGGGATCCCTTTATGTACGAACTGCGGGAAGTAAGCCCCGGCCGCTATACCCTTTCCCTGCCCCTGCCGCCGGGCACGTACCAGTATGTTTTCTTTTACCGGGGCGAACGGCGGCTCGATCCGAACAATCCCCGAAGAATCTATACCCGGGAAGGGAAGGCGGCCAACGAAGCGTCGGTAGAATAAGAGGAGGGGCCGCGCAGGGGTAAGCCGCCGGGCTTAAAACTAATACGCCGCCAGTATCGCCATTAGCCGGTCCTGCTCTACGGTGCGTAAAAAATTTGCCAGCCGGGGCCCCTGATCCTTGCCAATAAGAGCCCGGTAGGCCGCACGGAACATTTCTTTACCCTCCAGTCCCGCCTTTTCGGCGCAAAGATAAATAGCCTCGGCGCAGGATTTATCATCCCTAAACCGGCCAATGTCCGCCACCACCGTATCCCGCAGCAGCCGTACCCCGGCCAGGGCTTTTTCGTCAAGCCCCTCCGGCGCATCCGGTCCTTCTCCGGGCCTTCGCAGCCGAAAGCGGAATTCCTCCGGGGCGCATTCTTCCACCCAGTATTTGGCGCAGCGGCTCCGGGCCCGCAGCAGAGGAATTTGCTCCTCCCCCGGAAGCGCCCCGGAACCGGCGCCCTTGTTTTTAATTCCTTCCAGGGCCTTGTCAATATTCCCATCGGCAATCTGGATCAGGCTGCAAAGGTGGCGAAAGGAAACCTGATAGGGCTTGAAGGGGGGCATGGCGCTTGTTTCGCCCTCCGGCAGCTGGGAAAGTTCATATATCCGCTTTTCTTTTAGAAAGGTCCCCGGATCCTTTGCTTTTTCGTCCCCCCAGGCGATCCGTTCCGTCTTATCGTAATCTTCGTATATCTTAATCACATCAAGATCAAAGGAGATGGTAAACTCCGTGTTGGGCCGGGTGCCGGCAAAAAGATACCGGACTAGTTCGGGCGTATAAACCCGCAGGACATCCGGCAGATCGATGACCTTTCCCTTGGAACTGGACATTTTTCCCGGAGTTCCCTTGATGCCGATAAAGTCGTAGCGAAAGCTTACGGGAGCGTCCCAGCCGTATACATCCTTACACACATGCCGGGCCGTATCGAAGGATCCCCCCTGGCTGTGGTGGTCTTTCCCCGCGGGCTCAAAATCGACCCGCTCGTACTCCCAGCGCATGGGCCAGTCTATCCGCCAGCCAAGCTTAACCCCCTTAGCCTCCCGAAGATCCTCCTCGGCCCTGTGGCCGCAGGCGGTACAGTGGTAACGAAGCTTCCATTCCCCATCCCAGCCTTCTATGTCTGTTTCGTCCTTGTTACAGTTATCGCAGAAGACGCTGACGGGCCACCATTCGCCCTGGATCTTGTGCTCCCCGTCCCGGTATGTGTTTAGAATATTTTTTAAAAGCTCCCGGTGTTCCAGGGCGCGGCGGATCCCCCCGGCATATTTTGCGCAGCGGTAATTCTTTGCCTGGTACAAAAATTCCGGGTGGATCCCCACCAGGGGAAGCGCCGTCTCAATGTCCATTTCATGGTGCCGGGCGTAACTTTCGTCCCTTTCCCAGGGATCGGGAACCATGGTGATGGGAAAGCGCAGGTATTTTTCTAATTCGTCCCGGTTCGGCATGTTAAGCGGAACCTTGCGGAACACATCATAATCGTCCCAGGAATAAATAAACCGTACTTTTTTGCCCCGGTCCCTAAGGGCCCGGACCACCAGGTCCACGGAGATGATCTCCCGGAAATTCCCAATATGGACGGTCCCCGAAGGGGTAATTCCCGACGCGCAGGTATAGTGGTCCTTGGCGGGGTCTTGGCCTTTTTCCCGGATAATTTTTTCCGCCGTTTCGTCGGCCCAGTGAAGGGCCCGGACCTTTGTGGTATCCATAGCTTAGCAGTATACCGTAAAAAAACACCTGGGCAAAGACCCTTCTTGAGGCCAAAGTAGTGATATACAAGCGCGGCGGGGAAGATATCTAGCGGTTCCGTTAGCGGAACCGCCGGCGGGTAATTCCTGGTGTTCCGATGGAGAGTGGAGGGGCGGAGAGGATGCTTGCAGAGGGCACGAGAATCCACAGGACTGGTATAAGTCACTTTTTACCTCTTCTCCAAAGGTTTAATCGGATATACGAATAACATACTGTGCTGTGCCTTTTTGTCAACACAAAATTTAAAAAATTCGAAGTGTCCGGCGCCCTTTTTTACTGGAAAAAGAGGCAAAGAATTAGCTACTTCCTTGCCTGACAAACCAAAATCTATTGGGTATAAAACCGTGCGCATCAGCGCACAGTCAACAGGTTTGGGACAGGCTCAATATGGTTCCTTTTACATTTTTTGGAAAAATCCTTGACATCTGTTGCAATTGTATGTATATTGTATGCAGGAGAAAATATGCCATTATTGCAAGTAAGAGATTTCCCTGAGGATATTTATGAAGAAATTACATTTGAAGCTCACCGGCAGAATAGAACAATAGCCCAACAGACAATTATTCTCATAAAAAAAGGGCTTGGTGAAGAAATGTCAAATAAGGAACGAAGAAGAGTTGCGATAGAAAAGACATTTTCCCGGAATATACCCCAAAATGCGCAAGCGGTAGATTACGTAAAACTGGTTCGTGAGGATAGGGAGAGATGACAGGGGCGATTGATGTCTGCGGGGCAATGGAAATTCTCTTACAGAAAGAAAAGGCCGATAAATTTAGCAGCCTATTACAGGAAGCTGCACTTATTGTAGCGCCGGATTTATACATTTCTGAATTAACAAATACTTTTTGGAAATATTACCGGGCAAATATTTTAACCAAAGATGAATGCGTACAATATATAAAGGATGGAATAAATTATGTGGATAAATTTATCGATGGCAAAGAACTCTGGCAAGAGGCATTTTCAGAAGGAATAAATAACAATCATTCAATTTATGATATGTTTTACATGGTTGTTACCAGAAGAAATGATGGTGTATTAATAACCAATGATTCGGTTTTAGCGACAATTTGTAAAGATAATAATATTCAAATATGTTATTAAAAGCGGCAAATCGCATAACGGTTCGGCGATGAAGTTAATTTTTATGGGCTTGAAAAACATTTCCAGAAAATGGACAATGCCGATACGGGATTGGGACAGCCCTTAATCAATTCGCAAGCGTGCGGAAGCGCCGTCAGAAATGCCGCCGGGGAAGCCGGCGGATAATTCCTAGTATTTCGATGGGGATACTGGGAGTAGAGAGTTTACCGGGTTGTCAAAAAAACTACCACAAAATGTTCCTCTATGCGTAATTCCCGAAATAATCTACCACATAAACCGGAAAAAGCAAGCCCTGAAGGTAAAATTTTAGTAAGAGAGAAAGAAATTTACCACGAACCACCCGAACCACCCTCTAGCTTGTACCCTCCGTCCTTATTTCGGGAAATTCACCACGGAGTACACGGAGGAAGAAAAAGCCGTCTAGCAAAAACTCCGTGAAACTCCGTGTTACTCCGTGGTTAAGCTCTTCTTTCCCCGAGGCCGCTCGTGCTTAGAATTGCCCAAGCCGGGGGCGTTGACGAAGTTTTCCGATCCTGGTATAGTAAAGCGTTAGTCAACCTATTATCCGTCCATGGCCGGCAAATAGATGAGGAGGAGTATTCAATGAGCGCAAGGATCAGGCTCAAAAAATTTGGGACCAAAAAGCGGCCCTATTACCGTATTGTGGTAATGGATACCCGTGCCCCCCGGGACGGTAAAGCCATAGAAGAATTGGGGTATTACCACCCCATCGAGGCCGAAGACAAGCAAATTGTCTTTAAGGCCGATAAGGTTAAAGCCTGGATTCAAAACGGAGCTACGGTAACCGATACGGTACGAAATATTCTAAATAAGAAAAATTTCTCCTTAAAGTAGGCGCCGCCGGTATACCTTTTAAGGAGAGCTTAATGGACAAAGAATTAATTGAATACATTGCCAAATCTCTGGTGGACGACCCGGACCAGGTAAGGGTAACCGTTATCGATGGCGAACAGTCAACCATCCTGGAACTCCGGGTAGCGGCGGGGGATATTGGCAAGGTTATCGGCAAACACGGGCGCATTGCCAAGGCCATGCGCACCGTACTCCAGGCCGCGACCGCCAAAAACGGTAAATATTCGGTTCTGGAAATACTTGACTAAAGCCTTCGTAACGGCCCTGGTGGGCGCTCCCTTTGGAATAAAGGGCTGGGTAAAGATTCGCAGCCTGTCGGGCGAAACAGAACACATTCTTTCTCTTACGCAAGTTTTTCTTCGCCGGGGCGAGGAAAAAAGCGAATATGCCGTGGAGGGGGTTTTAAGCTCCCCTTTGGCCCTTAAATTTGCCGGCGTCGACAGCCCCGAAGCGGCCAAGGCCCTGGGGGGGGCGGAACTGCTGGTACCCCGGGAAAAAGCGGCCCCTTTGCGGCCTGCGGAATTCTATATCGAGGAGCTTCGGGGGCTGGAGGTCTTTAGCCCCCCCGGCGATGAAGCAAACTCCGGCGGGGTTCCCCGGAAACCGGGCCTTGGGGCCGGTCAAAACGAGCCCGTGGGAACTATTACCGATATAGTGGAGGGAGGGGGGGGGTTCCTGGCAGAAATTCTCCTTTCTTCCGGTAAAAAAAAACTTGTTCCTTTTCGGGATGAGTTTTTTGGCGCCATTGATCCGGCGGCGGGGCGGGTTGAACTGCGGCGCCGCTGGATTTTGGAATAAAAGCCGGAACCCGTGAAATTTACCGTCCTAAGCCTGTTTCCCGGAATTATTGACGCATATTTTGCCAATTCTATCATGGCCCGGGCCTTGGACCGGGGAATGGTAGAATACCGGTCCATCAATATCCGGGACTTTGCCCTGGACAAGCATAGAACCTGCGATGACGCCCCCTACGGCGGCGGACCGGGGATGCTCATGCTGGCCGAACCCCTTGGCAGGGCCCTGGAAGCTGCCGGGGCGCCGCGCAAAATCATCCTTCCGGCGGGGAAAAAACCGGCGGAAAATCCCGCGGAAAATCCCCGGGAAGAAAAAAGCCGTCCCCGGGTGCTGTTTCCCTCCCCTTCGGGGCGGCCCTTTACCCTGGCATGGGCCCGGGAACTAAAGGAAGAACGGGAATTAATCCTCCTCTGCGGCCGCTACGAGGGCGTCGATCAGCGGATCATCGACGCCTATGTGGACGAGGAGCTTTCTGTGGGGGACTATGTACTTTCCTCCGGGGAAGTGGCGGCCCTAGTCGTCATAGACACCGTATACCGCCTGCTGGACCGGGTAATACGGCCCGAATCCCTGGAAGAGGAAAGTTTTTCCGGGGGCCTCCTGGAATACCCCCAGTATACACGGCCCGAAATTTTTGATACAATGCAGGTTCCCGAAGTGCTGATTACCGGCCACCACGAAAATATACGGCGCTGGCGCTTAAGAAAAAGAGTGGAAAAAACTCTTGCCCTGCGGCCCGAATTAATAGACCGGGGGCTGCAAGAAGGACTCTTTGACGCGGAGACCCTTAAATTAATAGAGGAAGGAAAGAATGAACGAGATAAAATCCATTGAAGTTTCCCAGATGAAGGAACAGCCGGATATTTTTAAGGTTGGGGATACGGTTAAAGTTCACTTTAAAATTGTCGAAGGAAAGAACGAGCGTATCCAGATCTACGAGGGACTGGTTATCGCCATAAAAAATTCCGGCATTGGCAAGACCTTTACGGTGCGAAAAAATTCCTACGGCGTCGGCGTTGAGCGGGTTTTTCCCTTCCATTCCCCCCGGGTTGCCAGGGTGGAACTGGTACGCCCCGGCAAGGTCCGGCGGGCAAAACTGTATTATATCCGGGATAAGATCGGCAAGTCCGCCAAGATCAAGGAATTGATAGTGAAAAAGAGCGCCAAACCCAAAGCCCAGCCCGCGCCTGCACAAAATACCGTATAAGATTTAAGAACGGCCTGTACGCCTTGGGTTATGAAAATATCCGATGGGCCTTCTTACAGAGAAGGATCCGCCGTTAACAATCCCTCCGCGGCCCTTCCACACAAGCCTTCCGCCGCGGGGATAAACGAAAAGGGGCGCCCCGACGGGAAAATCCGGCCCGATCCTGCGGCGGCCCTTATAGATTTACTTAAGCTTCCCCGGGACCAGGTCTCCCGGACCGTGCTTTCCCTGGCCCGCTTTTTCTCCCTTCCCATGGATCCTAAACTGCTTAGTTCCCTGCGAAAAGCGGCCCTGGGCCCCCTGGGACAAGCCGCGGCCCTGGGAACCGCCGCGGCCGCCGCCAAGGGGGTGCAGCTAAGCGGCAGGGCCCTTTTGGAATATGCGGCGGCCATAGAAGGAACGGTGCTCCTGGAGCAGCCGGGTCCGGAAGGGGTCGCAGGGCAGAAAAGGGCCGGGGACCACCGGACAGAGGAAGGACAAGGCCGGGAACATCCCCCGGAACAGGATTCCCAGGGGGCGGAAGACCGCCGGTTTGACGGCGGCGGCGAAGAGGGCCGCGGCCACCATGGCGGCAGCCGCGGCGGCGGTCATGGCGGGGAGGGCCGGACCCGCGGCGATCCGGCGCCCCCGGATGCCGAGGGCGTCCGGCGCCGGGTAACGGCGGTTTTGGCCGAAAAGCCGCTGCTCGACGCCCTTAACAGACTTCCGGGAAAAACCCGCCGCCGCTGGATACTACTTCCCTTTTCCTTTATCGCCGGGAAATTGGAATTTACCGTTTCCCTGCGTTTATTTTTAAACCCCCACCCGGGGGTTTCAGGAAAAGCCGCTTTTCCGGAACGTTTATGTGCGGACCTTAAAGTTTCGGTTCCCCCCGGATCTTCTTCCGGGGAAAGATCGCGGCGGTGGGTTATTGTGCTGGAAAGAACGGAGGCCGAAGGGGCGGCCCCGCAAATTCGGGCGGAACTAAGCCTTTTTAAGGCCCCCGGCAAAGAAGGGGGCTTTTCGGAATTTGTTTTTTCTTCCCCGGAAAAAAAACGGCTTATAAAAGAACTGGCCGGGGCCCTGGATCTGCCCTGCAGCATGGTGGTCATTAAGGATGGGGCGTCCCCCTTTGCCGATTCAATGGATGACGCCTTGCAGACGATAAATGAAGAAGTGTAACATGGGAAGAAAGCGAAAACGGGCCGCCGCCGTGGCGTACACCCCGCCTCAACCGGCGCCGCTTATTGTCGCCGCCGGCAAAGACAAGGAAGCGGAGCGTATTGTAGCCGCCGCCAAAGAAGCGGGGATTGTAATTGTAGAAGAACCGGGTTTGGCGGCGATGCTCGAAGCTGCAAAACCGGGGGATTATGTCCCCCCCTGGTGTTGGGAGGCAATGGCAAGGATACTTGCTTTTGTCTGCTCAAAAGAAGTATCTTAATTTAAGGAAGGGATATGAAAAAAATCGAGGTAAAAACCCTTCATCCGGGAATGGTTTTTTCCGCTCCGGTCTATATTGAGGGTAACAATCTCCTGGTTCCTGCCGGTATAGCAATCCGTAAGAAAGATATTGATCATCTGCTAAGTTGGGGTTATTCCACCGTATCTACCGAGGGAGACCCGGTAAAAGAAAACCGGGGGGCCGGGGGGCCCCAGGAAACATCCACCCTGGGGCCCGGCATTGACGATCTGGGGCTTTCCGGCGCCATGAAAAAAAAGGGCGGCCACGTACTGTCGCTGGTGGAGGTAAAAGAAAACAAGAGCGCATACCGCAGTTATATCAGCCTTATTCAACGGCTGGACGCGGTCTTTTCTTCTATAGAGGCGGGGGTTTCTGTGGAGCCCCGGACGGTAGATAACCTTACCGGCAGGCTGCTTCAGGCGATTAGGGAAGAGCGGGATTCTATGATCGGCTTTATCCTGGGGGGAGAAGTGGCGGATCATGTGCTGGCAAAAAGTTCCGTAAATACCGCCATTTTGTCCGCCCTTATTGCCATGGAATTAAAATTCCCCCATCCCAAGGTTATGCAGGTGGTTACCGGGGCCCTGCTTCACGACGTGGGGATGCTCCGGCTGCCCAAGGAAATAACCGGCAAATCCGGGGGCCTTTCGGATGCGGAAGTACAGCGCATGCAGGCCCATTCGCTTTATACCTATAAGATTATCACCAAAGAACTGTTGTACCCCGAAGATGTGGGGCTAATAGCCCTGCAGCACCACGAACGCTGGGACGGCCAGGGATATCCCCGCCGTATTTCCGGGCCCGACATCGACATGGGGGCCCGGATTGTATCGGTGGCCGACGCCTTCGAAGCCATGGTCAGCGAAAAGCCCTACCGGAATTCCATGATGGGCTACCAGGCCATGAAGAACCTTCTTTCCGACAATTCCCGGCGTTTTGATCCGGACGTGCTTAAAGCTTTTATTAAAACCATGGGTATTTATCCCATAGGTTCTATTATCCTGCTTAACAACGGCGCCATAGCCAGGGTAACGGAAGTCCACGGGGACGCCCCCCTGCGGCCCAAGATCCGCATTTTAATCGACGAATTCGGTAAAATGTTCAAGCAGGACGAAGGGGAACTTATCGATCTTTTGACCGAAAAAAGCCTTTTTATAGCCCGGGCGCTGGACCCGCGGGAAATAGCAAAAAGCCGTGAATAACGCCGCGAGCCGCCGTCTTTCCACCCATGCCTTGGGCCTGGAGGGGGAATTATCCGCCGCGGCGGTCCTGGAACGTAAAGGGATGCGGATAATCGCCCGGAATATACGCTCCCCATGGGGAGAAATAGACCTGGCGGCCCTGGACGGGGATGTGCTGACCTTTGTGGAGGTTAAAAACTGGCCCGCCTACGGGCTGGAAAATCTAAACCGCGGAATTAACGAAAAAAAGAAACGCCGTATTATAGAAACAGCTAAGTATTTTCTTTCTATGCATCGAGAATATAACTATAGATCGGTCCGGTTTGACGTTGTTTTTCTTAAAAACGGGGAATCGGTTCATCTGGATTCGGCGTTTACGGAGTCCCCATGATAACAGTAACGGAGGGCGTTTTTTCCGGGATGGAACAAGGCAAGCCTTCGGATAGTTCCAGGATAGAGATTCTCCGGCAGAAAATAGGCGACCGGGAATATATATCCGAAGCCATACAACGCATTGCCCAGATATTAAGCAACGAGATAATCGACGTCCCCAAAGGAAAGTCAGGTGAACGAAAAAGACAGCCCTAACCGGGGCCGCCGCAGGCCTTTTAGAAAAGAAGGCCGGAGTAAAGAAAATCCCCAAAACCATAACTTTTCTTCCGGGTCCGAAAGGCGGGAACCGGATCCGTCTGCAAGCCGCGAAGGGCGGCCCAGGGGAGGCTCCTGGAAACCCGGCGGCCGGAGCCAGGATAAGCGGCAGGGCGGCAAAGTTCGGGGAGACTCCAGGTTCTATAAACGGGCCGGGTCCTATGATCGGCCCCGCTGGACCGCCCCTAAGCTGAACACCGATCCGGTACCCAGCCCCGACTGCGGCATCTGCGGCCGGCCCATTACGGATATGCACGCGGCCTTAACGGATAAAAGAACGGGGAACCCCGTTCATTTTGACTGCGTGATGGCGGAACTGGTGGCGCAGGAAACCCCGGAAAAAGGGGATGTGGTAAGTTATATCGGGGGCGGACGTTTCGGCATAGTCCATTTTAACAACCCCGGAAAAAAGAAAGAACAGGGTGCATTTACCATTAAGAAAATTCTTGATTGGGAAAACAAAGAAACCAGGGCGGAATGGCGCAATTTTATTGCGGATCATTATTCGATAACATGAAAGAAAATGCAGATAATCTGGATTTTATATCCAACCCTAAGATAGTACAGCATTATCTTCTGCTGGAAGAGATTGGGGTTTTTAAGCATATCGACAAGCTTAACAAAGAAATTAAGGATCACAAAGACCTTCTTTCCGCGGCGGTTGAAATTTTTAACAAAACCACCATAGATGAAATTCTGGATGCGGCGGTTTGGAAAATATCGGACCAGTTTTTGCCTTCGTTTATTACCTTTCTTTGGAAACCCCAACGGCACAAGGAAGAGGTAACTATTAAGAGCTATAAAAATTATAAGCTGGTAGATCTTAACGTGCCCATCCAAACCATTACTCCCCTGGAACCCTTCTTTATTCAATTTCCTAAACCCATAGCCTACGATATTTTTGCCTTTCAGGTAAAAGATTCTATCGACACATCGGTATTAACGGCCCTGGAAAGCATTAACCCGGAGCTTCTTATCCCCATCATGGGGCCCTTTGGTATTTACGGCGTCGTAATGGTGGGCCGAAAAATGCTTTCCGAAGGCTATACATTCGAGGAATTATTTTTTCTTGAACAGCTTATGTCTTTTCTTTCGCAGTCCATACAGAATAATCTTCACTACGAATATTCGGTCCGGGATGTAAAGACGGGCCTTTACAACCATGGGTATTTTATAAACCGCCTAAGCGAAGAACTGGCCAGGACAAAACGGGAAGAGGCGGTTTCTTCCCTTATTGTTATAGATGTGGATAAATTTAAAACCTTTAACGACACCTACGGGCATTTGGCCGGGGACCGGGTTCTGGAAAGCTTAGCCTTTACCATAAAGCAGGCGGTGCGCACCGGGGACATTCCTTCCCGCTTTGGCGGCGAGGAATTTACAATTTTGCTTCCCAATACCCCGCGGCAGACCGCGTGGCTGGTCGCGGAACGGCTGCGGATAGCGGTGTCGCTTATGAAGGTTCCCTGGGAGCCGCCCCTGCCCCAGGTTACCATCAGCCTGGGCCTTGTAAATTTTGACAGCCGCAGCAATACCAGTCCGGACGAAATAATAAAACGGGCCGACGAAGCCCTTTACCAGTCAAAGGAAAACGGCCGCAACCGTACCAGCGTGTGGGGGGCGGGCCTTCTTTTTAGAATACAGCGCAAAGAAGCAAATGCCGCGGCAATATAAGCGGGGCCCTAGACTTCGCCGGTTTCCGGGGCACCGGCAGCCTTTGCCTGGTTTTTGATATATTCGGCAAATTTTAAATCTTCTTTTTTAATGTGCTCCACAAGCCAATGTACTATGACGGAATGAACCTGATCCGCTAAATCGCCGGAAGGCCCGTTCTGCTTAAGATTGGCCGCAAACCCGGAAATTTTTTCTTTAAAATCGTCATGGAGCTTTTTGTGTTCCGCATAATGCGGGTAGTTATAGGCTATTTGAAGTTTCTCTTCATCCGAAAAATGCCGCCGGGTATACGAAATTAAAAAGTCCACGGCGCCTTCAAGCATGGTCGCATCCTGCCCGCCCTGGTATCCTGAAATAATATTGCTGGTAAGCCGGAATATCTGCTTGTGCTGGGAATCAATCTTTGCATCCCCCGTGGCAAGGCTCGGGCTCCAGGCAAGGCCGTATTTCCAGTTTTCGGAATCGTCCACGCCGGTCTCTCCGTATTTAATAAGCCGGGGATTGTTCCCGGTGTTTTTCTGAAGGTAAATGTGAAGCTTAAGAAGAACCTCGTTAAAATCCAGGGGCTTTCCCACATGATCATCCATTCCTGCGGCCAGGGATTTTTCTATATCGTCCCGAAAAACATTGGCGGTCATGGCCACGATGGGAATGTTCTTGGCCTTTTCCAGGTCCATCTTTCGGATGCGGCGAGTGGCCTCGTAACCGTCCATTTCCGGCATTTGAACATCCATAAAGATCATGTCGTATTTGTCCGGGTCTTTACTGAACATCCGCAGCGCCTCCACGCCGTTTTCCGCGCAGTCAATGGTTATGCCCGTGGGTTCCAGCAGGGCCAGTACAATTTCCCGGTTTATCTCCACATCCTCCACCAGGAGTATGCGGTTAGTGTCGAACCTGCAGGGGCCCAGGTCCTGATTTTGATCTACGGCGGTTTCCGATATTCCCAGGCAGATATTGATCCAGTCGGCAATATCCGAAGGGAAAAGCGGCTTGGCCAGGTACCGCTGGACCCCCGCTTTTTTTGCCTCGTCGTCCATTTCGTTAAGGGTAACGGCGGATATCATCGTAATTACCGACCTTGCCCCCCGCTCCTGAATTTTAGAAGAAAGTTCCAGGCCGTTCATGCCGGGCATTTTCCAGTCTATAAAATAAATATCGTAATTTCCCCGCTCGTCTATAAGCCGCATGGCTTCATCGGAGCTGCCGGCGGTATCACATTTTATTTCAAACCGTTCGCCAATATCGACAAAAAAATTCCGTATCTCCACATCGTCGTCCACCGCCAGAATTCTAACATTGCTCCAATTTACTTCCGGGTTAAGAAGCCGTCCGTTGCTATCCTGGGTCTTTTTTGCCCGGACCGTAAAAATAAACGCCGACCCCTTGCCGGGCTCCGATTCAACCCAGATCTTTCCGCCCATCATTTCTACGATCTGCTTGGAAATTGCCAGGCCCAAACCGGTACCGCCGTATTTACGGGTTGTGTCGTTTTCCGCCTGTTCAAAGGAATTAAACAGGCGCTCCTGCTGGTCCTTGTTTATCCCGATGCCGGTATCGACCACTTCGGTGCGCAGCAGGACGTCTTCCCCTTCGTCCTTTAAACACTGCACATTAAGCCGTATGGCGCCGCCTTCGGGGGTAAATTTAACGGCGTTAGACAGCAGATTGACAATTACCTGGGCCAGCCTTTGATCGTCCCCCACAAGAAACCGGGGAATCTGCTTGTCGATGGTTACATAAAAGAGCTGCTTACGCTCCTCGATCCGAAAATTAATAACATTCACTACCTTTTGAAGCATCTTTTCAAAATTAAAACTTACCGGGGACAGTTCCAGCTTGTTTGCTTCTATTTTGGACATATCCAGAATATCGTTGATAACCCCCAGCAGATGAACAGAGGCGTCTTCGATTTTAGAAAAGGCATAGTCCTTTCTTTCCAGTTCCTTGGCTTTTTTTCCTATGGCCGCCATGCCGATAATGGCGTTCATGGGGGTCCGCATTTCGTGGCTCATATTGGAAAGGAAATTTCCCTTTGCCATACTGGCATGCAGGGCCTGGTCCAGCGCCGCGGACCGTTCCTTTTCTATTAAATCCCTGGCCACCGCCCCCGCAATGGCGCTGCTGACGGATCCGATTAGCTGGGCGTCGCTTTCGGTCCAATCCCGGTTCTGATCGCATTGTTCTACCGAGATTAAACCCCAGTAATTGCCGTTGACGTACACCGGCGCCCAGATAAACGATTTAATGCCCATTGGGCCTAAGCTTAAAAGCCTGGTATCAGGGTCGGTAAGTATGTCGGTGCAAAAGCGGATCGCCATTTTTTCCCTGCCGGATATTCTTTGAGGAAACGCTCCGTCCACCAGGGCCTTAAAATCCGGGGAAGGATCCCTTTTTCTCCATTGTTTTTGGGAAAACCATGCATACACGGGGCAAAGCGGATCTTCTCCTTTGCCCGCGGTTATCATCAGAACCCTGTTGGCCTTCATAAATTCCCCCACCCGCCTAAGGGCCTCTTGTATAAGGGTCATCATGGATTCGCCGGAAATAAAGCTTTGGGCGATACCGGCCATCAGTTCCTGCTGCCTAAGCCGGCTGCGGAGTATGTGCCGGTTTTTTTCCCGCATTGCCGTGTTGGCAATAAGAAGGCACCCCGACCTAAGCATGTTTACGGCTTCCTCGGAATAAACCTGCTCGTCATGACAGTTGTCAAAGCTGACAAAACCCCAAAACCGTTCCTGCAAAAAAACGGGGATAACCAAAATAGATTTTATGCCGAATCCCGACAGGGTCTGCTGTTCGTTCAAAGAAAGGGAGCTTAGGGGGCCGTTTACCACTTCCCGTTTGGAAAATTTTTCTTCCCAGGCCGGAATGCTGTCGTGGTATGCATACCCGGTCTTGATTTTTAGGGTGCTTCCCATATCCTGTTTAACCCATTCAAATTCCTGTACATAGTGGAGTTTTCCGTTAATCATGTGGTTTTGCCAGATATACATACGGTCCGCGTCAATACAGCGGGCCATTGTTTCCATGGCAGGTTCAAAGTTTTCTTCGGGGTTCTCTGACTCTATATATAAAAGCAGTTCCGCCACATGGTTTACCATCCGCAGAAGCTTTCCCCGGTAAAGCAGATTGTCCCCGGTGGAATTAAGCTTTTGCCGCTCGTGTTCATTAAGCTGCCTTTGGTAATCCACAATACACCCTATACAAAGGCCGACGACGGTAAAGGCAAGTATGGCGTCCAGGTACTGATTGTACCGGGGCGCCGATCTGACAAACAGGGCGCTAAAGAAAGGCAGGGTGCTTAAATAATAACATGCCGCGGTCTCGGCCAGATGAAGGATCAGCAGCGGGATTCTTATTTTGCCGCCGCTGAATAAAAAGATAAGCACCACGCTTAACACAAAATATGCCGGCATGGGGCTGTACAATCCCCCCAGGAAAAAGAACGCGGCGGGGAATAAAATAAAACAAAGAACGGCGATGGTTATCCCCCGGCACAATCTATGCAGAGAAAGGCGATTGTTTAAAAAAAACAATCCGGCCACGGAAGCGTTGATGCCCAGGATCACCAAAGCCAAGGATCTGCTGTTTTCCGCAAAAGAATAAAAAATCATAAGAATAAAACTGGAAACGAATCCGGTTAGATACGCAGCATTGGTTAGACGCACCTCCAGGGGAAGTTCATCGGAATAAATGTATTTTTGAAGAAACCGTTTAAATTTTTTCATTTTCAAGAATTATTTCAAGAATTATATAAAGAGTACAAGCGGTATCCGGGGTCGTGTCAATACCCGGATGCGGCCTCTTATGGCGCCGCCGCCAGCCCCCGGCATATCCGCCGGGGAGCCCGGAAATGCGGAAAACCACCGGCCCGCGCCGTAAATTTGCGGTTACGGGGACTTGCCTAAACCACCGGTTTGTAGTAGAGTAATACCAGGGGCAAAATGACTATTACTGAACTTCAAAATAAGCTTAGCGCCTTAATACAAACCCTTCCCGCATCGGGCTTTGATTCGGCGCCGGACAGCGTCATTACCGGCCTTGAAACTTTCGGGGAAGAAGCGGAAAAACTGGGAATACCGTCGGGGAAAAAATTGATCGAAAATCTGGCGGGGGCCTTAAAATCCCGAAAAACCGGCGGAAATACCGATGAAAGCGTCCGGGTCCGGTTTACGGCGTTGGATTTTTATATAAAAAAACTGCAAAGCGGCGATACCGAAGACCTTTAAAACCGCAGGTTTTTTTTCCACCTTTCCAGTAATTCCTGCATATAATTCCGTATATCCATACCGTAGGCTTCCTCCAGGGCGCGGCTTGAAAAGACTTCGCCCACGGAGCCCCGGGCGGTAATACCCCCCTCCGCCATAAGGGCGGCGCTTTTCCCGTAACGCAGGGCAAGGTTCAGGTCGTGAAGGACCGTCACCACCGTTCTGTCCCCGGCCTTTACCCAGTCCGCAAGGTAGTCCAAAAGTCCAATCTGGTGCGTCAGGTCCAGGTGCTTGGTGGGTTCGTCCAGCAGGATTATCCGGGGATCCTGAACCAGGGTCCGGGCCAAAAAAACCCGTTGAAGCTGGCCGCCGGAAAGGCGGCTGATAAGCGTTTCTCGAACCGTGTCCAGTTCCAGGATTTGTAGAACATGATCCACCGCCTTCCGGTCTTCCGGGGAAAAGGGGCTTCCCAAAAAACCGGGGGCATGGGCATAGCGGCCCATAAACACCGTATCTTCCACGGTGTAGGGAAAGTAAAGGGGTGAATTCTGCCCCAATAAGGCGATCTTTTTTGCCAGTTCTTTCCGGGAAAAAGAGCGGGTTTCTTTTCCGTCTATTTGCACGCTGCCCCGGAACGGCAAAAGCCGGGCCGCCGCCTTAAGGAGGGTGCTTTTACCGCAGCCGTTGGGCCCCAGGATGCAGAAAACCTCGCCCCCCCCGATCCTAAGGTGTATGTTTTTTATAACATCACCGCGGCCATAACCGCAGTACAGATCTTTTATTTCCAGCATCAGCGCTTCCGAAAGTACACCCAGGCAAAGAAGGGGGCCCCGATAAGGGCCGTGACGGCCCCCACGGGAAGTTCCGAAGGGCTTATAACAAGCCGGGCTATAAGATCCGCCGTTACCAGCAGTATTCCCCCGATGCAAAACGAAAGAAAAATTACCCACCGGTGGGCGGACCCGGCAATTCGCCGGGCCGCATGGGGGGCAATTAAATCCACAAAGCCGATGACCCCGCATAGGGCCACGGAAGCGCCGGTTAAAAGGGCCGCAAAAAAGAAAAGCCCCTTCCGCACCCGCCGGGCGTTTACCCCCATGGACAGGGCTTCTTCCTCTCCAAAAGAAAGCAGGTCCAGTTCCCGGACGTACCGGAGGATCCCCAGGATCCCGGCAATAAAAAAAGGAACCATAAGCCGGACATATCCCCAGCCCCGAAGGGCAAAGCTGCCCATTTGCCAGATAATTAAATCCCGCAGTTCCCGGCGGAACAGGGAACTTAGGACGGTAAGAATTGCATTAACAAAGAGTGAACAAATCATTCCAAACAGAATAATGGTATTGTTGGAAAGGGATCTGTCCAGGGCAGAGGCCAGGGCAATAACAAGAAATACCGTTCCCAGGCCAAAAACAAAGCCCCCCAGGGGAAGAGTGAAGGCCCCCGCCACTGCGGCAATGCCGCCCATCATTACCAGCGCGGCCCCCAGGGAAGCGCCGGAAGAAACCCCAAGCAGGTACGGGGAAGCAAGCTGGTTTTTTAGGATCGATTGAAATACGGCGCCGCTTACCGCCAGGGAAGCTCCGGTTAAAAAGGCCAGAATTACCCGGGGAAGCCGGAGATCCCACACCAGCCCCGGATTGGCAAAGCCAATGGAAGAAGACCCCAGGGCCGCCCCCAAAAAAATACTCGCCCCGGACGCAAGAATGGGGCCGAGTATCAGGACCGCCCGCCGGCAGAAAAGCCGGGCCCCGGTTTTACTCATAGTATTCAGGATACACCGCCCGGGCCATCTCGTGCAGGGCCCGGATAATGCGATGGTTGGGCCGGGAGGATGAATCCGCATCGATACGGTAAACCGCCCTGTTTCGAACCGCCCGGACCCCGCCAAAACCGGGCCGGGCCAGTATTTCTTTTACCGGATCCGGAAGCGTCCCCGTCAAACCGGCGCCGCCGGGGACAACCGCGTTGGTTAGAATTACCTGAGGATCCGCGGCCACGATGGCCTCGGCCCCCGGAGCGATCCAGCCGGTGGTTTCGGCAAAAATATTTTCCGCGCCGATAAGTTCCAACATCTCGTGCAAAAAAGTTCCCCGGCCAAAGGACACTATATGGGGCGGAGGGGAAATTTCAAAATACACGGTTTTCCGTTCCGGTATGGCCGAACCAATGGCCCCAATACGGTCAATAGTTTCCCGCACCGAGCGGCTTAACCGTTCACCCCGGCCGCGGACCCCAAGAAGGCCGGCAATAAAATCAATGTCCCGGTAAATTCCGGCGATGCCGCCGCTGGTGGGAATATACGCCACGCCGATCCCCGCCTCCCGGATAAGCCTAAAGGGATCGTTCTCCCCGATCCTGTTATGCTCGCTGGCAAGGATAAGATCGGGCCTTAGGGCAATAATCGCCTCCGCATCGGGATAGGCAAAGTCAATAAGGGGCAGATTATCCGCAAGCCCCTCCAGGCCCGCCGAATAGGCGTCCACCGCGATAAGTTTTTTTCCCAGGCCAAGATCAATAACAATTTCCGTATTGGAGGGAGCGGAAGAAATGATCCGTTCCGGTATCCCCGCCAGGGTAAAAACGCCGCCGGAGGGATCGGTAAAATGCCGGAGCTCCGCCGATCCGGCCGCCGCCCCGCCGGAGGAGGAAGGGTTTTCTTTCCCTTTGCCGCAGCCCCCCCCCAGGGGCAACAGAAGGACAAAAAATATGATTCGGCATCCTATGCCGCGCATTAAGGTATTCCTTTTCAACAAACCTATACACCTCGCGCCTACGGCAGGCGGTAATCTATGCTGACCCTTACTACTTCAACCCTATCCATGCGCATTCCTTCCAGGGGAAAAACACCCGCCAGCGCCTTCCCCGCGGCCCTGTCAAGGATATCGCTGCCGGAACTTTGGCTAAGGCTGCCGGACAGTAATTGGCCCTCCTTTCCTATCTGCAAAACAAGATCAACCCTTCCCTGGATGCCCCGCCTCCGTGCCAGCGCCGGGTAGGCCAGGCGTTTTTCAATCAAACTGCGCAGGAGCCGCCGCAGTTCATCACTTCCGGCAAAAGAAGTTTCTAAAGAAATCCCAAGCCCCGCGGCGCCCTGAGCGCCCGGAACCGCGCCGCTGTCCGCGCCGCCATCAGCGCCGCGGCTCGCGCCGCTATCAGCGCCGCTATCAGCGCCGCGGCTCGCGCCGCCCCGGCCGCCGGCGCCGCCGCCGG
>JAITKV010000027.1 GCA_031278215.1 Spirochaetaceae bacterium
GGTGCTGGGGCCGGGGAAAGGCGGGATTATCCGGCCACACCGCGGGGCCTTCTTTAAAGGGCAGATAGGCTTCCCACAGTTTTCCCCGGTGGTGGTTGCCGTCGGGGTTCATGGAATCAAGTACAAAATACAGGTGCCGGATGGCGCATTCCCGGGCAAGCTCCCAGCGCTGGTATTTTTCCAGCCCCTTGATTACCATAAAGGTAAGGTGGGGAAACACGGACCCCCTAAACCCGCGGCCGTTTTCGTCGAAGTCTTTTTCGCAGATCGCCAAAGAAGGAAAAGGGTGGGGCGCCCCGAATATTTTAGGATCCTGGAGTTTGCGGATAATTCGATCCGCCCGCTCGTCATTGGATATTTCCGCCAGCAGGGGCCAGTAACCCGCCAAGGTTTTAACCCCCAGCCGTTTTCCGTCCTTATCGATGTCGTAGTAAAAACCCTCGTCATTGTCCCACATAAGGGAATTGATCCTGGTTTTAAGGGAAAAATACTGCCGTTTGTACTGGAAGCTGGACTCCTTGTCGTTAAGGATATCCGCCAAGGCCGACATGTACAGGGCGTTAATGGCCATACAGGTATTAAAATCCACCGGATAGGCGGTTTTTTCCCGGGGGGAATTACCCATTTCCGTGGCCGCCAGCGGAACCTGGTACAGACCGTTATCCTGCTTAAACACCGAATCAATCCAGGCGGTATACCGGTGGAGTATGGGCAGGATGTCTTTAACCCGTTTTTTATTGGCCGATTTATGGTACAGGTTAAATTCCGCCCAGGCAAAAAGGGGCAGACTTAACCCTTCGGGGTTGTCCGGGTCCACCCGGGGAACGCCCGTTTCGGTGGAATAGGCGGATCTAATAGCCCCGGACGCTTCCTGGCGGCTGTAAAAAAGGTCCAGAGTCGGCGAGGCCTGGTAAATCCGGTTGGAATAGACCAAAAAAAACGAAGAAAGGATCGCTTCCAGTTGATTTACAACCGTGGAACCGGGATCCGCAAAGAATTTCCCCTCCAAAGCCCCCGGTTCTTCCCCTGTATTCCAGCAATCCTGGATCCAGGCCCAAGTTTTATCATAAATATCCACAAAATCCTGATCATAAAAATGAATCTTGGGGAAATCCCTCTTTGTCACACAAGCCTCTGCACTAGGGTACTGTATAGAAGTTAAAAAGTCAAACAAAATCTACCGGAAAGCCATTTTGTAAGGCGGGATGCCGGGCGCTTGCATATTTTGGCGAGAACTGGGATGCTGTATTCCCAGGATCGTGTTTAGGAAAAACTGAGGCGCTTGTGTTAAAGTCCTACATTTCTTTGGATGTCCGTGTGCTGCTTCCTTCTCCGGTTAAGGCCTTTTGCTCCTGCCCCGTTTTACATTCCTGCCGCTTCTGCCGGGAAGGAAAGGGCGTTCCCTCCCCCAATCCCCTGGGGGTAGAACAGGCCTATCTTTTGATCCGGAATCTGGGGGGCGCCGCGGTAACGGAGCTTCCCTTTGAGCGGAACCTGAACATGCACTTTCCTTCCGCGGCCCCCGGCGCCCCGCCGGAACAGCCTTCGGGGCCCTTTTTGTCCGGCCTTTCCCTTAAGCTGGGGCATAAGGGGTACCTGGACATTATGTTCCACCGCAGAAAAAAGCGTATTCGGATCGGCGAAATCCGGCTGGAGGAAGATTTAGGGCGGCTTACCCGGTCGACGCGGAACGGGGGGGGCCCCAGGATGGATTATTCCACCGCGGGGATGCCCTCTTTGCGGATCATCACGGAAAGCGATTTTGAAATCGGGGAAGAAACCGAGGTGTTTCTGACCACCCTGCGGCGGCGGATACAGTATCTGGAACTCGGAACCCCGGAAGGCAACATGCGCTGCAATGCCTATGTGGCCCTGGCCCCGTACCCCGGCGCCCCTTCGGTTTTTGTAAAACTGCGGAACCTTAATTCCCTTAACTTTGTCGGGAGGGCTGTTAACGCCGAACTGTACCGCCAGGAACAGATCTATACTACGGGGGGCGTACCGGCCGGCGAAAGCAGGCTTTGGAACGAAGCCAAAAATATTACCGAATCCTACCGCGTAAACCGCCGGAACTGGTTCAGTTACGAGGAGCTCCGGAACCTGGCCCCCTTTAAGGCGGCGCTGCCCCCTCCGGTGGAAACGGAGCTTCCCGAAGAACGGCGGGACCGGCTTATTTCCCGGTACGACCTTACCTACTACCAGGGGGAATTTATCTGCGATGAAAAATCCCGGGCGGATTATTTTGAAAAAACCGTGGCCCTGGGGGCGGATCCCCGGGAAACGGCCCGGTGGATGGCTTCCTGGCTCTTTAAAGAAACCCGCAGGCTGGGCCTTTCCATAACCAATTCCCCCTTAAGCTGCGAACGGTTTGCCGCGATCCTGGCGATGCTGGAAAAAAAGCGGATCCACGGAATTATTGCCCGGCGGATTATCACCGCCGTGCTGGAAGAAAACAGGGACCCGGAAGAACTGGCCCAGGAACGGGACTGGGAACAGATAACCGATCCGGATCTGATCCGGAATTTGGTTCAGCGGATAATCCAGGAAAAAGCTCAAGAGGTACGGCGCATCCGAAAGGGCGATGCCGGACCCATCCGCTACCTTACGGGGCTTATTATGAAAGAAACCGGGGGCAGGGCCGAACCGTCTTTGGTAAAAACCATACTCCGGGAGGAGCTTAAAATCTCGCTGGTGTATATTCTTTCCCTGGGCGGGGCCATCTCCGGCCGGATAGGGGAAGACGGCGCCGTGGAATGCGGGGACGGGGAAGTCCTGAAGGAACTGCTTTCCCCGGCGGGGACGGCGGAAGAATCTTCCCCGAACGGGGCCCCGGACGGGGCCCCGGACGGGGCCCCGTCCGGGGAAAACCCCGGGCTTAGGATTGAATCGGTGCCCCTGGGCCGGATGCTGTCCGAAGAAATTGTCCCCTCGGACTGGGCGGCGCTGATTGAAACGGTGGCGGAACGGCTTAATTCCGGCACCGCCAATGCCATCGTGGTTACCCATGGCACCGATACTCTTCCCTATACGGCCCCCATACTCTACTGGCTCTTTGCCGATGCCGGGGCCCCCATTGTCCTGGCCGCCTCGTCCACTCCGCCGGGGCTTTCCACCGAGGCGGAACGGACCATCCACCGGGCCGTCAAACTGGGGCTAAGCAAGAAAAAAGGGGTATTTGTGGTCCATGGGGGCAGGGTCCTTTCTCCCCTGAACCTAAAATTCGAACGCATCGGGGGGGATTGTTTTCGCAACTGGAATATGGCGTTCCCGGTCTTTGAAGGAACCTCCCTGCTGGAAGGGGGCCTGGAGGCGGATCGCTATGTCCTGGCCCAGCTTCTGGAAGACGCGGTGAACTCGATGTGCGTGATCCGGATCTATCCCGGCCTCCGGTCCGACTACCTTATCTCCCTAATGGACCAGGGCGTAAGAAACTTTTTTTTAGAACTCTTTGATACGGGAACCGCGGGGTTTCGGGAGGGCCCCTATTCCCTTAAACGGGCCTTCCATGTGGGAAAGCGGCGGGGGATCCGGTTTTACTGCAGTTCCCAGCAGGAGGGGATTGTTGATTTTTCCGGCTATACCACCTCCAGGGAATTATGGAAGGCGGGGGCCGTTCCCATGGGGGCCTATACCACCGAAACCGCGGTGGCCCGGTTTCTGGCGGCAAGCATCATTGCCGACAGCGAGGAAGAGCGGGCCCGGCTTATGGAGGCGGAAAAAGATTTTGGGCTTGGAGAAATCGAAGGGTCCTCGGTATTCGACCTGGAGGCTCCCCCGGAGCTTCCGGCCCTTAATACATAAGGCTGATCCGTTCCGTGGGGGAGCGGTGGCGAAGCTTGATCAGCAGGGTTTGTTCCGGGGCTGAATAAGTCCAGCCGGAAGTGTCGAACCGTTCAAACTGCGGGTCCGGGGGAACATTTCTTCCGCTGATCTGTACGGCCCTAAAGGGCCGGATGCCCCGGATCATCATATAATGGGTTTCTCCGGGAAAAAAGTTTACCTCCATCTCCGTCCTTCCCAGGACGGCGTCTTCGCTCACGGACGCCGCCGCGGTCCAGGCCCACAGCCCCGGCCCCAAGGCCTGGGCCCGGGCATAGCTGCTTCCGGCGCCGGCGATACGGTATATGCGGGAAGACCTTAGAGCCGGGGCCCCCGGTTTTCCGGCAAAATTTCCCCGGCCGTCTATCGTTACCCGGCTGGGAACCGCGCCGGTACTGTCCGCCAGGGACAGGATTGAAAGAATAAGGGTCCTGCCCAGGGCCGCCCGGGAATCGCCGTATTTTAGCAGGGCGGCTCCTAAACGCAGGTTTAACTCCGCGTCCGCCTCTGCGGTTCCGGAAGTAGAAAAGAACACCAGGGATCCCCGGGAATCCCTTTGCAGGCCCCGGGTAACAACAAAAAGGGCCTGATCAACAAAACGATCGTAGGGATTGCCCCCGGCATTGTACTGTTCCCAGTCAAGGCGGCCCTCCAGAAACCCCGGGGCCTGTTCCACGGTCATTTCCGCCGGGGTAAAGCTGCGAAGCATCTCTGCGGCGTCGTTCATCAGGTTTTCATAGCCCCGGACCCCCAAGTACTCGATGACATGAAATTCTTTAAAAAATTCCGGGGAACCTTCGTTAAGAAGCCGGGCAATCCGGGCGGATCGTTCCCGTTCCACCCCCGCGAGGATCCGCAGGGCCGAATCCAGCCTGCCCACATACGCGGAACCTTCGTAGGATTCCGGGGGATCGTAGGACGCGGAAACCGCCGCGGCCGCGGCCTTATAGGTTCCCCGTTTTAGGGCCTCGCTCATATAGGCGCTGATCACCTCTTCCCGGATGCTGCCGGACAGGCTGCGAAGGTCCGAAGCTTCCCCCGGATTCCGGGACGCCGTCCGGTTCCACTCCGAATAGGACTGGTCCAGCCAGAAGGTAAAGGCCCGTTCATATTCCCCTTCGTTTAACGCCGCGGGTATGATAAATTCCTGCAGATCAACCTGCCGCTCCGGTACGGCCCGGTAGCTGATCACGGGGTTTTGGGCGTCCAGCAGAATAAAACCGGCCCCGGTCTTCCGGTTAAAGGTGTACTGGACCCCCTGGGCGTTAAGGACAAAAGAATCCCCCTCCCGGATCGTGCTGGTGGTCAGGGGCCGAAAGGGCAGTTCCAGGGACCTGTACGGCGGCGCCGGAAAAGCTTCTTCCGGGTCCCCGCCTTCCCAAGCCGGCCCCTCCGGGTCCTTGGCCAGTTCCGCCTGGATCACCAGTTCTATGGCCCCCCCGGTATACTGGGTCATAAAGATCAGTTCCGGCCCCTGGGCAAGCCGGAAATGGACGGCGTTGTCGGTGATGGTCATGGTCCGGGGAACGGCGGCTTCGGCCCCCCGGGGATCCCTAAGGACGGCGTCTTTTCCCAGCCGGAATTCCAGGCCTCCAAAAAAAATATCCACCCCCCCCGAGAGGGTGTAAGTACCGGGCGCGGGGCGCCGGGCCGCGGCGTAATGGCCCTGGACAACCATATTTGCCGCCCGGTGGGTAAAATTATTTCGCTTGGCAAACTGGAACTGCACCAGCAATATAAAAACCAGGATGTACAGGACCAGCGAAAGCAGGAACCGGGGAACCACGGACTTTTTCATCCCCTTTACCATAGCCTACTTGCTTAACTTTAGACAACTTGTGAAAATACCGATTATCGATAAATGAAAACAAATACATACAAGGCGGTCTTATGCATCCAAGCCCTGCTTATCACGGCGGTGATGGCTCTGGGGCTTGGCGCCTGCCGGTCCCAGGGAGCCCCGGTTCCTTCGGGAACCGCGGCGCTGCTTGAACGGATAGGAACCCTTTTGGGCCGGGGAGAATATGATCAGGCCCTGGACCTTTTTAATGAGATTAACCCCCGGGACGCGGAAAAAAGCGAAATTAAGCTGCTTAAGGCTTCCGCCTATATTTCCGCGGGAAAACCCGGCGAAGCCCGGTCCATTGCGGAGGCGGTGCTCCAGGGGGATCCCGGCCATATCCGGGCCGTGATGGTTCTGGCGGAAGTGGAAGCCTCGGCGGGCAGAAGCCGGGAAGAAAAGGCCCTGCTGGAACGGGCCCTAAAAATTGATCCCGCCGACGCCGCAGCCCTGGTTTCCATGGGTAATTTCCAGGTTCGGAACAATTCCACCCGTCTTGCCGCGGGGTACTACGACAAGGCCCTGGAGCTGGAGCCCCATAACGGGGAAGCCCTGATAGGCCGGGCCTGGGTTTACCGGAACAGCCGGGAACCCAAAAAGGCCGAAGAGCTTTTGAACAGGGCCGTAAGCCTTTACCCCCATTGGGCCAGGCCCATTCACGAACGGGGGCGGCTTTACAAGGCCGCGGGCTTTCCCAAAGAAGCCCTGGCGGATCTGGACAAAGCCAAGGCCCTGGAACCGGATAATTACTTTATAGCCTGCGACCGGGGAAACGCCCTTATCGACCTGGGCCGGAAGTCCGAAGCCCTGGCGGAATACGAGCGGGCCATAGCCATGGATTCCGGCTATTTTCTGGCCTATGTGTACAGCGCGGGGATTAAGGATGAGTTGGGAGATTACGACGGCGCGGAAGAGGCCTACGAAAAACTCGCGCAGCTTAACCCGGATTATTACTTTGCCTTTGAAGGCCTGGGAATGCATATGATGCGCCGGGGAGACTGGCTGGCCGCGAGGGATGCTTTTATGGAAGCCTACCGGCGGGCCAAGGAGGGGGAAGGGACCTACGGACTTCTTGCCGCCATGAACTGGATGCGGGGGGGCAGGATCCAGGACCCCAGGGCGTTCCTGGAAGAAGTAATGCGCAAGGTTCAAAGGGATTCCCTGGAATACTGGATGCTCCGGCTGTACCACGACCTGGTGGGGGATGCGGACATAGCCCTTCGGATCGACCGGGAAAAAAATACCGCCCTTAAATCCCGGATGCTGTACTACCTGGCAAATTACTACGATATCCGGGGAAACAAGGGCCTTGCGGACCGGTATTTTCTTCTGGTTCAGGACTTGAACATAAAGGATGTTCCTGAATGGCGCCTTAACCAATGGGCCCTAAAGGAACGGGGATTGGCGCTGAACCAGTGACGGATACCATAACAACTTTTGAAGGGGGCGGTAAAACCATTACCCTGCTCGGGACCGCCCATGTTTCCCAGGGAAGCATTGACGAGGTTAGGGAATTTATAGAGAAAGAAAAACCCGGCATGGTCTGCGTGGAACTGGATCAAGGCCGCTATGCATCCATGGTAGACGATGCGTGGGATAAACTTGACATGGTTAAGGTCTTTAAGGAAGGCAAGGGTTTTCTTCTTATGGCCAACCTGGTGCTGGCGGGCTTTCAGCGCAGACTGGGAAACGAATTGGGGGTTAAGCCCGGGACAGAAATGAAGACCGCGGTAGAAACCGCCAAGGCCCTGGGTATTCCCTATGCCCTTTGCGACCGGGAAGTTCAGATTACCCTTCGCCGGGCCTGGTCGCGGTGCAGCCTGTGGGACAAGTCAAAACTTCTGGCATCCCTTCTTTCCAGCGCCTTTACCCGGGAAAAACTAAGCGAAGCGGAAGTAGAAAATTTAAAAAACCACAACGAACTTGGCAGGATGATGAAGGATCTTGCCGATTATCTGCCGCCGGTAAAGGAAACCCTTATTGACGAGCGGGACCGCTATCTGGCGGCAAAGATCTGGAGCGCCGGCGGCAGCGGCAAAATCCTCGCGGTGGTGGGGGCCGGCCATATGGCGGGCATTATAGCCCAGTTGGAAAAAATTGCCGCCGGAGATGCGGGCACCGGCGTGGAGGCCCTGGATCAGATACCCCCCAAAAGCATTTTGTCCCGGATCATACCCTGGATTCTTCCCCTGCTTCTTCTCGCTTTGATTGGCTACAGCATATACACGATAGGCGCCCCCTCCGGCCTGTACCGGTGGATATTCTGGAACGGGGGCCTTGCGGCCCTGGGGGCATGTTTGGCGGGGGCCCATCCCTTTTCTATCCTGATATCCCTGGTGGGGGCGCCCATCGGCACGATAAACCCCTTTGTGGGAGTGGGGCTCTTTTCCGGCCTGGTGGAGATCGCCTGCCGTAAACCCCGGGTAGAAGACGCCCAGTCGATCAATGACGATATTTCCAGCCTCCGGGGCATTTACCGGAACCGCATTACCCGGGCGCTGCTGGTCTTTTTGCTTTCTTCCATTGGCGGGATGATAGGTAATCTTATCTCCATCCCTTCCATTGCCGGCGATTTTTTTAAGTAGAGGGAACTTCTAAAAAGTTCCGGATCATGTATACTGGGGATATGAGAATTCTGGTCATCGGATCCGGCGGGCGGGAACATGCCATGGCCTGGAAATTTGCCCAATCGGAAAAAGTGGAAAGGGTTTTTATTGCGCCGGGAAACGGGGGAACCGCAGAAGAAAAACACTGCGAGAACGTAGACCTTCTGGGGCGGGATCCGGCGGACCCGGAAATCCAGGACGCCCTGATCCGGTATGCGGTCAAAGAAGGAATCGATCTGTCCGTGGTGGGCCCCGAAGCCCCCCTGGCCGCGGGAATCGCCGACCGGTTCCGCGCGGCGGGACTGGCCGTACTGGGCCCCGGCGCGGAAGCGGCCCGGCTGGAAGCCAGCAAGGATTACGCTAAATCCTTTATGAAAAAATACGGGGTCCGAACCCCCCAGGCCCTTAGCTTTACCCGTACCGGCGACGCCCTGGAGGCGCTGCGGACCCATTTTAAAACCGGCGGGGCCGCCCAGGAGGGGCCTCCGCCTTTGGTAATAAAGGCCGACGGGCTTGCCGGGGGAAAGGGCGTGGTAATTGCCGGGGATATAAAAACCGCGAAAAAAACCGTTACCGCCTTTATGGAAGAGGGTCTTTTAGGCGCCGCGGGAAAAACCATTCTGCTGGAAGAATTCTTCCGGGGCCCCGAAATATCGGTTCTGGGGGTGGTAAGCGCGGGCCCCGGAAAAAAGGCGCGGATCCTGCCCTTTGTGTCTGCCCGGGATCACAAGCGCCGCTTCGATAACGACGAGGGCCCCAATACCGGAGGCATGGGCGCCATAGCCCCGGTGCCGGATTTTACCGGAACCCTGCAGCGGGATTTTGAAGAGTCGATCCTGGCCCCTACCCTGGCGGGAATAGAAGCCGAAGGTTTTGACTACCGGGGCTTTATTTTTTTTGGCCTTTTAATCCATGACAAAAGATGCTATCTGTTGGAATACAACGTCCGGCTGGGGGACCCGGAAACCCAGGCGGTACTTCCCCTGCTGGACTCGGATTTTGCCGTACTCTGCGCCGCCGCCGAGGGGGGAACCTTGCAAGATCAGCGCCCGGCATGGAAGCCCGGCGCCGTCTGCGCCCCCGTCGCGGTGGCTTCCGGGTATCCGGGACCATACCGGACCGGGGACGCCATTGCCCTTAACGAGGCGGCCTTGGCAAAAACCGGGGCGGTCCTTTTTGCCGCCGGCGCGGTCCGCAGCCCCGGGGGCCCTGCGGGTTCCGGATTACGGACCGCCGGGGGCCGGGTGCTGACCGTCGCGGCCCACGGCTCCAACGGAGCGGAGGCCCGGGAAAGGGCATACCGGGCCCTGGGGGCCGTATCCTTTGCGGGCATGGCCTACCGCAAAGACATCGGTGCATATTCATAATGGAAGAAACCGGGAACGATCCTATTCTTGGTCAAATTCTTTTTCAACTGGCGCTTATTGCCTGCAACGCGGTGTTTGCCTGTGCAGAAATTGCCCTGATCTCGATTAACACGGTAAGGCTGGAACGGCTTGCGGTCGAGGGAAACCGCAAGGCCAAAGGACTTCTGGGCCTAACCGCGAAACCGGCGAAGTTCCTTGCCACGATCCAGGTGGGAATAACCTTGGCGGGTTTTTTAGGCAGCGCCTTTGCCGCGGAGAACTTTTCCAAAAAACTCGCCCTGGCCCTAAGCGCCGCGGGATTTCCCGCGCCGCGGGAAATTACCGCCACCGTATCCCTGGTGCTTATCACGCTGATCCTGTCGTTTTTAACCCTGGTGCTGGGGGAGCTTGTTCCCAAACGCATAGCCATGCGCAAGGCGGAAACCCTGGCCTTTTCCCTTGCGGCGTTTATCATCTTTATCTCCAAACTCTTCGCCCCGGCGGTATGGCTTTTAACAAAATCCACCAATGTCCTGCTTCGGCTCTGCGGCATTGACCCGGAGGCGGAAGAAAAGGCGGTGACGGAAGAAGAAATCCGGCTTCTTATCGATGCGGGAAGCGCCAGGGGTTCCATCGCGGCGGGGGAAAAAGAAATAATCCACAATGTCTTTGAATTTAACGACAAAACCGCCGGGGAGGTAATGACCCACCGCCGGGATGTGGCGCTGCTCTGGCTAAAGGATGATGACGCGGCCTGGGAAAAAACAATCATCGAAGGGCGGCACAGTTTTTACCCGGTCTGCGGAGAAACGGTGGACGATATCCGGGGGGTCCTGAACGCCCGGGATTACCTGGGGCTTGGGAACAGGGTCCGGGAGCAGGTGATGGAGCGGGCGCTCCGGCCGCCCCAGTTGGCGCCCAACACGGTGATGACCAATGTCCTTTTTAGCCGGATGAAAACCCGGCGCAACCACTTTGCCTTGATCCTGGATGAATACGGCAGCCTGGACGGAATTATCACCATGAACGATCTGCTGGAAGAGCTGGTAGGAGACCTCCCCACCGCGGACGACAAGGTGGCGGCGCCCCTGATCGAAAAAAACGGCGCCGGTCTTTGGCGGATAAGCGGCGCCGCATCCCTGGACAAGGTGGAAAAAGAAACCGGAGTACCCCTGCCGGTGGAACAGTACGATACCTTTGGGGGCCTTGTATTTACCCTTCTGGGGCGGGTCCCCGACGACGGGGAACGCTGCGAACTGCTGTACCCCGGACCCGAGGGGAATTCCGGCGAGCCGGACCAGGATAAGGGGGTCCTTCATATTACCGTAACGGAGGTGAAGGAACACCGGCTTGAATCGGCCCTGGTCCGGCTTTCGGGGAAGGCGAAAAGGCCCCGGGATCCTGCCCTTTAAGGCGGATGACGCCGGGGCCCGCTTATTCGCGGCCGGGGGCTTTGGGTTATTGGTTGGGTTTGTTCGACAACCCGGTCGGGCTTTCGGAGGTTCCCTAATCTAAATTTTCTGATATACTTTTGAAAATGAAACCACACGGCGATCCGCCCTATGTCCCTGAACTGGGGTTTAAATACCCCGATCGGCTTGACGATCACATGAACGAACGGCAGGGGTCAAATTCGCTTACTCTGGATGAACACTATCCTTTCTTAGATAAATCTTTTTCTTTTAGAATCAAGAGCGCCCTGCTGTACCTGGGCGTCTTTACCCTGGTCTTTATCCTTTCTCCCCTGCGCTTTGGCCTTAAAATAGAAGGACGGCGGATCCTTAAAAAAAACAGGCCCCTTTTTCGGAACGGCGCCCTTACGGTGGCAAACCACATGCTCCGCTGGGATTTTTTGATGATCCTCCAGGCCGTCCGGTTCCGGCGGCTTTATTTTCCCGCCTGGGGGAACAACCTAACCGGGCCGGACAAAAACCTGATACGGCTGGCGGGGGGCATCCCCGTGCCGGAGTCGATCCATACGATGAAGTACTTTAACCAGGCCTGGGACGAATTGTACCGCCGAAAAAAATGGTTCCATGTTTTTCCCGAAGGCAGCAACTGGCCCTACTTTCAACCCATTAGGCCCTTTAAGAAGGGGATGTTTTCCCTGGCGTATAAGTACAACATTCCTGTGATCCCCATGGCTTTTTCGTACCGCCCCGCCCGAGGCTTGTACAAGATATTTAAGAAAAACTATCCTCTAATTACCCTGCGAATTGGAGAGCCCATACTGCCGGATCTGTCCAAATCCCGCCGGGACGCGACTGCGGTCCTTCGGGAAGCCGTCCACCGGAAAATCGTGGAATTGGCAGGAATCACCGATAATCCCTATCCCTGCGAAGGAGATTAGCCGCCGGGGAATAAACCTCCCGCCTTAAGGGGGGGGGGCGCCAAACCCCACTGCGAATGAACCAGAGGAGTTATGTATGAAAAAGCTTTTGGCTGTTCTTGCCTGTCTTATCGCGTATTGTTTGATTCAGCCCGGCCCCCTGGCAGCTCAGCGGACCATTACCATCAAACTTATGTCCCAGGTTCCCGAGAACACGCCCTGGGGTTCCCTGCTTAACCGCATGGCCCGGGATTGGAACGCCGCCACCAACGGCGAAGTGAATCTGGTAATTTACCACAATGCCAAATCCGGCGAGGCCGATATACTTCGGCAGCTTAACATGAACCAAATACAGGCGGCGATGTTGAGTACCATGGGAATGCGGCTTATTAGTCCCGAAATTATGACCCTTAGCTGCCCGTTTTTAATCCGAAATAACGCCGAGTTGGACCTGGTCCTGCGGAACCTGAAGCCGGAACTGGAACAAAAGATCAATAGCAAGGGATACTACCTTTTGGCCTGGTCAAAGGTAGGGTGGATCCGGTTTTTTTCAAAAAGCCCCGTTTTTGTCCCGGCGGATTTAAAGCGGCAGCGGCTTGGGACCAGCGACGCCGAAACGGAGCTGCTTGACGCGTTCCGGGCCATGGGGTACCAGATGGTTCCCATAGCCATAAACCAGATACTAGTAAGCCTTTCCGGAGGACAGATCGATGCGGTCTACCAAAGCCCCGTTAACGCCGGGGGACTGCAGATATTCGGTCTAGCCAAGAACATGGCTTCCATTCCCGTGGCCCCGTTCATGGGGAGCATTATTCTTAATCAGCGGGCATGGCGGAGCATCCCCGAAAAGTACAGGAGCGAACTAATCCGCATTACCCGGCGGATGGAGGCGGAGCTTGACAAATCGGTCCAGGATTTTGAGTCGGAGGTAATTCAAAGCATGGTGCGGTACGGCCTGGTAATTAACCGGGTAAGCCCCGAACAGGAAAAAACATGGTACGCCGATGCAGACCGCACCCTGCCCTCCCTGGTGGGGACGATCTTTGACCGGGATCTGTACAACAGAATATCGGCGATGCTAAAACCCTACCATGAGTGATACGCCCATGACGAATACTACGGCAAAGAGCCCGGAACGCTTCCGTTTTCTTTGGGCCCTGGAAACGGGAATTGCCGCCGCGGCCCTGATTCTTCTTACCCTGCTTCCGGTGGCCGATGCGGTCCTGCGAACCTTTTTCAATTCCCGGTTCCCCGCGGCGCCGGAGATGATCGCCCACATCCTTTTAGTCCTGGGCCTGGTATCCGGCATGATTACCACCCGGGAAGGAACCCACCTTTCCATAGGTCTTTTCCAATACCTTAAGAACCGGCGCGTCAAAACCATTCTTGGCGCCTTTACCGGATACCTTTCTGCCTTTTTGTCGGCGATCTTTTTTTGGTGTTCCCTTTCGTTTGTAAAGGTAGGTCTTTACCCGGTCCAGATTATCGGCTTTATCCCCGACCGGGTCTTTGCCCTGGTTATGCCCGTGGGCTACGCGGTTATCGCCTTTCGTTTTGCACGGCAAAGTTTTCGCGCCGCCGGAATGTCCGGCTGGAAGGGGGCGCTTCCGCCGGTTCTGGCCCTGGTTCTGGGAACGGTTTGCTCAAGCCCGGCGATTCTTAAATTTATCTGGGGCATCAATATGCCCGACGGGGCCTGGACGGTTTCGGAATGGTTTAATTCCCTGGCGGGGATCCTAAAAATGCCGGCGCTAATCGTTCTGGCGGCGGCGGCTTTAAGCGGCGCCCCGATTTTTACGATAATAGGCGGCTTTGCCTTGATATTGCTGCAAAGTTCCTGGGGCGAAATAGACATTACCGCAAGCCAAATTTACACCGCCCTAACCCAGAATAATCTGGTGGCGATCCCCCTCTTTACCCTCACCGGGTTTATCCTTTCCCAAAGCAGGGCCGGGGAGCGGCTGGTGCTTGCCTTTAAGGGCCTCTTTGGCTGGCTTCCCGGCGGAATGATCATCGTTACGGTGTTTCTTTGCGCGTTCTTTACCTCCTTTACCGGCGCATCGGGGGTAACGATCCTCGCCATGGGGGGCATACTGCTTACGATCCTTTCCGGGTACCCCGAAAGATTCGCCATCGGTCTTCTAACCGCATCGGGAAGCATAGGGCTGCTCTTTCCCCCCAGCCTTCCCATACTTTTAGTGGGCGCCGCCACCAGAACCAATACGGTTCATCTTTTTTTAGGGGCCCTTATACCGGGGATACTCCTGGTAATTGCTACCATAATTTTTGGACTTGCCGTTTCGGTAAAAAACAAAATCCCCGTGGAACCCTTTAGCCTTAAAAAAGCCGCGGACGGTTTACGGCAGTCCTTTTTGGAGATCCTTCTGCCCTTTATCCTTATCGCCGGATATTTTTTCGGGATCCTGTCTTTAGTGGAGCTAAGCGCCGTGGCGGCGGCCTATGTGGCGGTGGTGGAAATACTGGTACACCGGGAAATTACGTTCCGGGGGCTTGCACAGGTTTTTTCCAAATCTATCCCCATCATCGGGGGGATCCTGTCCATCCTTGCCCTGGCCCAGGCCCTGTCTTACTATATCGTTGACAGCCGGATTCCGGAATTCTTTGCCCGGTGGATGCAGAGCGCCATTAACTCCAAATGGCTTTTTCTTCTTTTGCTTAACCTGGCCCTGCTTGTAACCGGCTGTCTGGTAGACATTTTTTCCGCCATCATGATTATACTGCCCCTGATCTTTCCCCTGGGGGCGGCCTACGGCGTCGATCCGGTTCATCTGGGGGTAATTTTCCTTATCAATATGGAAGCCGGTTTCCTTACTCCTCCGGTGGGGCTGAATCTTTTTCTGGCAAGTTACCGGTTTGAAAAACCCTTTACCGTAACTTCCCGGTATGTTCTGCCCTTCCTGGCGATCCAGATTGTGGTGGTCCTGGTTGTTACCTATATACCCTTTTTAACCACCGCCCTTACGGCGTTGTACTAACCGATCCGCCCGGCTGTGCGGCGGCGGCGCTAAACAGCGGCGCTAAACAGCGGCGCTAAACAGCGGCGCTAAACAGCGGCGCTAAACGGCGGCGCTAAACGGCGGCGCTAAACGGCGGCGCTAAACAGCGGCGCAGAGTTGTTGCCACACGGCGGGGCCGGCGATGTGAAGGTACATCATCCCCGCGGCGGCGGCGCCGGCCCCGTCGGTGCTGTTCCGGTCGCCCGCGACAAGTACCTGTCCGGGATCCCGGCAAAGCCGCCGGGCAATTTCCAGGAAGGGCCGGGGGGCCGGTTTTTGGGCGCCGAAATTATCGGGTCCTAAAAGGAGCCCGCAAAGGCCCGGCTCCAAGCCCAGGGCCGCAAGCCGCTCCCCAAGGGCGGGGTAGTCTGAATAGACCGCCCGGGGAATGCCCCGGCGTTCCAGGGCCCTAAAAAGTTCCGCCGTGCCGGGCCGGGGTTCATAAAAGCGCCGCAGTATTTCCGTCATGCGGCCCAGGTAGCGCCGGAAGTACCAGGATCGCAAAAAATCGCCGGGCCTGCCGGTCCGGCGTTCCAGGGCGGCAAAGAATTCCCTGTAGTACGCCTCGGCGTTTTCATAGTCACAACCGGCAAGGGCCCTGCGGACGCGCCGTTCATTCCCCGCCAGCAGTATATCCGGCAGGGACCATTTTTTTTGTTTTTCCCGCCGCGCCGCCGAGCCGGGTTCCTCCGGCTTTAGGGGAGGAAGGGGGCTAAAAAGAAGACGGCGGGCAAAACCCGCGCCGTCATAGAGGGTGCCGTCAAAGTCAAAAATAAAGGCCCCGGCCCTTTGCGCCAAATCGGCCGGGACCTTAGAGGGGGCGGTCATTTTTTAATAAGTTCGCTGAACAACGCCTCCCGCTGGACATCCTGCATCAGCAGGTTAAGTTTAAACTGGCCGTCCCTAAAACCCCGTTCGATGCAGGACGCCTTAAACTGTTCAAAGGAATCTTTGATCAAGAGGACCGTTTCCGGATCCTTAACCCGGTTGGAATTGCGTTTGTCCGCATATTCGGGATTGTACTGGCGAAGCAGGGAGTCCACGGTTTTGGTAATTTCTTCGGCCTTTTCCCGGGGAAGGGATTGATCGCTGGGCTCAAAGTAAAACCGGTATGCAGACTTGTTTACATCCGCAAATCCCACAAAAAATTTAAGGGGCGTATTGTGTTTCTTTTCTGCGGCATGCACCGCTTCGATAAACTGCCGCTCGTGGAGTTTTTCGCCGGTAAGGCTGATCGTACCGTTGGTCTTTTGTACAAACTTAATAAGGGGAAACTGGTTGTACCATCCGGTAATCTCCAAAAGGTCCGTCATATTGTAACGGTACAGGCCTGCGGAATTGGTAACCAGCATGCAGTAGCGTTCGCCCTTTTTAACTTCCCCAAGCTGGTAGATCCTGGGATTGGGGTTGTTTAAGTCCGACTCGTGGATAAACTCGAAGTACAGTTTGTGTCCAAAACTTACGGTGTCCAGGGTATTGCTTTTAAGTACCAGGCCGGCCCTGCATTCGGTGGAAAAGTAGCTGAACTCGTGGAAGACCGCGCCCGGCGCAAAGGAATTCTTAACCTTTTCCAGATAAACCCGGGTGTTGCCGCACATCCACACGTTTACCACCTGCATATTCGGCCAGTAATGTTTGGGCAGGACCACCCCGTGCTTAGCTTTAAGCTCCCGAAGTTCCTGGGCCCGCCCGGGGTTTGGTTTAAGATTGGCCTCTAAAACCGTCCGGATTTCCTGGGGGATGTTAAGCTTGGTGCTTAAAATGCCCTTTTCTATGTCCGATACGTACTCGTCATAGAATTCGTTCGCGTTGTTTTGAAGTTCCACCAGTGTACTGGGGTTTGCGGTTATTATTAAGGTAATATCCTGCTCTATGGAAATGCGCATAAGGGCGTAGTACCTGGACTTATAATCGCTAATCCAGAAAATATCCGCCGGGGCGGAATAGATGGTCTTCATGAATTGGGGAATATCCCGCTGCATAATGCCCGATATGGAACCGTAGACCGTTCCGTCCGGCGCCGCGCCTTCCACCGCTTTACCCACTATGGAAAGGGTCTTGCCGTAAAAAACACTGGGTTTGTTCTGTATTAAGGTATAGAACCAGGTTTGGTTCATCTTGGTGGCCACTTCCTGGTGGTACCGCTCCGTCAGGGGTATCCATTTGGGCTCTTTGGTGGTGCCGCTGGTGGTGCCGTACATCATGGGTTTTCCCGGAAAGAGTACGCTGGCCTCGCCGTTTTTATGCCGCTCTATATAGGGGGCAAGATCCTCGTAATCATTCATGGGAACATATTTCCGGTACCGGGCAAAAAGTTCGCCGGCGCTGTCTGCGGCCAGAATATCGTCAAAGTGGTGTTCCTTGCCGTATACGGTATCCTTGGCATACTCCAAAAGACTGCGCAGAACCTGTTCTTGGGATTTTTCCGCGTTTTTGGAAGCCCTTTTCAGCTCCCCAAGGCCCTTTTTCCCTACGATGGTCAGCGCCAGCCGGATAAGCCACCAGCCTTTTATCTTCTTCAATTTCAAAATATACCTCCCGTGAATACAGTGTATATACCGTCAACGGTATGTTCATTGGACTTGCAAAATGCTCCACATTTTGCTGTTTTCCAGCGGATTTGTTTAAAACCTGAGGTTTTTAAACAAGTCTATTATTCCCTGACAATTTAAAATTGTCAGGGAATTCCGGTTGTAATTGTTTGCAAGGCAAAGTCCTTACCTTGCAAACAAAAATCTATTGTGTATAGTACCGTTTAGCGTACGATACGGCTTATTATACCAGATTCCCAGGATCTTACAAGGGTTAAAGCGGCCATCGCACCCCCGTTCCCTTGTCTTTCTTCCCCTTCCCTGTTAAAGTTGCGTTAAGGAAAAGTGAAACCCGGCGCGTTTTTCAGCCTATTCCGGAAAATGCCGGAGCAGGCATGCGGTAAACCGCACAACGGAATTCTTTGGCCATGCAAAGGCGGCAAAGACTAAGACCGCCTGGGGGGAATGTATGCTAAAGGGACGGCATCTTATTGAACCCGGCGACTTCGATTTGGAAGAGTTGGAGGGGCTTTTTTCCCTGGCGGAAGAAATCGAAACCAATACAGAGTACCTTCGGGAATCTTGCCGGGGAAGGCTTCTGGCAACCTTGTTTTTTGAGCCCAGCACCAGAACCCGGCTTTCCTTTGAAGCCGCGATGCTCCGGCTGGGGGGAAGCTGCCTGGGCTTTGCCGAATCCGGTTCCAGTTCCGCCGCCAAGGGCGAAAGCCTTTCCGATACGATCCGGACCGTTTCCTGTTATACCGACGCCATCGTAATGCGAAGTCCCAAAGAGGGGGCGGCCCTTGTGGCTTCCAGGGCGTCGGATGTACCGGTGATCAACGCGGGGGACGGGGGGCATCATCATCCAACCCAGACCCTGACGGATCTGCTAACCATCCGCCGGTTTCGGGGGGGCCTGGAGAACCTTACCATAGGGTTTTGCGGAGACCTTAAATTCGGCAGAACCGTTCATTCCCTGGCAAAGGCCCTTTCCCGTTACCGGGGGGTAAAGGAAATTTTTATCTCCCCCCCGGAACTCCGGGTTCCCGCTTATATCACCCGGGGGATCCTGGAAAAAGAAATGATCCCCCACAGGGAGGCGGAAAAACTGGAAGATGTTATCGGCGAGCTTGACGTGCTTTATATGACCCGGGTCCAGCGGGAACGGTTTTTTAACGAAGACGACTATATTCGGCTTAAGGATTTTTATATCCTGACCAAGGCTAAAATGGAAAGGGCAAAAAAGGAAATGATCATCCTCCATCCCCTTCCCCGGGTAACCGAGATTGCCATGGAAGTGGACGAGGATCCCCGGGCGGTGTATTTTAAGCAGGCAAAATACGGCATGTATGTCCGCATGGCCCTGCTGGCTTCGATCCTGGGGGTTGTGTAATGTTAAACGTTGATCAGTTACGAAACGGCATTGTGATCGATCATATTAAGGCGGGACTTGGAATACAGATCTTTAACTGGCTGGGCCTTGGCAGGGCCCCGTATAATGTGGCCTTTGTGGTTAACGCCCAGTCCAACCGCATGGGCCGCAAGGACATTATTAAAATCGACAACACCATCGAAATAAATTTTGATATCCTGGGGCTTATCGATCCCAACATTACCGTGAACATCATCGAAAACGAAAAGATCACCGAAAAGATAAAACTCCAGCTTCCCAGCCGGGTCCAGGATGTGCTGATCTGCAAAAATCCCCGGTGTATTACGTCCACGGAAAAGGCGCCCCACATATTCCACCTGGATAACGTAAAACAAAAAACCTACCGCTGCGAATACTGCGATGAGGTGCGCAGCGCCGCGGACCTATGGTAGCCATGGGGGGTACGGTAAAACCCCGGATTCTGGTACTAAAGAATTTCCGCATTGTCGACGAGGCCTCTGATTTTAAAGGTTCCGTACTTGTGGAAGGGGGCCGTATTAAAAAAATATGTACTGATAAAGCCGCCGGTGGTTCCGGGCCGGGGGATAGGGATCCGGGGCTTGGGGATGCGGAAATAGAACAGGCCCTGGGCCGGGCGGATATGGTAATAGACGGAGGTGAATCGGCGGGAAAACAGGGCCTGACGCTAATGCCGGCCTTTGTGGACCTCCACGCCCACTTTAGGGATCCCTTCTGCCGGGGCGCCAGGGTTCCAGAGAAGGAAACGCTGGAAAGCGCCTCCCTGGCCGCCGCCGCCGGGGGCTACGGTACGGTGGTCTGTATGGCTAATACGGATCCGGTGATCGACACCATAGATAAGGCGGCGGTTTTGCAGGAACGGGCCGCGGCTTTAGGATTAATAGATCTGTATCCGGTTCTTTCGCTTACCAGGGGCATGGAAGGAAGGGAACTGTCGGAAATCACGGAACTGCCATCGGCAAATTTGCCGCCCAAAAACCCGCCGGCGCTTAAAGCCGGCCCGGGGCCTGACGGCCCCGGCGCCCGGACCTGCGGCCCGGTGCGGCTGCTTTCCGAAGACGGCAAGGATCCCGCGGACGACGGTCTTTTTCTTGCAGCCCTTGCGGAGGGGCGCCGCACCGGGCTTCCCCTGTCCTGCCACTGCGACGCCGGGGGGCCCGAAGCGGAAAGGGCAAAGCGGCGGGGAGAACCCCGGGCGGTTTGGAGCCGGATAGAAGAAAATAACGCGGTGCGCCGGGCCCTGGACCTTGCCGCCCGGGCCGGGGCGAAGATCCACATCGCCCATGTTTCCACCAGGGAGGCCATGGAGATGATCGGGGAACTAAAGACGGCCCATGCCGCGGGCCGGGCCGCGGCCGCTCCCGGATTCTCCTTAAGCTGCGAAGTAAGCCCCCACCATATTGCCTGCACCGAAGACGACGCCCGCCGCCTGGGGGAGGGGTCCTTTGGCCGGGTAAATCCCCCCCTCAGGGACGATGCGGATCGCCGGGCCCTGGCGGCGGCCATTGCCGGGGGCCTGGTTGACGCCATTGCCACGGACCACGCCCCCCATACCGAAAGCGACAAGGCCGCCGGGGCTCCGGGTTTTACGGGCCTTGAGACGGCCTTTGCGGTGTGTTACACCACCCTGGTAAGGCCCCCGGCGGCCGGGGCCGGACAGGCGCCGGTTCTAAGCCTTTCCCGGCTTTCCGCCTTGATGAGCGCCGGTCCGTCCCGTATACTGGGGCTTGCCGGGAACAGAGGTTCCTTCGGCCTGGCGCCGCCAGAGATGGCGCCGCCGGAGACGGCGCCGCCGGAGGGGGGCCTGCCCCTTCCCCGGGGCAGAATTGTGGAGGGCTGGAAGGCGGATTTTTGTATCGCCGACCTTAACGCCCCGTGGATTGTGGATCCCCGGGATTTTATGTCCCGGGGAAAAAACTCGCCCTTTGCGGGCCGGGAACTGTGGGGAAAAATCATCTTGACTATCCGGAACGGGAAAGTGGTATATCAAAGATAGGGGCCGGGACTTAATGACCATGACAGATGGCGTACAATGTACAATATAGACAGGCTTTACGAGGGAGTGGCAAAACGGGGCCCTGTCTGCGTGGGCCTTGATACGGCGCCGGAGTATATACCCCCCGCGGAGCTCCGGAGGGCCCCCTCTGACGCGGAAGGAATACTTGCCTTTAACCGGGCGATTATCGACGCCACAATGGACCTGGCGGCTTGTTTTAAAGTCCAGATAGCGTACTATGAAGCCCTGGGGCTTAGGGGCCTTGAATGTTACGCGAAAACCTTAAAATATATCCGGGACCGGGGGGGGCTTAGCATCGCCGACATCAAGCGGGGAGACATAGCCGATACGGCCGCGCGGTACGCCAGGGCCCATTTTGAAGGCGGCCTAGAGGCGGACTTTGTTACCCTTTCCCCCTACATGGGCATGGATTCCCTGGAGCCCTGGTTTTCGTATGCGGACCGCCATGGCAAGGGGGCCTTTGTTTTGATGCGGACCAGCAATGAAGGGATGAGGGATTTTCAATACCGGGAACTGGTAGAACCGGCTGCTTCGCCGCCCCGCCGGCTCTACCAGGCCGTTGGAGACCGGCTGGCGGAAAAGGCCGCGGCTTACCGGGGCGCATACGGCTATGGCGCCTTCGGCGCGGTGGTGGGCTGTACCATACCGGAAGAGGCCGCGGCAATCAGGGCCCGGTACGACGGTTTGTTTTTTCTTATTCCCGGTTATGGCGCCCAAGGCGGCGGCGCCGCGGATGCGGCGCTTTTACTGCGGGACGGCAACGGCGGGGTGGTAAACGCTTCCCGGTCTATCCTTAGGGCCTGGACCAGGCGCAGGGAGGACGGGAATAATGCGGACGCGGCGGACGCGGCCCGGGAAGCGGTGGTGGAAATGCGGGACGCCATACGGAGAACCCGAGAATGACCGCGGGCCCGGACATTGGTCTTCAATTCCGCCCCGCCCTCTACAAGTACCGTTTGGGCGCCCCGTCGTTTAGCACCGCGTACAGCTCAATGTAACTTTTGGCGGTTCCCGCCGCAATTTTGTTAAGAAGCACCTCTTCCACCTGGAAAAGCCCCACCTCGCTGGACATATTCACCCGGATGCTTATGGGTTTTTCCTTCCCCGGCCCGATGCTAAGTTCTTCAATGGAATTGGCCGAGTACTGGTGAATATCCCCCACCCGGGGGCTGCCCGCGATAGCCAGGGGAATCCGCGCCCGGCCCTTTTTCATGTCGCAGCCGTCGGCCACCTGGACAATGCCCGCTTCCAGGGAATAGATGGAACGGTTTCCCATGTGGCCCGCGATGGCTTCCAGGGCCAGGGAACGGATAATCGTAATCTTTTGATAGTCCGTTTTATATACGTCCCTAAGCACCCTGTCCAGGATAGGATGGGCCAGGTAGGCGCTGTGGAGTTCGTGATCCTGCCGGCCTATGGCCATACCCAGGTCGTGCAGCAGGGCCCCGCAAAGTACCGCGGAAAGGCTGTCTTCAAAGCTGCCGGTTTCTTCCGCCTCAAGGCTTGTTTTTACCCCGGCCCTGCGGATAAGGTCCATCATAATAAGGGCGTTATGGGCGACGGTCCTCATGTGGACCGGGCCGTGGTCGTTAAATTTAAGCCGCACTATCGACACGTTGTTGGCGTATTCCTGCATGGCCTGGATTTCTTCGTCGTAAAGAATTTTTTCCGTAAGTTTTTCGATTTTTTCGGAAAGACGGAAGGCCTTGACTTTTTCGAGGATCTTTCCGTCCAGGGCCAGCTCTTTTCCCGAACGTCTTGATTTTCCCGTTTCACCCATGCGCTTAAATCCCGGGCGCGTTCGCCAAAAAATAATCTTCCGCTTCTTTGTTCCAGAGCCTGCGGTGTCTGCCGCATATTTCCGCCAGGGCGCAGTACAATTCGCCAAGCCCCCCTTCGTTGGCCCTGCCCTTTTGGGCAAAGCTGTCGATCGCGGTAAGGGGAAGCTTTTTATGGGTGTAGATAAGCTTTTTGCCCCCGGGGATCTTGTCCAGGTTGATAGTGGCGTCCGCCACGGCGTCAAGGCCGCCCACATGGGTGATCATAAACACGGGGTTTAATTCACCCCCGGCCATCATGGAAAGAGATTCCACCATGTCGCCGGTGTTTCCCCCGCTGGTCCCCACAATATGGTGGGATTCATAGTGGACATTGTAAAAGTTAAACGCCGCAGAAAACTCCGTGTCCGTGGGGCCCGCAAAAAAGTTAAGGCATCCGTCGTGACCGAGAAGCCTGCCGCCCAGTTCAAGCACGGGTTTTACCGGGGCAAAGACGAACACGTCGTCGAAGAGTTTGCCGCCATTGAGCTTTTTCAGGTGTCCCACAGGATCGGCGATGTTCTTAGTATTGATGTAAAGAAGTTCCACGCCATGCTTTTTCGCTTCTTTAAGCCCCAGAAGTTCTTCGGCCCGCTTAAGCCGCGAATCGTCAATATCGGTTACCACAACCCGGCTGGGCCTGCGGGGATTGTGGATCGCATAGTCGATGGCGCCAAGGCCCATGGGCCCCACCGCGGCAAGAAGGGCCAGGGTTCCCCCCTGGACGATCCCCATATCGTGAACGTAGGATCCGCTTCGGGTATGGTACTGGGCATGGTAGGCCCCCACAATACAGGACACCGGTTCGGAAAGGGAGCCCATAAAAAAATTGTCCGCCTCGTAACGGAGAAGACAGTTCATCTCCATCACCTCCGGGGGAATGATGATATAGGTGGCGTCCCCCCCTATGTACTGGTAGGAATAGCCCGGCGCCCACAGGGTTGCTTTTCCGTCCGGACCGGAGTAGTTTAGCGCCGGCTGGATGGCAAAGTTATCCCCTTCCTTAAATTTTTCGGCCCACCTTTTTCCCACCTTTTCCAGGACCCCGCAGAATTCGTGACCTATTATACAGGGCTGTTTGGACAGATCATAACGCACCCGCTTATGCTTTGACCCCTGAAGGGCAAGTTTGTGGCTTGACATACAGATTGAATCCGACACAATCCGGGCAAGAATCTCATCGTCCTTGATTTCGGGAAGTTCAAATTCTTCAAGACGAAGATCGTTAACCCCGTATATACGGACGGCTTTTGTTTTCAAAATGTGCTCCTCCTACAAATTATGGCAGGTTCCCCGGATTTCTACAAGTCCGGGGCCGTCCGAAAAGTAACAAGTTCCTGGACCTCCCCCGGTTTCAAGTTACGGACAGGGTTCCCGGCTTTTTTCCGGGCGCCAGGACATCGGCGTTCCGGGAACGGCGCTAATTTTAGCCTAAAAATTTGCTTTTTCCTGTTTTATTTATATATATTTTAAAATAAGCGATTTTTTGCGTACGCAGAAAAATTCGTATTTAAAAAACACTACCCATGAGCGTGGTTTCAGATACTGAATTCCGGAACCACAGCCGGTCTTGGTTTCAACTCAAGTTAAAGGAGCACTATTGGATTCTAAGCTACTATTATACAGCGCCATTCTCTTTTTAACGACCTGGTCGTTTTCCGGCCTTCCCTTCAAAGAAATCGAAGAGATTCCGGGGCAGAAAGAAATTCCGGCACAGGAAGACGCCTCTCTACAACCGGATCCGCTTCCCCGGCTGGATCCGGCCCTGTACCACTTGACGGCGATGGAAACGGCAAAGGCCCCGGACCCGATACTGGCCGCCTACAGGAACGGAGACGGGGAAGGGGTATCGGCCTTTTTCGCCGCCCTTGCCGGTTCACGGGAAATTGCCGTTCTTATCCTTAGTAACGCCTCCATGTACGACATCGCGCCCGCCCTTGCCTTTGCCCTGTGCTGGGAAGAAAGCCGGTACTACGCACGCGCCGTCAACTGGAACAAAAACGACAGCGTTGACAGGGGCCTTTTCCAGCTTAACAGCCAGTCGTTCCCGGAACTTTCCGCCGAAGATTTTTTTAATCCGGCGATCAATACCCAATATGCCATGGCCCATCTTAGGTGGTGCCTGGACAGCGGCGGCTCGGAACTTTCCGGTCTTGCGATGTACAATGCCGGTACGGATCGGGTAATCCGGAAAGGCGCCCCCAAGGCAACCCTTGATTACATTTCACGGATCATGGCGTACCGCAAGGGCATTGAAACCTTGTTCAACACGGAAATCGCCGAACAGCCGGATCTTCCCAACCGCGAATGAACCTCCCGCCCCAAGGCTTCCCCGCGCAAGCGGGTTCTTGGGTATTAGACCCCACTGCGAATAAAACGCGTCCTAATTCCGGCCGGGAACCGTGGGCGCCCCTTAAAACCGGAATATCCCCTTTATCCAGAGGGCGCTTAAATCCGCATAGGCCCCGTAGTCCCCCCGGTTTTCAATGCCCCCGGTAAAAAAATCGCTTCCCAGGGAAAGGCTTAATGAGTCGCTGAGGGCCCAGGCGGCGGAGGCTCCGGCGGACGCGTCAAAATCCCGGAGGTCCAGATAACACCACGCCGAAAGGTTGAGCAGTTCCCGGAAAAAGCTCCGGCCAACCCGCAGGGTCAGGGCGTTTTTCCGCCAGGGCCGGGCGGCGCCGCCGCCGTACGCGTCCGGGAGCAGATCTTCGTAATACTGGGCGGAAAGGGTCCAGCCCGAAGGGTTCCAGTCCAGCCCCGCCAGCAGTTTAAGGCTGTGTTTTTCCACCGGCTCATCGATTTGCCCCGCCAAAAGGGCCGCCGCGGTTTCTCCGGCGCGCCGGTCATAGCGGCCGCCGCCGGTAAAGGCCGCCTCCAGCCGCAGGAGGAAATCCCCCAGGGGGACGCTGGCGTCCGCGCCGGCCATGAGGGTCCGCGCATAGCCCGGCGTCAGGTTAAGTCTTTCCGGAACCGCCCCCGAAAAACTTAAGTCTTTCCTGAAATGGGGAATATCGTTCCAGCCGTAAAACAGGGCCAGGGAAAAATCCAGCGCCGGGGTATAGGCGGAAAGGCGAATGCCGTATTCCCCGCCGGCAATGGTTCGCGGCGGGGCGGCTTCCAAAACCCGCACGGGCAGCGGCGCGCCGCCCATGTCAACAGAAGCGGGGTAAAAAACGCCGTACAGGGGGTTCTGTTCATCGCCGGGAAGCCGGGCGGGGGTAAAGAGGGGAATCCACAGGACCTCCGCCGCAAAAACCGGGAAGGAGTAACGCAGCCTGACGCCGTCCACCGGGAGGCGGCTTCCGGCAAAGTCGAGCCCCGCGTAGGCGGTCAAATTTTGCGGGCACACCACGTCGGTAAGGACAATGCCGTCCGCCGCGCCCCAGGACACCAGCTGCCGCCCCAGCCGGAGCTGAAAGCCCCCGGCGCCCCAGTCCATCCAGGCTTCCCCCAAAGAAAGGCCCGTCCGTTCCGGGCTTACGCCGTTGTACTCGGCGGAAAGGGAAACAAAGGCCGAAGCCGCTCCGGCATGGACCGTCACTTCTCCGGTAAAGGAAGAGCGGGAATCGGTCAGCCCCAGGTTTTTTGAGAAAGGCGCCGCCTGAAGGGTTTCAAGGGCCCCGTGGAACTCCATCTCCGCCTGCGCGGACAGGGGAAGGAGGGCGAGGGCGAAAAGAAGGGCCGCCAAAAGTTTTTTAAGGCGGGCCACACGGCCGGCGAGGCGGAGGGCGCCGCCGCGGGCCTTCACCGGATATTCCCCCGCTCCAGGCCGGTAACCGCAAAGAGGCTGTCGTCCAGCGGCAGGTTGAACCGGATATCCGATATTTCGATTACCGTGGAATGTTTATCCTGTACGTTGGTCATCTCCATCTTTTGGGCGGTCCAGATGCCGTCGATTTGTCTGATCCCCGATACCCGCAGGGTTTTGAGGAGCCGGCCCTGGCGGTCGTAATAATCGACGCCCGCGATGACGTATGAATCCTTGCGCACCCGGAGGACCCGCCGTCCGTAGGGCTCCCTGGCGTCTTTCGCCCTTGCCTCCACCACCCAGCAAAGACTGCCGTCTACCGTTTCTTCCCCCCGGAGGCTGAACTCGTCCTTGTCCAGGCTCCGGCGCCCCATGTCCTCGTAGGTAAAATCGGTCCCCATGAAGCTGTCGTTTTTTCCCGATCCGGTGATCCGCCGGACCCGCTTCATCGCCGGAAGGTAAAGCCATATATCGTCGTCCCGATTATCATCGTAGGAAAAGGAAAGGTAGCCCGTGCCGGCCACGTCCCGGGGGCTGTTAAAAAACATAAGGATCCTTTCCGTATCCCCGTAGTCCTTAAAATAGTAAGCGAGTTCCCGGATCCGCGGCGCGCCCCGGCCGCTTACCAGGGTCATGGTCAGTTTGTACTGGGCCGTATCCCCGGCGTAGCGCTCGTCGGCCCGCTTCATAATATCGTAGCCGCCTGCCCCCTGGGCGGTCAGCCCCGCCATTCCCGCCAGCAGTAATACTGCCGCGATAAAACATTTTGTTTTCATGCCTCTTTCTCCTTTCCCATCGGTTTTAGGCTATATATCAACAGGGGCGTTAAGGTGTAATCGGCCAGCAGGGCCGCGGCCATCCCGGCGATAGCCAGAATTCCCACATGGAAAAGCATGGCTATGGGGCTCAGGGTGTACACAAAAAACATGGCGCAGAGGATCACCGTGGTGGTCCCCAGGGTCTTGCCGATCTTCCCGAAGGAATTCAACACCCCCTGCCGGTAAGAACCGGTGCGTTCCAGTTCCAGCCGGATATGGGTGATAAAGTGAATTGTGTCGTCCACGGCGATCCCCAGCAGCATGGGCATGATCGTCATGGTGAGCATATCCAGGGGTATCTTCGCGTAGCCCATGAGCCCCCCAATGATGATCACCGGCGCGATATTGGGGATCATGCCGATAAGGGCCACCCGAAAGCTGCCGAACACCAGGGCCAAAAGGATAAAAATGATGATGAAGGAACCGGCAAAGGATTTTAGCTCCCCGTAAACCACCTTGTTGTTCATCTCGGCAAAGCTGGCTATCATCCCCACCACCGCCGTATTCCCCTGGGGAAACCGGGCCCGGGCGGCCTGTTCCGCGTCCTTGACGGTTTTGATTATCCGGTTGGCGTCATAGCCGGAAAGCTCCACCGTTACGGCGGCGGCGGAAAAGTCCTCGCTTACCCGGTTAAAAAGATCGCCGCCCCCGGAAATTTCGTAGAGGAACAAAAGCTGGGCCAAAAGGTCCGGATCATCGGGGATGGCGTAAAAGGCCGGATCATCCCCGTTCAGGGTCCGGTTCATCTCTTTGACAATCTCCGTTACCGCCGAGACCCGGGGCCTGGTTCCCGATATTTTGGTCTGGTCCAGGGCCCCCAGGTCTTCGCAGAGACCGTCCAGGCTCAGCATCTGCCGGGGGTCCTTAAACACATCGGGTTCATCGCAGCGTATCATCACCGTGTAGGTGTAGAGGGAGCCGATTTTTGTCTTGAGCATTTCCGCCAGCCGGGCAATGTAGGGTATCTTTTTCCCCATAATGGCAAAATAATCCAGGTTGACGCTCATCCTGAACAGGCCGGGAATAAAAAGGGCCATCGTCAAAAAAGAAACGAGGATGAGGGATATCCGTTTCGAGAGCAGCGATTCCCCCAGGCGGTAGAACTGCCGGTCCACGAGGGTTCCGCCCGATTCCGCGGATGCGGATGCGGCCGCGGGCGCCCGGTCTTTGCCGAAGCTGAACAGGGTGGGCACGAGGAGCGCCGTATAGAGGTAGACCGCGAAAACCGCCAGGGCGCTGGCAATGCCCACCCAGCGCAGGGCCCCGATGCCGGTAAAGAGAAAGGCGAGGAGGCCGCCGATGGTGGTAACGGCGGTAAAAAGCACGGGCCAGCCCGTTTCCTCCACCGCGGCGATCATGGCCTTTCGCCGTTTCCCCGACCGGCGGAAATGAAACTTGAAGGCGTTTATCAGATGTATGGCGTAGCCGACGGACAGGGCCATAGCCAGCATAATGGGCAGGGTCATCATGCTGGAATCCGCGGGAATCCCCAGATGGGCCATATAGCCAAAAACCGAGCCTATGCCCCCGATGGTGGTCAGCACGGGGATCAGAACCCCCCGGAGGGAGCGGGTAAAAAACACCAGACAGAGGATCACCACGATAAATCCGCCCAGGATCCGCCTGGCCGTTTCGTCCATAATCGTAAGATGCTCTTCCCATTCGGTATAGGCCATGCCCGCGGGCGAGAGGCTGTATGCGGGGCTTTGCCATTTGGGGTCCGTAACAACTTCCATGGCCGCCCGCCCCACGGAGTACATTTCCTCCGATTCGTTTTCTCCTTCGTAGCTGTAGAGGCTTAGGGCCAGCCAGGTTTCCCGGCAGTCGTCGGATACCAGCATATTCACCAGGGAAGAGCGGGACAGGATGTAGGCCCGCTTTTCTTCCATCTCCGGCCCCGCCGGGGGAATGCCGTCCTCGAAGGGGCTTCTTACCTCGACGCCCTCTTCGGTTCCAAAGGAGATAGACATGTCCGTGAGGGACCGCAGTTCCTTTGCGTAGGGAACTTTTTCCAGCAGTTCCGCCCCCAGGTCCCGGATCACCGCCAGCACCTCCGGGTCAAACACATCCTCCGCCTGGACCAGCACCAGCACCTGATCTTCGTTCCCAAAAAGAGCCTCGTAGCGGTCGGTGTTGATCTGTATGGCGTCGTATTCGTCAAACCAGTCTTCCATATTGTCGCCGGTGGTCATTTTAGGAAGCCCCGCCAGCCCTATAAGCGTAAAAACCGCCAGGCCTGCGATAAAAAACCAGCGCCGCCGTATCTGGAACGCTCCAAACCGCGCGAAGCGGCGGTTAATGCCGTCCAGTTTCATATATACCTCCTAATCGAATAACAAAAACAGACTTCAATGTATATGCGGCTTTGGTTTTCGTCAAGTTAGCTAAGACTAATTTTTCGTTTCAAGGCCGCGCTTTTTCCATGCGAAGACGGAATATGCTCCGCATGGGCCGCAATATGCCGTTCCATCGATCAGGCGGGCCGCCCGGGTTCCGACAACTTGACATTATTTGTTATAAGAGGCTAATTTATAAGTTAGCTTAGACTAATTTTATACACCATAGATTTTGGTTTGTCAGGCAAGGAATTAGCTAATTCTTTGCCTGACAAACAATTACAATCGGAATTTCCTGACAATTTGAAATTGTCAGGAAATAACTCTCCGGAGAAGACGAGATTGTTCAAGAAACGCTTGAATACGCCGGTACATACCGCAAAACAACCGGAGCGGCGGCGCGGCGGCGGCGCTGCGGCGGCGCGGCGGCGCTGCGGGGCCTGCGGGTTTGCCGGCGGGAAATGGAGAATACACTAATGGACAAAAAAACAAAACCCCAAAAAACGGGGCTGGCGCGGCTTTGGGAATTCGCCATGATGAAAAAGCCGCTGGTATTCGGGTCGCTCTTGCTGTCGGCAATGGCGTCTATCGTCAGCTTTGTGCCGTATCTGGCCATGTACCGGGTCGTGCGGGAACTTTTGAACAGCCTGCCCGACATAGCCCGGGCGGACGCGGCGCTTCTGATACGCTGCGGGTGGACAGCCTTTTTCGGCGCGGCGGGCAACATACTGCTCTACTTCGCCGCGCTGATGC
>JAITKV010000038.1 GCA_031278215.1 Spirochaetaceae bacterium
AAAGGCATTGAGGCAGGCGCTATTACCGCAACAATAGGCGGTATAGCTCCTATTGTTATTGCCGCTTTAACCAACTTGAAGTCCAGGCAAAAAGAGTAGAAATCTGTAAAAATGGGCCGTCCCCCTAAACCAAAGCCGGAAGCCCCGGCAAAGGCGGGAAAAAAGGGCAATAACCCCGCAATAAGAAACCTCTCCCTTGTCTCACAACCGCCGTGGTCGGTTAAATGTTCCCGTGGCAAGTGGGATGCTACAAAAATAGGCACAAAAAATACCGACGGAATTAGCAAGGCGATTTTCAACCGGGAAAGAAGTAAATGCGACTTTTTTATCGAATACAATAAATATGCCGGCCAGGAGGCTCCCAAAGAGAGCGAAGAAATGAAACGTGTGGCAAGGAAAATGAGAATAACCTGGACTCTATCAATCATCGCTATACTCATTGCTCTTTGCTCCCTGGCAGTTGCCTTTGGTTCCCTGGTAATTGCATGGCTTACTTACCTCAAAATTAGACGCTATTTTCAGAACTAAAATGAGTATAGAAACCATTAATATGAGAGACGAAATTGCAAGAATTACCGTGGCTACCGTAATCAATGCATCTGTTATGCTCTCGTTCATCCTCAAACCTTCTCAAAAATTTTCCATGCACAGTTCCGCCGGTCCCGCCCTGTGACGGGATTTCGCCAGGCCGCCTGAAAGCCCGCCGCCGCCTGCTCCGCCGAAACAGGATACAAGCCGCAAAACGGGCAAATAAAAAGGCTTAGGGCGCCCTCCCCCCTGGACGGGTTCAGCGGCCTAAACCCTCTTTCCACCCCGTGTCCAGCCGGGGAGCCTTGCTTATTTGGCCCAAAAGCCAATCACTATTTATATAATAGTCCTATATGCCTATTATGTCAAGAGAAAAATTGTCTCTTTGGCCTATTTTTTTTGTTTTTTTTCCGAAAATTTATGATATGATGATTGGCGATAATCTAAAGAAAGCCTTTGGCAAAGAAGGGCTGATCGTAAAAGAGGTGGCAAAAAAGGCGGGTATTAGCAAAGGAACAATTGATAATTGGCTTAATAAAAGTAAAGAACCTCGTATAAATGCCCTTTATGCGGTCTGTAAGGCTATAAACATTACGATGGAGCAAGCGGTTGATGGTGAGGCCGGCTTAGAATACATCCGGAATCTGTTACGACAAGATGGTCTTTTCTGGGAACCACCGCCCCGGTTGGACGGGATAATGGCCATTCTAAAAGACCTTGATGACGAGGAATTAGCCGTTGCGACAGGGGCTATGCGGGGAGCAATTCAGGCCATGAAAGAGGCAAAAAGGGGGAACAAGAAAGGGAGTACCGGGACAGAGGATACAACAACATAATCATATTTCCAGGAAGACGTTAGGTGATTAACCCTAGTAATGAAATTTTGACACTCGAAATTTCTGCTCCGATAGATGAGTTTGCATCTCATTTTGTTGACATAATGAAAAACAAAAAACCAACGATAGCTGCAGGTTTATTGAACACTATTGATTATTGTTTTGAAAATGCCATAGAAAACCATAGCCATATTACAAAAATTAGTTTTTTAGATCGACCCAAAGTGCCCTATACAAGTGATGATGATACTTTGAGGATAGAAGAATATATACAAAGGGGAAGTTGTGCGTTCAATCGGTACAAGATTAAATATGATAGTATAAAAGACGATAGCATTGAAAGTATCGCCTTTGTGCTTCCAGAGTATCTATTATTGGAAGATCATTCAGATATACTAACCGCTAATCTAAAAAAATTTCATCCAGTTATCTTACCCCCTGTTTTGGCACCTTCCCATAAAAAGTTTTATGTTAAAAAAAAGACCCTAAAAACAAAGGCCCAATTTTTTATTGAGTTTGTTAGAATTGTAGTAACAAGGCCCGCTCTTGTTAGGATTCGAGATTTATTGCCTGCTAATTTCTTTTTGCTTTATTCCTCTCAGTTAGGCGGTCGAAAACAGTTTGTGCAAAGAGACAATATTATAAGCCAAGAAAAATTGCCCTATCCTATAGTTTTGTATCCTGGGACCATCGGAACATTTATAGGGTTCAAAAAAAGAATGGACGATAAAGAGATTTACTTTTGTTCATGTATGAAAGAAGCATTGCGAAACTGCATTAAGATTAGTTTATTGGAATCTCAAAATCAAAAAGATAGTTATAAAATTCTGTATCATGCAATACCATTTGAGTTTACCCAAATATTGCTGTCCTATGGGAATGAATCCCCAGAAAATATTTTTAAGCATTTCTTGTTTGCCGATAGTATTTGCCACGAATGTAATAAGATTGTTCCGGCTTATTATTACGCAATGCCATGGACGGAATTCTATAAATCATATGGCTGGTATGTCGAGAAACGATTTTATGAATATGGTATTTATGCACATGGTTTATATTATGGTACAATATATACAAAAATTTTATTGAAAGATAAATGCCCTAAATATATTCTTGACCTATGTGAAATCGACCCAGAAGACATTGCAAGGAAAATTTACGAAACCAGAAAAGAATACGAAAAGAGCGAAAAAACATTTGATGATTTTTTTATCAAACTGGAAAAAGAATCTATTAATTTTCAAAGAATAATAAGAGATGCGGTAGAAAACGAGGTAAGAAATAAATTTGGGTATCGCAGAAAAGGCGAAGAATGGATAGGTGAAACGATATTGTTTTATGAAATAAAACAAGCCTTTCCTAATGTTGATGTAATTCATCATGGCAGACCGGAATGGCTTGGAAAACAACATTTTGATATATGGATACCTGAATGGAAAATAGCCATTGAATATCAAGGGGAGCAACATTACAAGCCTGTAAGTGTTTTTGGCGGCGAAAAAGGATTTATAAAAAATTTAGAACGAGATAAAAGAAAGGAGGATTTGTGTGATGAAAACGGAGTGCAACTACTGTTAATTGACGGGGGCTATAATTTGTCTGATATTATAAAAGCCATAGAGGAAAGGAGGAGATAATAATTTTATATGGCAGTGTTGAAAAAACTGGTGTATATAGTCTTTTTGGGACAAGCGGATAGAGAAGGCAAAGAAAAAAGATGGAGCAGGGGAAATAAATGTTCGTCATAGAATAATCCGACCTTGACCTTATGACCTGAGAGATAACCAACATCCGCGAGTATCACACCTCCCCCGGCTCCGCGCCTTTTGACATAGAAAAACTGGCGGAGGAAGCTCTCAATGGCAAATCGCCGGAACCCGATGATCTAAACTGACAGTTTAATCTCCGGCAGCCCATTCACGGCGTTCCGCCGCAGTTCCTTTTTCAGCCCAGTGGAAGAAATTAAAATAGTCCCGCGGCGCCTAGGGTCTGTATATGCCTGGCAGCTGCTCTCGCGTCAATTATTCCTTGACAATTTAAGATTGCTAGGGAGTTCCGGCGGCGGCGGATTATTCCATGGCTAAAAATTGTTCCCGCACCGACTGAAGCATAAGCAGTTCCCGGTCTATGGTTTTGCCGTAATCCAGGGTTCCCTGCTCCACCATACGATACGCCTCGTCTTCCCAAAATTCCACATTGGGCAGCTTCATCCAGCGGAAGCGGCTTTCCCGGGATTTTTCCGCCCAGGCCTTTGCATCGGCCCAGTAGTACCGGGCGGTACGAAAACAGGATTCGGCAATATCCAGGCTTTTCAAGTTTTCTTCTTTCCAGGGGGCATTGTAAAAATACGCATGCCGTTTATTGTATTTATTTGCCAGATAAAGATACTGTTCGATCATCTTAAGATTAAGGTGCATCATAAAAAGGTAGCAGTATTTTTCGTACTGTTCTTCGGTTTCTATCCGGGCCACCGCATAGAGGGGATTGGCAAAATTGGCCTTGAGGGCCAGCTCCAGCCAGTAGATATTTTCCATGGTATCGTCGGGGTATTGGTTATAATGGACATGAAAAAGCCGGTAGTACTGTTCTTTGTACATAACCAGATATGCGTGCAATGCCGGAGGAAGCCCTAGGGCCGGAATAATAAAAAAAAGCCACCCCAGGACCCCGTACCGGAACCGTCCCTTTGCGGATTTTGCGGCGTTCACCTTCTGTACCCCCTATCCCTTATCATCAGCTTTCCCAGGGTTGTTCATCGGCCCGGGGCCTTATTCACCCGGGGCTTTCCTTACATATCGGCATTTCCCCCAGGGCCCTCCATATCTCCCCGGCGAGTTTTTCCCGGGGGGCCTTTCCGTCCAGCCGCAGGACCCGGACCCCCGCCTTTTCATAGGCGGGCAGCAGTTTCCGGTACCCGTCCCTGACCCGGGCTTGAAAATCCGGCTCTTCGTAGATTTCCAGGTTCTTCCGGCCTTCCAGACGCTCCGTCACGGCGCCGCTGTCTATGTCCAGATAGATTAAAAGTTCCGGATCCGGGAACGAGTCGTTAAGCCGCCGGGGAAGGGATGGGCCGCACTCAATGCCCTGGTACACCAGGGACGAAGGGCTGTAGCGGTCCGAGACCACCAGTTCTCCCCGGCGGCATCGTTCCTCAATGCCCCCCGGGGCGTACAGGTGATCCGTCCGGTCGGCGGCGAAAAGCCGGGCCAGGGTTTCTTTCATCACCGACACCTCCCCTCTAAGGATCCGGCGGATCAGCATGCCCACGGGCCCCCGGGTGGGTTCACAGGTGGTAAAAAGAGGGGGGCCGGTTTCGGACTTTTCAAAACGGGTTTTTAACAATGTCAGCTGGGTGGTGGTGCCGCTGCCGTCGCAGCCTTCAATAACGGCGAAATTCCGCAAAATCATGGTTCCAGTATACCATAAAACCGCGCCGTGGAACGGGATTATGGCCGTAAAGCTTTTTTACCCCGGAAGAACGCCGCCGCGGCCGATCTGCCGATATTATAAAAGGCCGGGGTTTCCGGGGCTTTTTTAATAGAGTTGTTTAAAAGCCTTAATTTTTAAATAACTTCCGCTAAAAACAGCAAAATCCGGAGCATTTTGCAAGGACCGTTCAATAACCAGCCGGGTTATTGAACAAGTCCAATGGTATTTTCTCTTAAAACGGAGTATGCTCAAAACATAGAGAACACAGGTGGCTACCACTCGAACTAAACGGCTTGTGCTGCTGGAACTATTTATATTTTTTACTCTGGCGGGCACCACCGCCGTCCTGTTCCAGCCCCTTATGGAAGTGGTAAATAAAAATATCAACGCCCTTAGGGATTCGCTGATTAGGACGGGAGAAGAGGCCCTGGACCGTCCAATCCGGTATAGGTCCATGAGTCCTTCCCTGATCGGGAAGGTGGAACTGTATTCGGTAAGCCTGGGCGAAAGGGCGGATCCCCTGCTAAAAGTAGACCGCCTGTACCTTGAATATTCCCCCTGGGATCTTATCAGAGGAAGGGGGATCAAGGCCCTTAGAAAGCTGGTGCTGGAAGGGCCGGAAATTATCTACGATCCCCGGCGGGACGGGAATCTTAAAACGCTTTTTCAATCGGAAAAAAAAGAACCTCTTCCCGCCTTGCCCCGGAACGGGATCCTGCAAATAAGCCAGGGAAGCCTTCGGATTAAGACCGGGACGCCGGCGGATACATTTCTTTACCTGGGGGGTATTTCTCTTTTCGGAGAAGCCAGGGAAGGCTGGATAGACCTGGAAGGCCGGTGGGAAAAACCGCCGGATGCCGGCCTTCCGGGGGAAGCGGGTTCGTTCTTATCCGCCCGGGGAACGGTGAGGGGTTCTTTTTCGGGCGCCTGGACCGACGGAACCCTGTCCGTGGAGGCCCAGTCCGTGGAGGGCCGGGGTTTTACGCTTGAAAATCTGGCCCTGCAGGGTTTTTTGTCCGAGGATAAAATAGTGTTTTCCCGCGCCCGGGACGGCCTTCCCCTGGAAATTTCCGCCAGCTACGTTCCTTCCCAAAACCAGTGGTCCCTTGTTTTTTCCGCGGACCGCTTTTCCCCCCGCAGCATGGCCTCCCTGCGGGGGCCCCTGGAAAAATTTTCGCCGCTGCTGGATTTGCGGTTTTCCGGAGACGCCGTGTTTGTCCTTAATGGAAATCCCCTGTACCGGTTTAACCTTTCCGCGGAAAATGAAACAAACAATCCGGGGCCGATACGGAGCTTCGCGGTGGAAGGAGAAGGAAACGCCAGACGGATTGCTTTTTCCCGGTGCCGGCTGGAAGCCCGGAGAGGTTCGGTACAGTACACCGGGGATATGCTGTTAAGGCCCCTTAAGCCCCAGGGAACCGTAAATTTCGTAAATTTTACCTTGACCGGGGAAAAAGCCATAAACGGGGCCTTGAATTTTGAACGGAGAAACCAGGCGGTGCTGGTTAATTCCCTCTATCTGTCCCTGGGGAACGATTTCCTTTCCGGTCTTTCGGGCCGGATGCTTTGGAACGAAGAAAGCTACAGCCTCCGCTTTAATGGATTTGGAGGCGGTTCGTTTTCCTGTGGCGGATCATTTAGCCAAAAAGCCGGATGGATGAACGGGACCTTGACCCTTGACCGCGTATATGTTTCCGGTTTAATGAACCTGGCCCGGCCCTTTGTGGGCCTGGGGCAGACCGGGGCTTGGACGGACAAAACCGCCCTTTCCACGGAACTTTCTTTTTTTACCGATTTCCGAAGCCTTTCGTATAGGACCGGCGATTTTCTGGCGGCGTACGGATCCCGGGAATCCTTTTCCGCCTCCTTGTCGGGCACCGAAAAGTACCTGGATCTTAGCCGGGGAACCCTGCGGTGGTCCGGGGGATCGGCCCAGCTTGATTTCCACGCCCGCTTTGAAAATCCCGGCGACATGTCCTTTGGCTGTAATTTTTCCTACCAGGATTTTTCCTATGCCCTTGAGGGGACCCTGGCGAATCGCCGCAGCATACGGGTCCGGGGATCCAACGATTTTCTGGCGGAGTTCCGGTACCGGCAGGGCCAAGGCTGGACGGGCTCGGCTTCCGTCTACGGGGCCCCTGTCCCGTACCTGGGCCGCCGGGCCTATCTTTATGTAGACGCGGAACTGGAGTACCACAATCCTTCCCTGTGGAACGCGGCCCTAAGACGCTTTGAAATCCGGGAATTCCAGGGCCCCGGGCTTTTGGCCACGGATATTTTTGTCCGCGGCCAGGCCAACCAGAACGGCCTAAACCTGGACAGGATCGACTACGAAGACCGGTACGGAAAACTTGCCGGATCCGCCGCCGCCATATGGGGCCGCGGACTTGACGGTATCGACGGTTCCGTGGTGTTAACCACCGAGGCGGAAACGGAACGGGTTTCGGCGGATTTTTTCTTTCATGAGGGGATCCTTGAATACCACGCGGCGCTCCAGGGATTTAAAGTGGACAGGTTTGCCCAGAGCGGAAAAAATCTGTCGGTCTCGGGGGAATTGTACGGCGTCAGAAACAACGACGGATACTATTCGCTAAGCCTGTCCCTGGAGTCCCTGACGGGAAGATCCGGGACAACCCTTTTCTCGGCCTCCGGCCTGGTCCTGCTGGATCCGGAACAGATGATTGCTTCCCGGATATACATTTCCACCGGTGCCCTGGAGGACAAGGTGGAGATGGAAATTCCCTACCTGTCGGTAGATCGGGACGCCGGGCGCCTGGATACCGAAGGCCGCGTAGACGGCCGTATAAACAAACATGATTTGGGACTGGTTATGTCCCTGGGGATGAATTTCCAGCCCCTGGAAGGATGGCTGGACCTTCGCAGGATCGGGGAAACCTTTTCCGGCGCCCTTAGCGTCCAGCACGCGTTTATCAATAACCGGGAAATTCAAGAGCCCTTTAGCTTTATTTTTTCCCGCATCGAAGAAGGGGACAATCCGGGGGTGATCCGGCTGGCGGGGGGACCGGAGGACATGCTCCGGCTGGAACTGCGGGAACAAGACAGCCGGAGCAGTATTTTTACCGCGGCCCTTTCCGCTCCGTCGCCGGTCCAGGGAACCTTTACGGGGATCCTGGAGGGGACCCAGATCGATGGAATGGCCACGGACGTGTTCGTGGATCTGGCCGGACTATGGGACATTACCCCCATTGACAAAACGGTAAATTTTACCGGAGGATTTATCACCGGAGAAACCCGCATATCCGGTTCGATCTTCGATCCCGAATTTGACGGCGCCGCGTGGGGCGCCGGGGTAAGGCTTTCCGTCCCCGAGTATATACCCGCCGAAATAGGTCCGGGAACCGGGGATATTCTTTTACAAGGCAGCGCCATGTCCTTTGGCCCCATTGCCGCGGCCTGCGGAGACGGCCGCGGTGAAGTAACCGGATGGATAGAATTTAACCGCTGGATCCCCAGCGTATGGCTGGATATCGGGGTGGATACGCCCGTACCCTTTGATTTTGACATTTCCGGAATAAAGGCCCGGGGTAACGCCCTGGGAACCTTAAATTTATTCCTTGACAACAAGGAAACCTTTACCATTACCGGGGATGTGGAGGCCAGCGATACGGAAATAACCGTCAACGCCGCGGAAATTGAACAGGCCGGGGAAAGCCTCTATACCCCGGAGGACGTGGAGGTAATCGCCGATGTCTATATACAGGTGGGGCGGCGGGTGGAATTCTTATGGCCCAGCTCGGAAACCCCCCTTCTGCGAACCTACGGAGACACCGGAAGCGGGGTGCGGATCCTGGGGGATACCCGGATTCCCCAGCTTAGTCTTGCGGGGGATTTAACCCTGCGGGGAGGGGAATTGTATTACCTTCAACGGACCTTTTTTATCCGGGAAGGGCAGATAAACTTTAACGCCAATGATCCCCGGATAGATCCCCGGATAAGCGCCCGGGCGGAAATCAAGGACCAGAACGACGAAGGGCCGGTAACCATCACCATGGTCATCGAAAACACCCCCCTCAGCGTCCTCTTTTCCAGTACCCCCCGGTTCGAGTCATCCCCCTCCCTTTCCCAGGTGGAAATTTTTAGTCTTTTAGGCCAGGCCCCGCCCACCGGCACGGCGTCGGCGGAAGCCCAGGAGCTTAACCCCATCATCAATACGTCCATAGAAATGGTCCTCCAATCCGTAGTATTTCGCCGGTTTGAACGGCTGGTTAGAAATGTCCTGGGGCTGGATATGTTCTCCTTCAGGACCCAGATAGTGCAAAACGCCATTTTCGAGGCGTTCCGGAACCGGGAACCGGACGGACCGCCCAGCACCGTGGGTTCCTACCTGGATAAAACCGCTGTTTTCATGGGAAAATACCTTGGTCCGGACCTTTTTCTCCAGGGTATCCTTAATTTTAGTTACGATCAGTACCAGGTTAAATACGGCGGAATGAAGCTGGAGCCGGAAATAGGACTGGAAATGAAGACCCCCCTGTTTAACGTCCGCTGGAACGTCAGTCTTCAGCACCCGAAAGACCTGTACGTAAGCGATCAGTCCATATCCCTTCTGTGGCACTGGTCCCTTTAAAATTGTTTTGGTTTCCGGTATAGTATTTTCAGGAGTTTCAAAAGATTATGACAGGATGTAAGGCCCTTTTACGCTTTTTTTTCTTCTTTTTGCCGCCCCTGGTCTTGTCCGCCGGCTTTTGCTTTGCCCAGGCCCTGGACTGGTACCAGGGAAAAAATATTAAAGATATACGCTTTGAAGGGCTGCGCCATGTCCGGCTTTCGGAACTGGAAGACACCATAGAATCATACCGCGGAAAACCCTTTACCGATACGCTTTTTTTAGAATTGCAGAGCAAGCTTTACGCCCTGGAATATTTTGAGTTACTAAGCCCCGTAACCATACCCGCCGACGAAGAGGGAACCGAGGTGATCCTCCAGTTTAGGGTGGTGGAGCGCCCCACGGTGTCGAAGATTACCTTTGTGGGCAACCGGGGGGTTACGCGGCGGGAATTACTCAGCGCCGTTTCTACAAAAATTGACGATGTGGCCAACAGCATGATAATCAGGGCCGATGAAACCGCGGTCCACAACACGTACCAGGAAAAGGGATTTCCGGACGTCCAGGTACGATCGGAAATCATCGAAGCTAAAAACGACACGGTGGAACTTATCTTTTACATTACCGAAGGGGAAAAAAGCATCGTAACCCGGATTTTTTTTGAAGGAAACAGAATCTTTTCAAACAGTACGCTTCAGCGCCAGCTTCTTATGAAATCTAAGGCGATAGGATTCGGACGAAGCGGCAATTTTCAAGACGCCAAGCTTATTGCCGACAGGGAATTGCTGGCCCAGTTTTACCACAACCGGGGCTACCTGGACGCGGAAGTAACCGATGTGGTTCAGGAATTTTCCAAAGACGACAAGGGCAACAACAATATAATCATCACCTACCGTTTGTACGAGGGCCGCATCTATATTTTTAACGGAATTACCTTTGAGGGCAATGATATTTTTTCGGACGAAGAACTCCAAAAACTTGTCTGGTCCAAGCCCGGCGAAATTGCCGACGCCTCCAAGATTGAACGGGATCTTCAGGCGGTGGTGAATCTGTACTATGAAAACGGCTATATTTACAATTCCATAAGCCGAAGCGAAACGCGGAATGAAGAAGACGGCCTTGTCTCCTTTTCCCTGTCCATTGTTGAACGGGGCAGGGCCCACATTGAAAACATTATTGTCCGGGGAAACAAGAAAACCAAAGACTTTGTGATCCTCCGGGAGATACCTCTGGAGCCGGGGGATGTGTATTCCAATACCAAGGTTGGAACCGGCTACCGGAACCTTAGCAACCTGCAGTTTTTTTCCAGCCTGTTTCCGGAATCGACGCCAGGCAGCGAAGATGGATTGTTGGACCTGATAATTAACGTCGAAGAAGGAAATACCATGGATATTAATTTTGGGCTTACCTTTTCCGGCTCTTCGGATCCCGACGATTTTCCCATTTCCGGGCTTTTAAGCTGGACCGACAGGAATTTCTTCGGCTACGGAAACCAGGTCCGGGCGGAAGTTTCCGCCTCCGCGACCGCCCAAAGCCTGGCCCTTTCTTATTCCCAGCGCTGGCTAAAAAATATTCCTCTGTCCTGGGGGGTAAATTTTACCCTAAGCCACAGTAAACGGTCCGCCGCGATAAATAACGGCGTTACCGGCCCGATTTTTTACGGCACCGAAAAAAACGCCTTTCCGGACGGTTTTTACGACTACGATTCCTACATTAAGGCCAGCAAAATACCTTCGAACGAATTTCTTATGGAATACCAGCAATGGCTTATTTCCCTGGGACTTTCCACCACATACCGCTGGAGTTTAAAACCGGGGACCCTTGGCGCCGGAGGCGGAATAAACACCGGTATTATTAACAACGCCTATGACGATATGATTCGGCCCTTTGATCCGGTGGTCCGGGAACGGAACGGGGATTGGACCCCGGTTAATTCACTGTGGACCGTGGTTTCTCTGGACAACCGGGATCTGTATTACGATCCTTCAGAAGGATACTACGGCAGCCAGCGCTTTTCGTTCCACGGCTTTTTTCCCGTGGAGCTTGAACATTATATCCGCAGCGACACCAAGACGGAGATATTCTTTACCCTGATAAACATCCCCGGGGACAAGTGGAGCTTTAAGACTATTTTAGCCCTTCATTCGGGGCTGTCCTTTATCCTTCCCCAGTTTGGAGAGGAAGATCCCGTTATCGAAGAAGCCAACAAACTGTACATTGACGGGATGTTCATAGGCAGGGGCTGGTATGATGAACGGATGACCCGCGGTTTTGCCCTTTGGGAAAACTGGGTGGAACTTCGGTTTCCCCTCTTTGCCAACATTCTGGCCCTAGACTTGTTTTTTGACGCCGATGTGGTTAAAGACACGCCGAAGGACTTCTTTAACAACCTTTCCATATCGGACTGGCGCTTTAGCCTGGGGGGGGGCTTCCGGTTTACCATTGCCCAGTTTCCGTTTCGCTTTCTTTTGGCCAAACGCTTTAGGGTAGTAGACGGAAGGGTTGAATGGCAAAGTGGAAGCATGTTCAAGAACGCCGATAAGCCCAATTCGGGTCTTGATTTTGTCGTCTCTTTTGCAGTACCTACAAGTTAACGGAGGTCATATGAAACGTATTATTATTACCGTACTGTTGTGGGGTGGAATTATCCTTACCCTTCAAGCCCAGCATTCGATAACTCGTTTTGCCGTGGTGGATATGAACCGGATTACCGCGGCCTATGCGGAACAGAATGTCAACGCAAGAAACTTTAACGAAAAAAGCGCGCGGATCCAGGCGGAAATAGACAAGCTTAACCAGGAACTTCAGGTGCTTAACGATAAGCTTACGGCGGCCACCGAAAGCAACGAGAACCCGGACCAGATTAAAACCCTGGAAAACCAAATTCGGACCAAGACCCAGGCGGTTAAAAATTATATTCGAACCAGTTTTACGGAGCTGGAACGAGAGCGGGCCGCGTTAGCCCGAAACGATACGATTGTACAAGAGCTTAACTCGATACTAAGGATCGTGGCGGAAAGCGAAGGGTACAGTATGGTATTAAGCAAGCAGGACGGTTCGGGAATTCTGTGGTACAGCCCCTCGGTGGATATTACGAATAAAGTCATTGCACGGATCCGCGCCGGCAATACCTCGCGATAATGTACGGCCCTGCCCCGGTACCGCCTCGCGATAAAACAGCTGTCCCTTTTCTGGTTTTGGACGCCCCGTGAAAACCACCACAAGCCCCATGCTGGAACAGTACAACCGTATTAAACGGAATCACCAAGGGTGTGTTTTGTTTTTCCGGCTCGGGGATTTTTACGAAATGTTTGCAGAAGACGCCCTGGAGATTTCTTCCCTTCTAAATCTTACGCTTACCAGCCGTAACGGCATGCCCATGTGCGGAATTCCCTACCATGCGGTCCAGGGATACGTCGCCCGGCTTCTGCGGCTGGGGAAAAAAATAGCCCTTTGCGAGCAGGTTCAGGAGCCGGGAAAAACCAAACTTATGGACCGGCGGGTGGTGGAGATCATAACGCCGGGTACGGTGGTGGAAGAAGATTACCTGGACAAGGGTTCTTCCAATTACCTGGCTTCGCTGGCCCCCGCGGGCCGGGTTTTTTCTTTTTCCTATGTTGATCTTTCCACCGGAAGCTTTTACGCCACTTCCTTTTCCGTTTCTTCTGCGCCCTTTTCCCTGGGCCTGGAACTTGAACGGCTGGAAATAAAAGAAATTATTGCCGCCGAATCCATTCTTGAAGAATTTCCCGACGTGGCCGTAAAGCTCTGCGACAGGCCCTATATGGTGGTTAACCGCTGGGCGGACTGGCTCTTTGATATAGAACGATCCCGAAGCCGGCTGCTTAAGCAGTTTGGCACCGCCAATTTAAAGGCCTTTGGACTGGAGGATCTGTCGCCGGAAATTATTTCTGCCGGCGCCCTGCTGGATTACTGTGACGAAATGGCAAAGACCCTTATTCCCCATGTACGGTCCATTACCCTTTACGGCCAGAATGAATTTGTGGGCATAGACGAATCAAGCCAATACAATCTGGAACTAATAAAAAATTTACGGAACGGCACGGAACAGTATTCCCTTTTTGAAGTTCTGGATGAAACAAAAACAGCCATGGGCAGACGGCTCCTAAAACGAAGGCTCCTGCATCCCCTTAGAACAGCCCCGGAGATACAGCGGCGGCTTGATCTGGTGGAAGCTCTTTACCGGAATCAGGGGGATTTGGACGCCCTGCGTTCCCTGCTTGCCAAAACCCCGGATCTGGAACGGCTTTCTTCCCGGCTTGCCATGGAAAGATCCCACGGCAAGGATATGGTTTCGATTAAAAACGCCCTGGAAATCCTGGGAAAGCTAAAAAAATACGCCCTGGGAAAAATGGCGGGGCTTTTTGAATCCCCCGAAGCTTCGGCCTTTGCCGGGGAGGATTTTGACGCCCTGGAAGAAATCCGCTTGGTCCTTGAAAAGAGCCTTTGCGATAATCCTTCCACCCTGCTTACAGAGGGGAACCTTATCCGCCGGGGCTTCGACGCGGAATTGGACAGGATGCATAACCTAAAAGAAAACGGACGGAGGATGCTTGAAGACTACCTGCAGGAAGAGAAAAAGGCCACCGGGATCTCCAGCTTAAAGATCCGGTATAACCGGCTTATCGGGTATTTTTTTGAAGTAACCAATGTCCATCTGCCGCGGGTCCCTTCCCACTTTATACGGCGCCAGGGAATAGTTTCCGGCGAGCGGTTCAGCACCGAAAGACTAGCCGCTTTGGAATCGGATATTAACAACGCCTCGGATACGATTATCGCCCGGGAAAGAAAGCTGTTTCTGGAAATTCGGGAAAAGGCCAGGGGGCAGTTGGGCCGCATTGCCGCCGCGGCAAAGCTGGTCGCGGAACTGGATGCGGCCCAATCCCTTGGCTGGGCGGCGACAATTCGGGGCTGGGTCCGTCCTGTGGTGGATGAAGAAAAACGCATCTCCATTGTCGAAGGCCGCCATCCGGTGGTGGAGGCCCACCTGCCCGGGGGAGAGTTTATCCCCAACGATCTTAGGCTGGACGGAAAAGGCGTTTTCTTTGCCCTTATTACCGGCCCCAACATGGCGGGAAAATCAACCTACCTTCGGCAGGCGGCGCTTATTACCATCATGGCCCAGATAGGAAGCTTTGTCCCGGCCCGGGAAGCGGTAATCGGAATAACCGACCGGATCTACTGCCGGGTGGGGGCCTCGGATAATCTTGCCCGGGGGGAGTCGACCTTTTTGGTGGAGATGAACGAAACCGCCCATATACTCCATACCGCCACGGAACGGAGCCTGGTGATCATGGACGAGGTAGGCCGGGGAACGGGGACCACCGACGGCCTGGCCATCGCGTGGGCGGTCTGCGAGGATCTGCTGCAGCGGATCAAATGCCGGACCCTCTTTGCCACCCATTTTCATGAACTTTCCCAGATAGAACTGCCGGGACTGGTAAACCGCTCCATGGAGGTGCTGGAAAGGGACGGGCAGATTATTTTTATGCGAAAACTAAAAGAAGGGCCCAGCGAAGAATCCTACGGCCTTCATGTCGCGGGCTTGGCGGGACTTCCCGAACCGGTGCTGGAACGGGCCCGGTTTATTCTGGACAGGATCCGTAAAAAAGATACCGGCGTTCCGGGGAAAATTTTTTCGGTCCCCTTTCCTGAAGATGCGGCGCAGAATGCGGCGCATTCTGCGGCGCGTTCTGCGGCGCATTCTGCGGCCCAGGAGCCGGAACAGTTTGAAATTCCCCTGGCGCAGGAAATTAAGAACATGGATACCAACCGCATCACCCCGCTGGAAGCGCTGGAACGGATATGCTACTGGAAACAGCTTTTAAAGGACAGGGAAGAAGCCGCGCCGGTACGGATTAAAACCCCGGTAAAAGATACCATTCCGTCCCTTTTTGACTAATTCGGCCCGCCGCAAATAAAGCGCCCCGCAGGGCCGCGCCCTTATGGAGGTATGAAACACTCCACTGTACGCCGGGGCTGGGCGCTCCGGAACTGGCTTTTCCCCGAAGGATGCGTTCTCTGCGGGAGGGCCCTGCGGGGCGCCGCGGAGGCCCTGCAGGGGCTCTGCGGCGCCTGTAAAGAAAATCTTTCCTTGTTCCCGGAGCCCCGCTGTTCCCGCTGCGGGCAGCCCCTGATTTCGGAACGAACAAGCTGCCTTCCCTGCCGGAACGGCCCGCCCCGGTTTTTTAACCGGGCGCTTTCCCTGTTCCCCTACGAAGGAAAATATCAAAAACTCCTGGGGGCCTACAAATTTGGCGGGCGCCGCAGCCTGGGGAATTTTTTTGTAAGCCTGCTCTGGCAGGGTCTTGAAATTCTGGGGTCCCGGGAAGCCCTGTTCCTCCCGGATCCCCCGGAACCCGGAGGGGTAAAAAAGAGCCCCGGCGAAACCGCCTGGGTGCCGGTTCCACCCAGGCCGGGAAAGATAAAAAAAACCGGCTGGGATCAGGTTGAGTACCTGGCAAAACTTTTACAGACACGTCCCCCGGCGCCGGGAGCGCCGGCCCCCGCCCGGTTCCGGAACGGAACCCCCGTAATTCCCGTTTGCCGCTGCCTGGACCGGCTGCCTTCGCAGGCCCAAAAAGAACTGGACCGGGAAGGACGACGGACAAATCTGCAGGGACGGATAGTCGTAAAAAGCCCTCCCCCCAAAAGGGCGGTATTGTTCGACGACGTTTACACCACCGGATCCACCCTGGACGCCTGCGCCCGGGCCCTTATATCCGGCGGCGCGGAGGCGGTGTACGGCATTTGTCTTTTTTATGATTAAGGGGCCCAAAGCCTTTTGCGGATCCTAAATGCCCTCGTAGCCCGCCTTTTTCATCTCCTCCAGGATCAGTTTCCCCATCAGGAGCCCCCATTCCTCTCCCAGGGACAAAGATTCGGCGGTTATAAGAGGCGCCACCTCCACAACTTTTTTACCCACCGGGGATTCGTAAAAGGCAATTAGGGCTTTTATTTCCTCCAGGGTATAGTACCGGTCATACAGGGGTATGTAGGACTTAATAAAGACGTCCAAATCCATCTTTTCCATAAACAGGTCCCAAAATTCCTGGGAAACCGAAGGGACCAGAACCTTCATTTTGGGGATAAACATTTCCAGGGTCTGCTTTGCCAAATTTTTGGCCCCCGTCAACTCCAGCAGCCGCATAATTTCCTCTTCCTTGGTCTGGGAAAAACCGGAAACCACGGAGCCTAAAATCAACATGACCCATATATACTTTTTCATCAGGCGCTCCTTATCAAAACTTTTACGTTGTCCATGGTTACAGTATACCGTATCAGATACCGGATTGCCATACGGCCCGAATCGTGGTACGCTTGCCTATGGCCGAAAACCCTGTTGAGGATGCTTCCAAGGAACTTCCCCCCGCCGGGGCGGCCCCGGGAAGGTATCTTATCTTTTCCATCCAGGGGACCTCTTACGCCCTGCCCTCGAAGTCGATAAACGAAGTAGCCGCCTTCGAGAATGTCTTTCCCCTGCCGCTTATGCCGGCCTATGTCCGGGGGATCATTAACCGGTACTTCGTGCCCTATGCGCTTATAGACATAGGCCTTTTGCTTTTTCAAACCCCCTCCGGCGCCTCCAAGATTATTGTGCTTAAGGAAGAAATAGACAAGCTGGCTTTTCTTATCGACGACGTCACGGACATCGCGGATATTGCCCCGGCGGATTTGGTTACGGTGGAGCAGGAATCCGCCGGAACCGCCGGCGCCGGCGGCGCCTCCGGCGAACCGGAAGCTTCGGCCCTGATAAGCGCCTCCTTTACCTGGAAGGGCTCCCAGGTCCTGTGCCTGGAGATCGACGAACTTATCCGCCGGATAAAATCGGAATTCGCCGAATGAAGTGTTTTATATGTTCCCTGGACGGCATAACCCTGGGCATTCCGTCGGAACCCATTGCGCAGATAATCAGCGCCCCCCGGATACAAAATTCCCCCTTCGCATCGGAAAACGGCCAGGAGTATATTTCGCTTCCTGCGTTGTTTCAAAAAGAATCGGTTCCCGCCCCCCACGGAATACGCTTAAAAGACCGGATCGGCCGAAAACCCCTGATCCTGCTGGTTCCCCGGATCGATACGGACCTGGAGATTCCGGAAGAAAAGATCCACCCGCTTCCGGGCCTCATAGAAAAAAAACTTCCCTGTTTTTCCGGGATTTTTTTTACGGAAAAAGATCCCGTCCTGGTGGTGGATACGGAAAAACTTTTGTATGATTAACACCCTTATTGTAGACGACAGCGCCATGGTGCGGGATATTATCAGGGATTTTCTTGAAGGAGACGGAAACTTTACCATCATCGGGGAAGCCGCGGACGGTGAAGAGGGGGTCCAAAAGATCCTGTCCTTGAATCCTGATTTGGTTACCCTGGACATAGAAATGCCCAAGCTTAACGGCCTTGAGGTAATCGAAAGGGTCATGGAAAAAAGCCACGTCCCCATCGTGGTTATTACAAGCCAGGACACCGCTCAAACCGCCTATGAGGCAACCCTTCGGGGGGCTCTGGAATTTTATTCCAAGGACCTTTTTACCGCCTCCCTTAGTCCGGCGAAACGGGGGGAAATTTACGAAACCCTTAAGCGGATCAGCGGCATAAAGGCCCGGCGGAACTTTTCTGTTTCCGCCGCAGAACAGCCGGACCGGCCGGAAAAACGGAAGATCAACGTCGTGGTAATAGCCGCCTCCACCGGGGGCCCCAAGGCCCTGTCCCGGGCCCTGTCCCTGCTGCCGGCGGATTTTCCCGTCCCCATCGCGGTGGTTCAGCATAATTCGCCGGGTTTTGACAGGGGCTTTGCCCAGTGGCTTAACGCCTACACGGCCCTGGAGATAAAACTCGCCGAAGACCGGGAAATTCTTCGCCCCGGCAAGGTGTACATTGCCCCCACGGGAACGCATTTGGCCATGGAAGGGCTTGAGTTTTATTATGACCACGGCGAACCGGAGAATAACCAAAAGCCCGCGGCGGATGTGCTGTTCAGAACCGCGGCGGAAAGTCTAAAAGATTCGGTGATTTCGGTGGTCCTTACCGGCATGGGCTGCGACGGCGCCCGGGGAACCAGGCGCATCCGGGAAATGGGCGGCGTAACCCTGGCCCAGGATGAAGGAAGCTCCCTTATTTACGGCATGCCCAAGGCGGCGGTGGAAACGGGATTCGTAGACCTGGTTCTGCCTCTGGACAGGATTCCCCGGGAACTGGAAGATTTGGTTGGGAGCACCGGATGACCGGCGAACTGGAACAACTGTTTTTAACCGTAGAAGACGCCCTGGGCATTAAAGCGGACGAAGGGGCCCTGGAAAAATTTCGGGAATACCTTATGGCCGCCTACGGACCTTCCTACAAAGAACCCGGGGTATGGGAAAAGGTTTTTACATCCGGAGAAGCCGCGGGCTTTTTAACGGTGAACGAAACATATTTCTTCCGGGAGCCCGCGCATTTTTATTTTCTTCAAGAACAGCTGCGGTCCTGCGGGGAAGAAATCCGGCTCTGTTCCGCCGCCACCTCGACGGGATGCGAAGCCTACAGTATCGCCGCGGTGATTGAACAGTACAACAGGGTCCACAGACCGGTTTCCTATCATATCGACGCCTTTGACATTAACCCCCGGGTAATCGAAACCGCGGAGCGGGGCCTTTACGGCGTCCACAGCTTTAGGGAAGACGGAAAGGAGCTTCGGTATCTGTTAAACCCCTATCTGGAAAAACAGGAAAACGGATACGCCATAGACTGCGGTTTACGAAACCATATCCGTTTTTTTGTCCATAATATTCTGGACCCCCTGGAAGAAGAAAGCTACGATTGTATATTTTTTCGAAACGCCTTTATTTATTTTTCTCCCCGGAACCGGGAAAGGCTTCTTTCCAATATGGCCCTGGCTCTTAAGGAAGAGGGCGCACTGATCATGGGCGTTTCGGAAACCGCCGGGGTAAGCCATCCCCGGTTTGACGAAAAAAACAGGGACGAGGTGTTTTACTTCCGGCGCTCCTCTTCCGCAAAAGCCGGCGTAAACGCGGCGGGGGCCGCGGGGCTTTACCGGGATCCGGGTTTTTCCGGGACCCTTTTCGGCCCCGAAGACGCCGCCGGAATTCCGGCGCCCCCGGAGGGGGGGGGCGGAAGCCGTAAACAGCCTTCCCCGGGGAAGGAGCGGGATATCCCTGTCGATGCCGCCGGGGTGGAGGACCTCCTGCGCGACGAAAAGAAGGCCGAGGAATTGTCGGAGCGGATTCGGGAAGCTTTAGAAGAATCCGGCGCCCGGGCCGGAGGAAACGAACTGGTTGCGGCGGCGCTGTTCTTCCTTAACCGGGGGAACTTTGCCGCGGCCGGCGGACTTCTCCGGGTTATGGAAGAACGGAGCGATCTGTCCTTTACCGCCTTTTTACGGGGGGAATACTTTTACTTCCAGGATATGTTTACAGAAGCGGAATTTCATTATAGAATTTCCCTGGGCGGGGATGCCGGTTTTTGGCCCGCGTTATACCGGCTTAGTTCTTTGGCGTCCACGGAGGCGCTGCGAAAATACCGGGCGGAACAGGCCCTGGAAAGCCTTAACCGGAGCAGGGATCTGCACTACGAAGTCTTTATCGGGGGCTTTTCGCCGGATTATTACCTGGGGGCGCTCCTGAAACAGAACGCCGGATAGGCGGCGGCGCCCGTTGGCGGCGCCCGTTTTGTAGAAACCTTCGCGAAGGCCGCACAAAAAAGGGGTTCCGAAGGGAAAAACTTTCCGGACGCCCCGGCGGTGTATACAAAGGCTTTTCCAAAACTTAAGTTTTTGGAAGACAAGCCTTGCTTGTCAAGCAACCTTAGGGAACCGCGGACCTTTGGCCGCTTTTCCCTAAGCCGTCCCCAAAACCAACCGGGTTTTGCGGACGGCGCTACGTTTATAGTGTATAAGGCCGCTTCCCTAAATCTGCGGTTTTAGAGGAGGCTTCGGAGGGTATATGTTTTTTTCCAGACTAAAAATCTCCACCAAATTGATCATCTCCAGCGCCGTATTCCTGGTACCGGTGGGAATTATGCTCTTTTTTATCTATACCGGAACCATCGGGGAGATACAAAAAAATCTTAACGAACGGGACGGGATCACCGCCCTTCGTCCCGCGGTAACCTTGCTGCAAAAACTGCCCCGGTACTTTAACGCTGTTTTGAGCCTTGAGGAAGGGGATTCGGGCCGGCTTGAACGGGAAATAAACGACGCCCTGGGCGCCCTAAACCGGGAGCTTGCCTGGTATCCCGACGCGGCGGGGGATCTTTCCAATCTTTCCGCGGCCTGGGGGAACCTTAAAACCGCGGAAAAAACCGGCGATGAAATTTACCAGGGGTTCACGGATTTTGCCCTTTTGGTACGGAACCTGATCGGCCGGGTAGGGGAGAAATCAACCCTTATTTTGGTCTCCGACATGGGAACCTATTATTATATCGAGCCGGCCCTGACGATTTTTCCCGAAACGGTCATGCGGCTTATGAGCACCGGCAACGCGCTCCGCAGGGGATTTTTTGCCGCCGAAAGCAACATTGAGCGATGGAATACGGAACTGGAGGAAGCCCAGGCCCAGGGACGCCGGCTTAACCAGACTCCCTTTGAAGGCGAGCCTAAAACCATGCCGATTTTTATGCTTCCCACTGACGACTGGCAGGCGATCTGGAACAACAGGCTCCTCTTTAATTCCGAAGAGGAACAGATTATAAACAGCATTACCCTCGCCATGGAAGAGCAGGAAGGCCCGGAGGAACTTGGGGAAAAGCTGGAAGGCTATGAAGAATCCGCCGCGGCCCTGAACGCCCTGTACACGAGAATGTTCGGCTTTAACATTACCAATCCCAGCACCATAGCGGAATGCCTGGCGGGGATCACGGATTTAAACGATACGACCGCGTCGCTGTGGACCGCGGTGCTGGATCAACTGGATGAACTAATCCAGGCCAATACCGGCGCATCCCGCCGCCGCCTGGCCCTGTATCTTATCATTGCCGTAGTTTCGGTGCTTCTGGCTTTCGGGTTTGTTACCGCCGGCATCCTGGACATTAATAAGTCCGTTAAAAGCCTTAACACCCTGTTCAGGGGCCTTAACGAAAACGATCTAACCCTGTCTCTGGCGATAAGCTCCCAGGATGAATTCGGGGATCTTATGAAGGCCTTTAACGGGTTCCTTGGCATCCTTAGATCCACCTTCGGGTCCTTTAAACAAAGCGCCCAGCTGATGGCAAATTCGGTTTTTGATCTTTCCTCCTCGTCAAAAGAAATTACCACCACCGCCAACGAACAGTCCTCCAGCGTTTCCGAAATTGTCAGCACCATGGAAAGCAGCAAAAACCTTTCCGAACAGATTGCCCTAAAAACCACGGAAGTGGCCCGGCTGTCCATGGAAACCCAGGAGCTGAGCAGCAAGGGGGCAAAACTGCGGGAAGACAACCAGCTTATGATGGAAGATATCCGGCAGCAGAATCAAAAAATTATCACCGAGATCCGGAACCTTTCTGATATGATTATCCGGATCAGCGAGGCGATCCGGATAATTGACGGGATTGCGGATCAAACAAAACTTATAGCCTTTAACGCGTCCTTGGAGGCTTCTTCTTCCGGGGAGTCGGGGGCCCGGTTTTCCGTGGTGGCCGCGGAGATCCGGCGTTTTGCGGACAACGTGGTAGAGTCCACCAGGGAGATTAAACAAAAAATCGAAGAAGTCCAGGGGGCTTCCCAGATTCTGATAGCCGAGGCCAATACCGGAACAAAACGGATAGAAACGGGCTACGAAAGAATGGCCGAACAAAAGACCGTGTTTGAACACATCGTTGAAAATTCCCAAAACGTAGCCACCCGGTCCCAGCAAATCTCTAACCTTAGCAAGCAGCAGGAACTGGCGTCGTCCCAAATTTTTACGGCCCTTAAAGAGATCTCCGCGGGGGTAAAACAGTTTGTCATCGCTACTTCTTCCACCGCGAAGATCGCCGACAGTCTTAACGGAATGTCGGAGGAGCTAAAAGAAAAAGTAGAAAGGTATCGTACCAACAGCTAGAGGAAGCCATGGCAGCAAAATATCCGGATAAAACATTCAAGTTCCTTTTAATGGCCCTTATGGGCGCGGCCGTTTTATGGAATCTTATATACCTTGTCCTTTCCTGGAAAACCCTGGCAGTACCGGGGCTTGTAACAATAATCCTCCTGGGGATTACGGCCCGGCTGGTTCTTTGGCTTACGGGAAGCTGCGAAAAACAGCTGGAGGACGCGGCCCGCCGGGAAACCCGGGAGGAACCAGGTTCTTCCGGTAAAACCATGGATATGGTTAAAAAAATCCGGAACTCCGCGGGAAAAATCTCCCTTTCCAGCAGCGATAACTTTAACACCGCCCATGCCCAGGCCGCCAGCATAGAGGAAATCGAAACCACCGTTAACGGGAACGCCACGATTGCCGCGGAGATCGCGGATAAAACAGGCAGCGTGGCAACCATTGCATCCAAAATGGAAGACGACGTCCTTAACGGGTTTTCCGTGCTGGAAAAAAACGTACAAAAAATGGGGGATATTAAAGACCGGAACAGCGGCATTATTAACGGCATTATCGCCTTGGTAAACAAAATAAACAAAATCAGAGACATCGTGCGGGTTATCAACACCATCACGGATCAAACCAAGGTTATCGCCTTTAACGCAGCGCTGGAAGCGGCCAGCGCCGGCGAAACGGGCAAACGGTTTGCGGTGGTGGCCGCCGAAGTAAACCGCCTGGCCGACGATATTGCCGGTCTTACCAGGCAGATTCGGGAACAGGTGGAAGAAATTCAAAGTTCCTCATCCTCCCTTATTATTTACAGCGAAGAAGGATCGGACCGCATTGCAGAGGGCTACAAGCTTATAAAGGATCTGGAGGATATTTTTAAGGAAATCCGGTCCGGGGCGGAAATTACCTCGAACCAGGCCCAGACCATCACGGTGTCCACCCAAAAACAGCGCAAATCCAGCGAGCAGATAAATACCGCCATGGCCGACGTTTCCCGGGGTTTAAAAAATTTTATTGCTTCCACCGAAGCGGAAAAGAAATCCGCGGAAACCCTGGAAGAAACCGCCTTAAACCTGGAGGTCTTCTTAAACGGCGGACACGCCGGGTTACCACAGCCGGTAAAGGCAAAGCATGGCGATTGACAAGTCAAAATACATCAGCAAATTTGTCGAAGAAGGGTTTGAAAATATTGCGGTGGTAGAAACCCTGCTTTTTGAAATAAAATACGGCCTTTCTGTCCATGATGATTTGGTAACATTGATGCGGGCCCTCCATACCCTGAAGGGTTCTTCCCGGATGTTGGAATTTAAGAAGATTGAAGCCCTTTCTCATACCATGGAGGGGGTCTTTACGGCCCTAAAGGAAGAACGTATTTCCCTTAGCGACAGGGCCGTCCGGCTTGTATTGGCGGCTTTGGACGAGCTTAAGGAGGCCCTCCGCATGGTGCGGGCCGGAAGGGAAGAGGACGTCGAGGCGGCGCTTTTTCAAAAAGAACTGGAAGCCCTGGCGGCGAACGAAGATTTTTCTATCCCCAAAATAAGCCGGGCAAAAGAAACCGGTGGGGCTGCCGAATCCCCGGAGGCAGCCTCGCCTGGGGACGCCCCGGCTGTGGAAAGCCCGGCTTCGGCGGCCCCCGCGGACGCTCCGGCCTCGGGAAATAAGACGGAAGCCGCCGGTACAGGGGTAAAATCTGCCCCCTCCTCCCCGGGGGAATCAAAACGGAATAAACTGGAAGAAGCAAAGTCCGAAAGCATCCGCATATCCCTGGACCGGATCAATGAAATTATAAAAACCATGGCGGCCCTGCAGTCCCTGGAAATAGCCGCGAAAAACATAGTCCGTAACACCGGGACGATCCAGGAATTAACCCGGCAGTATTCCCGGCTTGTCAGCGCCGAAGGATCCTACAATTCGCCGGCGTTTCAGGAATTCAGGACTCTGGAAACCCTGATAAACAAACTGGGTTCCGCGGTAAAAAATTATGCCATCGACGTGGGGAACCATACCAGAAACGCCTTTGACAGCGTTATTGCCCTGCGGATGCTTCCCCTTTCCACGGTTTTAGACGCGTATCCCCGGTATGTGTTTACCATCGCCTCGGAACTGGGAAAGCAGGTGCAGATCCGCATAGAGGGGGCGGAAAACGAAATCGACAAGAATCTTATAGAATCCCTTTCCGAAGTGTTTCTTCACATGATCCGGAATTCCATCGACCACGGCATAGAGGCGCCGGCGGAACGGCGGGAAAGAAACAAAAGCGAAACGGGGCTTCTGCATATCCGCTGCGTCCGGGAAAGCGGAAATATGAAAGTTACCATCGCCGACGACGGCCGGGGCATTGACACGGAGGGGATCCGCAAAAAGATCGTCGATCAGGGGCTGGCGTCCAAAGAAAGCGCCGCCGCGCTGGATCAAGAGGAGCTTATCAACTTTATTTTTAAAAGCGGCTTTTCGACCACGGAAAAACTTTCCAGTGTTTCCGGCCGGGGAGTGGGAATGGACGCGGTAAAAAACAACATCGAACGAATGAAGGGAAGCATCACCGTACAAAGCGTCCGGGGGGAAGGAACGGTTTTTACCATTTCGGTTCCCCTGTCCATGGCCTCCTTAATGGGGTTCCCTATTTCTTCCGAGGGCATGAATTTTATTATCCCCGCGAATTTTGTGGACACCATTCTTTTAATCAAAAACGAGGAAATTATCACCGTGGTTGACAGGCCCGGAATACAATACCAGGGCCGGGTTATAAAGCTTTACTACCTTTACCAGATCCTAAAAACTACCTCGGACCGGAAAAGACAGGAAGAGGGGCCCGTATTTGTGGTGATTATCCATGCCTACGAAGAAACCATAGCCCTGGCGGTTAGCAGTATCAGCAGCATGCGGTCGGTGATCCTAAAAAATATGCCTTCGTTTATGGAACGGATTCCGGTTTTTTCCGGCATCGTTCTTAGCGAGGATTACGAAATGATCCCGGCCCTGCATATACCAACCCTGATTAAAATGGCCCGGCGCACCAAAACTATCGATCTAAAAAAACGCCACGTTGACTACGAGCGGATGCGCAAGTCCGTTCTTGTGGTGGACGATTCCAGGCCCACCAGAGAAATCGTGCGGGACATACTGCAGGCAGAAGGTTACAAGGTGGACACGGCGGCGGACGGTTCCGAAGCCCTGGGGGCGGCAAAAAATACCCGCTACGACCTTATCTGTACCGACATCGCCATGCCCAACATGGACGGATTTTTGCTTACGGAAAACATCCGCAAGAACGACAACCTAAAAAATATTCCGGTTATTGTTATTTCTTCCCGGACCGACGAGGAAGATCAAAAACGGGCCGCGATGCTTGGGGCAAACCGTTACATTGTAAAAAACTCGTTTAACGACCATAATTTAATCAGCGCGGTTAAAGAATTGATTGGAGAAGCAAATGGATAAAAAAAAGATCCTGGTTTTTGAGGATTCGGATATTTTTGCCGACATGCTGATTGAATTTCTTGCCGGCGAAGGTTACGAAACGGCCAGGGCTATAAACGGCCTGGAGGGGATTAAGATGGTCTATTCCTTTCTGCCCCGGCTTATCATAACCGATGTGGAAATGCCTCTTTTTAAAGGGTACCAGGCAACCCGGCTTCTTAAATCCAGGCCTTCGACACGGCCTATCCCGGTTATCATGTTTACCTCCCTGGGGGAATTGAAGGACAAATTCTGGGGCGGCCAGGCGGGGGCTGATTTTTATATCGAAAAATCCCCTGAAAATTTTGCAGAACTTAAAACCCGGATAGAGGAATTTTTAACCCTTCCTTCTTCGATAGATTACGGCCTTATCCAAAAAGAAGGAAAACGGATAACCGACAATTCTTTGATAGAAATGGTAAACAACCTTCTGGACAATAAACTCTTTCAAACTACCATCATAGGGCTCCTGGCGGAATTATCCGGTAAGCTCAGCTCCCTGGAAGAAATAGTCAAGGGTATTTTTGATCTTCTACCGAATATTTGCGAAGCGGAAATTGCTTCCATCATGATTAAGGATACGGACAATTCCCTGGTGGTGTACAATGCAAACAGATCCGGGTATACCGAAGAAATCGCCGAAGATTTTAAGGCCGTGGCCATTGCGGATTTTAATACTCTTTTTCCCGATTACCAGGTTGTTTCCCGGGAACTAAAGGATTTTTTTCCCTGGGGCGAAAAGAGCAAAAAAATCGAATCCTATATCATGATCCCCTTAAAAAATTCCGGCGAAGACTTTGCCACGGTTCATGCGGGTAATTCCATAAAAGAATATTTTTCTCCGGTAATCATGGATAACCTGAACATCTTTTTATCCGCCGCGGCCCCCATTGTGGCCAACGCGTTGCGGCTGCGGCAGATGGAAATTTTGCAAAAGAAAACCAGAACGGCCTTTGCCCGGTATGTTCCCATGGACGTGATGGACGAGATTATAAAAAAATCCGCCGCCCAGTCAAGCCAGAGCGAAACCAGGGTGGTGGCGGTGCTTTTTTCCGACATCAGAAATTTTACCAAGATTTCCGAAAAAACCAATGCCCAGGAACTGGTAAATTTTCTTAACGCGTATTTTTCTTTAATGGGAAACCAAATTGTCTGCGAAGGGGGGAACATCGACAAGTTTATCGGAGATGCGATCATGGCCATTTTTGGAGCCCCCAAGACCCTGGAAAATGCCAGCGCCAGCGCGATCCGATCCGCCCTGCGGATGGTACAGGCCCTTCCCCGGGTGGACACCTCGGGCATTAGCCTTCCCGAATCGGGTTTTGGGGCCGGCGTAGGGATTAACTTTGGCGAATGCGTGGTAGGCAATATCGGCTTTCAGGACAAGCTGGACTATACGGTTATCGGCGATACGGTTAACCTGGCCTCCCGGCTCGAAGGGATAACAAAATACTACAAACAGTCGATCATTGTTTCACAGAACATCTACGAACAGGCAAAGGATCAGTTTATTTTCCGCATGGCCGACAGCGTCCGGGTTAAGGGAAAAAACCAGCCCGTGGGGCTCTACGCCGTCTACGCCGCCTACCGCGGGGAACAGGATGAAGAAGCCCCGCCGGCGCTGATCCTGGACCGGGACGTGCTGGATCAGTACAACAAGGGACTTAAACTGTACGGCATGCGAGAATGGGAAACCGCAGGGCAGTATTTTACCCGGGCCCGGGACATAGCAGAAAAGACCGGAAATTCCGATTATCTTTCTTCCCTGTACCTGGAACGTATTGCCGAGTACATTAAAAATCCTCCCCCGGCGGATTGGGACGCCACCGTAACCATGACGGAAAAATAAGCCCCCCCTGCGGATCCGCCCCCTTTGGCCGGCTTTCCATCAACGGCGTGCCGACGGCACACCGGCGGCGGGCCCCGGATAAAGCGCAGGTTTCCATGGTTAGATTTTTACGTGAGACCCCGCCTTCCCTTCGGTCAGATTTATTCAAAAGTCCGGTTTATACACAATAGATTTTTGTTTGCCAGGCAAGGACTTTGCCTGGCAAACAATTACAATCGGAGCGCCCTGACAATTTGCAAATTGTCAGGGAATAATACCCGGGAACCCTTGCGTCGCGCGCTGCTTCGGGGAAGCTCATATCTCTTTTATTAGAATTGTCTGGAAACCCCGGTTCCAAACGACCGTATCAATAGCATCGTTCCCTAGGAACGCTTCCCCAGGAACGCTTCCCTAGGAACGCTTCCCCAGGAACGCGGCCAGGGTTGCCAAACCGTGCCGGAGCAACGGCGCGGGAATGCTTTCCAGCTGCGCCGGGGGCGCGGCGGAACGGCCTAGACGACTGAACCCCGGGCCGCTACTGCGGCGAAGCGTAAACAGGCCTGTTAGGAAAAATAACACCTTTACCTTATTAATACAGCATACGGATAAACTATCTCTGCATATAATTCAATTGTTTTAAGATTAGATTCATTTTTTAAGAATTTATTGTTATTTTTTATTAAGCAGCCTTTATCTACCCGGTATTTTATATAATCACCTGCATTTTTATCTTTTGATTAACCTATAGCAACATTATATTCATTTGAATTTATTTCTTCTTTTATCGTGAATAATTTCGAACATATAATTGCGAATTTTGAACCCTTTACAATAATTCCGGCATATTCAGAACCGGTAAGTTCCGGGACTTTGGCACTGGCAAAAGAGGAATTGTAAATGGGGCGCTTGATGACCTTGAACAGATGCGATTTTTTGTCTTTATTTGCAAGTGAGGGAAATTTCACCTCATGGTACTGTTTGTGTAATACGCTTTGAAACCGGTTTTCCCGCTGACCAGAAATACGACAGGTTTCCCAACCGGCGGCCTGGGGGCTTCCTGCAGAAATAAGCTCGCAGCCTAATAATTCCGCGCCATGGCCGAATTGGGTTTTATCCAGAGTTTTCCCGGCCAGTTGTTCCTCAACCGGCCAGTGTTCCGGTTTTTTGGTGTTGACTATATCCCGATCCGGCCGGCGTAGAGGGCCTGTGGCGCTCCACCGCCCTGTAAGACCGCTCGAAACGCCTCGAAATATCCTTAAAGACACTCGTGCTCGCACAGATACAGTCCCGGAACAGCCCCGGTCGCGTCATTCTGCAATCCGTGCGGGGCGTAATTAAGGCCCTGCCAAGCCGGTCAAAGGGCGGGCGTGCTTTGAACGGGTTCCCCGCACTTTGGTTTTCGTTCCCGCATCGTCCGCCTGAAGAAGCTCTTCCAAAGGGGGGTGCAATTTTCCCTGATTATTCTTAAAGGCGCAATTCGACAACTTGACAAAAAAGAAATCCCATTGTATAGTGCCTTAGACAGTCTAATATCGGAAAAGGGGCCGCTTAGACGACCCCTTTTTTATCGGAAACCGCCGTGTGCGCTTATGCGGGCGGCGGGGCAGGCCCTGCAAGCTTTTTCGGGCGCCTTCGGGCGCCCGCGGCGCCCGAAGGGGCAGTTTTGACCTGCAGGTTCCCGGTAGGATGCGGCCGGATGTGGTATAAGGCCAAAAACGAGGACGGGGAAACCGCTTCTCTGCGCAAAGATCTGGAACCGGTCCTTCAGGGGCTCGGTTTTGTCCTGGTGGAACTAACCGTGTTCCACGGGGGGAAAGGGGGAACTGTCCAAATACGGCTTGTACTTACCAGGCCGCCGGCCGCCGGACCCTTTGGCACGGGGGAACTGGCGGGGGCGCACCGGGCCGTCCTGCCCAGGCTGGAAGCCGCCTTTCCCGGGGGAGATCTCCATGTGGAGCTTTCTTCCCCCGGCACGGACAGGCTGGTTAAAGAGGGGGCGGAATTTCGTCATTATGTGGACAGGGGGATCCGCGTTTACCGGACCGATACGTCACAATGGCAGCGGGGCGTACTTCGCTCTTCGGATACGGAAAAGATCCTTCTTGAAACCGGGGAGGGGGAGTCTTCTTCAAAACAGGAACGGATAGAGCTGCCCTATAAAATAATTGCCAAAGCGAGGCTGGATGATTTTACCGGGAACTAGTAAGGGCCTTATCGCAGGACCCAGGAGGTAGCGGACGTGGCAACGGATATGTCGGAAGCGATCCATCAGCTTATTCATGACAAGGGCATTTCGGAAGAACTGATCCTTAAAACCATAGAAAACACCCTGCTCGCAGCCTATAAGCGCCGGTTCGGGAATGCGGAGAACGCCATAGTACGGTTTGACGACGAAAACAGGGTGGTTTCGATTTACGCGCAGAAAAAGATCGTCGACGGCGTATACGACCCGGTGGCGGAAATTGATTTGGAAGAAGCCAAGGAATTAAACCCCGAGGCGGAACTGGGGGACGACCTTTTAATAGAGGTGGATCCCAAAGAATTCGATCGTATTGCCATCCAAAGCGCCAAGCAGACGGCCCACCAGTCCATACGGGAAATCCAAAAAGACAGCCTGTATTCTGAATTTAAAGACAAGGTGGGGGAAATAATTATCGGCTACTACCAGCGGGAACGGAACGGAACCATCTATGTTGATCTGGGCAGGGTAGAGGGGATATTGCCTAAAAAATACCAGTCCCCCCGGGAAATTTACCATGTCAATGACCGCATTAAAGCCCTTATTACCGAGGTCAATAAAACCCCCGCGGGGCTTCAGGTGGTACTCTCCAGAACCCACACCGACTTTGTCCGGGCTATTTTTGAACTGGAGGTGCCGGAGGTTTATGACAAGACCGTGGATATCCACAAAATAGTCCGGGAGGCGGGATACCGTACCAAACTGGCGGTGTATTCCAACCGGGATGACGTAGATCCCGTTGGAGCATGCGTAGGCCTTAAGGGGGTGCGCATACAGGCGGTTATCCGCGAACTGGAAGGCGAAAAGGTCGATATTTTAAAGTTTGATCCGGATGCGAAACGGTTTATTAAAAACGCCCTTTCCCCCGCGGAGGTGCGGGACGTAATTATTCTTGACGAGGGCAAACACCAGGCGCTGGCGGTGGTTGCGGATTCCCAGCTTTCCCTGGCCATAGGAAAACAGGGCCTTAATGTCCGGCTTGCCAACCGGCTGGTGGACTGGAATATCGACGTAAAGACCGAAGCCCAGTTTGCGGAAATGGATATCGCCTCCGAATCCCGCCGGGCGGTGTCCGAACTTTTTGGGGATTCGGAAGAAATATCGAAGATTTCCGAACTGCCGGGAATTTCCAAAGAAACCGCGGAGGGGCTGCTAAAAAACAACGTCGAGTTTATCGAAGACTTCCTTTCCCTTTCGGAAACCGAAATATCCGCGTTGAAGGAAGTCAACGCCGCCCAGATAGAAGAACTTCGCAGGCTTATAGAAGAATATGTCGAAATAGTGGAAAATGAAGAGGGCCCCGAAGAAACCGGGGAGGCGGAAGAAGCCGAAACGGCAAAAGAAAGCTTTGAAGCTTCCGAAGAGGTAGAAGAAGAGGCGCCGGAAGAATATGAATGTCCCGAGTGCGGCGCCCGGATTACCGTGGATATGACCAATTGCCCTAATTGCGGAATAGGCCTAAGCTTTGAGTACGAAGAATAACAAGGTGGAATATGACTGACGAATTAGATAATGTGCAGAAACCCAAGGTTGAACTCATTAAGCATGCCAAGAGCGAAGAACTTGCCCCCAAGGCCGAACAGGGGGAACGCCGCAAGGTAGTGGTGGTTAAAAAGAAGGTTCCCGTTCCCGCAGGGACGGTAAAGAAAACCCTCCAGCCCAAGGTTGTGCCTGTTCCGGCGGAACCAAAGGCAAAGATCCCCGAAGAAGCGCCGGAGGAACAGAAAAAAGACGCGCTAAAACTGGAACGGACGCTGCCCAGTCCCCAGCGCCCCGCCGGGGCCGCCGGCAGGGTAGGGGGCCGCCCGGTAGGAGGAAGCGCTCCTTTTCTTCAGCGCCCCGCCGGGGCCGCCGGCAGGGTAGGGGGCCGCCCGGTAGGAAGGGGGGGGGACAAGGCTTCCTTTAGCGGACGGCCTTCCTTCGGAAGATCCCAGACGCAAAGAACCGGCGCCCCGCCGCGGCAAGGCGGGGGTTTTATGCTTCGGGGGGGCGGAAAACCCGGGGGCAATAAGCCCGGCTTTGGATCGGGAACTGCGGATCCGGTGATAGAAAGCGGAAAGGGTCCTGTAAAAAAATTCTTTAAGGCAAAAAAAACAGTTTATCAAAAGAAAGAACAAGAAATGGAAGAGAAACTTCTTCAAACCAAGAAGAAGATTACCCATATTGCCAATCCTGTTCCTAAATTAATCGATATTATGGAGGTTATTTCCGTTTCGGAACTGGCCCGGAAGATGAACCTGAAGGTATCGGATCTTATTCAAAAACTAATGAGAATGGGGATGATGGTAACCATCAATCAGCAGATAGACGCGGAGACCGCCTCGATCCTGGCCGCCGAATTCGGCGCCGAGGTAAACATCGTCAGCCTCTATGACGAGACGGTGATTGACAGCGGCGCCGACGATCTTTCCACCATGGAACCCAGGCCTCCGGTGGTTACCGTCATGGGGCATGTGGATCATGGTAAAACCAAACTGTTGGATGCGATCCGCAGCGCCGACGTGGCCTCGGGCGAATTCGGCGGCATAACCCAGCATATCGGCGCCTATATGGTGGATACCAGCCACGGTAAAATCGCCTTTTTAGACACCCCCGGCCACGAAGCCTTTACCCGCATGCGGGCCCGGGGCGCCCAGGTTACGGATATTGTCATTCTGGTGGTGGCTGCCGACGACGGGGTTATGCCCCAAACCCTGGAGGCCATTAATCACGCCAAAGAAGCGGCGGTGCCGATCATTGTGGCGGTTAACAAGATCGATAAACCCGAGGCAAATCCCGACAGGGTAAAAAACCAGCTTTCCGAACTGGGACTTATACCCGAAGCCTGGGGCGGACAAACCATGTTTGTGGAACTTTCCGCCCTAAAGAAAGAGGGTATAGACAAGCTTATCGACGCCATATTGCTGGAGGCGGAAATTCTGGACCTGAAGGCGAATTACCGGCGCAACGCGGAAGGCAAGGTGCTGGAATCCCGAATAGATCACGGCCGGGGCATTGTGGCCACGGTGATCATCGAAAAGGGAACCTTAAAAATAGGGGATTCCTTTGTGGCGGGAATCTGGCCCGGAAAGGTCCGGGCTCTCTTTAACGACAAGGGGGAAAAGGTTGAAGTTGCCAGCCCTTCTATGCCGGTGGAGGTTCTAGGCTTCGAGGGTATACCGAATGCGGGGGACCCCCTTCAGGTGGTGGAAGACGAACGCGTCGCCCGGGGCGTTTCTTCCAAGCGCCAGGAATTAAAGCGTTTCGAAGATTCCAAAAATATTAAAAAGATCACCTTGGACAACCTCCATGAAACCATCAGCGACGGAGCGATTCAGGAACTTAAGGTGATCATCAAAGCGGACGTTCAAGGTTCCGCCGAAGCGCTCCGTTCCAGCCTGGAAAAACTTTCTAATGACGAAGTCCGGGTCCATGTCATACAGGCCCTGCCGGGGGCAATTAACGAAGGGGACATAGATCTGGCCAGCGCGTCTAACGCCATCATCCTGGGCTTTAATGTCAGGCCCACCCCAAAGGCCAGGGCCCTGGCGGATCAGGAACGGGTCGATGTGCGCAAGTACAACGTCATATACAAGGCCGTGGAAGAAATTCAACAGGCCCTGGAGGGAATGTTAAAGCCCGACACCAAGGAAGAGGTTATGGCCACCATGGAGGTTCGAAACACCTTCAAGGTGCCCAAGGCCGGGACCATCGCGGGATGCTATGTGCTTAGCGGCGCCGTTAAACGCAGCGCTAATGTTAATCTTATCCGGGAAGGGATTGTGGTCCACACGGGCAAGATTAGCAGCCTTAAACGGTTTAAAGACGACGCCCGGGAAGTAGCCGCGGGCTTTGAATGCGGCCTGGGCATTGAAGACTACGATGATGTACGGGTGGGGGATCAAATAGAAGTATTTGAGATCGTCGAAATAGCCCGGAAACTTACCGGTTAAGCCGCGCCGGCATTGCAAGGATATGGCTGGATTCAGAACCGATAGGGTAGGCGCCCTTATTCAGGAAAAAATCGGGGAACTCATCGTGGGGGGGAAGATAAAAGATCCCCGGGTAGATTCGCTGCTTTCTGTTACCCGGGTGGAAGTGTCCCGGGATCTGGCCTATGCGGATGTGTTTGTGTCCAGCTGCCGCAAAAACCTTTCCACGGGGGTGGCGGGCCTTAAAAGCGCCGCGGGTTTTATTCAGGCCCAACTGGCCCGCAGCATGCACATCCGGGTTACTCCCCGGATCCGGTTTCATGAAGATCCCGGCATTCAAAAGGGCTTTGACATTATTAGAAAAATTGACGTACTGACAGAGGACCATGACGGCCGGCTATATTCTGCTGAATAAAAATCCCGGTCAAAGTTCGTTTGAAACCCTGGGGGCGGTAAAAAAGGCCTTTGGCACCGGCAAGGTGGGGCATACCGGCACCTTGGATAAGTTTGCCCGGGGGCTCCTGCTTGCGCTGGTTGGCCGGGCGGTAAAGCTGGCGTCCTGGTTTTCCACCTGCGATAAACGGTACCGGGCCTGTGTTAAATTCGGGGAAGAAACAGATACCCTGGACCCCGAGGGGAAGATCATTGCCCGCGCTCCGGTTCCCCGGCGGCAGGCGCTGGAAGAGATTCTTCCCCGGTTTACCGGCCCCATACTCCAGTCGCCGCCGCTTTATTCCGCGGTCCATATTGCCGGGGAACGAGCCCACAAACTTGCCCGGGCGGGAATCCGGGCAGAGATGATCCAAAGACCCGTGACGGTGTACAGCCTTCGCCTGCTTTCCTGGGACCCCCCCGTGGGGGAACTGGAAATTCACTGTTCCAAGGGCACGTATATCCGCTCCCTGGCCCGGGACATAGCCCTGGCCCTTTCTTCCAGGGCCCACCTTGTTTCCCTTACCAGGACCCAGGTAGGGAATTTTTCTGTGGAAGGGGCGGTTCCCTCCGATGCGGACTTGCAGAGCATCAGGGACGCCTTAAGGCCCCTGGACTCCGGACTGTTTAGCGCCCTGGGTATATGCAGTGTATCCGTGGACGAAGAAACCGCCCTGGCCCTGCGCCGGGGCAGGGCCCTGGGATCCTTCGAACAGCTTTCTTTCCCCGGGGATGCGAACACCCTGGCCCTTTTCGGCCCCCGTTCTTTTGCGGCGCTGGTTGAAAAAAAAGAAAACCGCTGGAAATACGGATATGTCAATGTACAAGATTAGCTGGAAGGATCTGGAAAAGGGCCTATGGGAAACCCTGGGCAAGGGCCGTAAAACCGCCCTTACCGTGGGAGTTTTCGACGGCTTTCACCGGGGCCACCGGGTGTTAATTAGCAAAATAGCCGAAAAAGCTCCGGCGCTCCTTCCCGGGGTGATCACGTTCCGGGAAAACCCAAAAAAATATTCCTTTCTTCGACAGGAAAAGGGGGCCCCCGAGTTTTCGGAGGATAATCCCTTCCGGGATATCATAGGCTTTGACGAAAAAATGGCCCTGTTAAGCCAATCGAAAGTGGCCCTCTGTGTGATCATTGACTTTTCGGAAAATTTCAGTAAAATAAACGGTGAAAGTTTTGTAAGGACCCTGCACCGTTATCTGGATCCCGCGTATATAGCGGTAGGCGCTAATTTTCACTGCGGATACCGCCAGGATACCGATGCTCCGCGCTTTAAGGCCCTGGCGGAAGGGATGGGAATCAGCGCCGAAATCGTGGAACCCGTATTGGAGGGAGGAATCCCGGTAAGTTCAAGCAGGATCCGGGCCGCCCTCCGGGCCGGCCGCCGCCATGAGGCGGAACTGCTTTTAGGAAGGCCCCTGCGGGAAATCCGCTCAGCCCGGTTTTAGGGGCGGGGGTCTTCCCGGGGCCATAACAGAGTTTTTAAGGAGTGCATATATGGCTTTAAACAAAGAAGATGTAACTTCCATTATTACAAAGTTCGGTACAAACGAAAAAGATACCGGAAATTCGGAAGTTCAAATTGCCCTGTTGACCAAAAGGATTGGCCGCTTAACGGAGCATTGCAAGCAGTTTAAAAAGGATAAATCCGGCCAACGGGGCCTTTTAATTCTGGTCGGTCAGCGCCGCCGCATGCTCAAATATCTGCAGCGGGTAAACCTGGAACGATACCGCTCTTTGATTAAGGAATTGGGCTTACGAAAATGATGCAGACAGTAACATATACCATCGCCGGTAAAGATCTTATCCTGGAAACCGGCAGGATCGCCAAACAGGCAAACGGCTCTGTCTTTGCCCAATACGAAGGCGCCGCGGTTATCGCCACGGTCTGTTCTTCCTCCGAATCGGTAGAAGGGCTGGACTATGTACCTTTAACGGTGGATTATAACGAAAAGTACTATGCCGCGGGAAAGATCCCCGGAGGATTTATTAAACGGGAAGGACGGCCCAAGGACAAGGAAATTCTTGTTTCCCGGCTTATCGACAGGCCCATGCGGCCCCTCTTCGATAAAAGCTTCGGGCGGGAAATCCAGGTGGTGCCGACGACTATTTCCGCGGATCAAACCAACCCGCCGGATATTCTGGCGATCATCGCCTCTTCCGCGGCGGTTCACATTTCCGACATACCCTTTAATGGCCCCATTGCGGCGGTGCGGATCTGCGCCATGGGCGACGACCTGATCGTCAATCCCAGTTACAGCGAGATAGCAAACAGCCGGCTGGAAATTGTGGTGGCCGGTACAAAAGAAGGCATTACCATGGTGGAAGGCGGGGCCGCCGAGGTAAGCGAAGAACTGATGGTCCGGGCGCTGGAAAAGGCCTACCAGACGATCAAGGAACTGTGCGGGCTGCAGGAAAAACTTCGGGAACTGGCGGGAAAAGAAAAACTTTCCCTTACCCCGGACGCCCATGTGCTTGAAAACCGGGACGCGATCTACAACGAAGCCTATCCCCGGCTGGAAGCGGCATGCTTTGAACCTACCAAGGGGGAACGGCACAACGCGATACGGGCGGTAAAGACCGCCCTGGAGGCCCAGTATGCATCCCAACTGGAAGATAAGTTTCAAAAGAAGCTGTTCGACGCCCTCTTCGAAGACATGCAGTACCATATCCTGCGGTCTTCGATTTTGGATAAGGGAAGGCGGGTTGACGGCCGGGGCACGGAAGATATTCGGCCCATCACCTGCGAAATAGGGCTCCTTAAACGAACCCACGGATCGGCCCTGTTTACCCGGGGCGAAACCCAGTCTTTGGCAGTAACCACCCTGGGTACGGTTTTTGACGAGCAAATCTACGATGACATAGAGGGGGATAAGCGGGAAAATTTTATTCTCCATTACAACTTTCCCCCCTATTCGGTGGGCGAAGTAGGCCGTCTGGGAACGGGCCGCCGGGAAATCGGCCACGGCAACCTTGCCCGCCGTTCCTTGGCGGCCATGGTTCCTTCAAAGGAGGAATTTCCCTATACCATCCGGATGGTTTCCGAAATCATGGAATCCAACGGCTCTTCTTCCATGGCCTCCGTGTGCGGCGGCACCCTGTCTATGCTTGACGCGGGGGTTCCGATAAAAAAACCCGTCGCGGGCATTGCCATGGGCCTTATCAGCGACGGTGACAGGTACGCTATTCTTTCCGACATTCTGGGAGAAGAGGATCATCTGGGGGACATGGACTTTAAAGTGGCCGGCACCGAAGAGGGTATTACGGGGTTCCAGATGGACATTAAAATTTCCGGGGTTACCGCGGAAATCATGGAAAAGGCCCTGGCCCAGGCTAAACGGGGGCGGCTCCATATTCTTTCAATCATGAACCAGACCATCAGTAAGCCCGCCCTGGCCATCAGCGAATTTGCCCCTAAAATCCTAAGCTTTAAAATCGAGGTTGATAAAATCGGCGCTCTCATAGGACCCGGGGGTAAAAACATCAAGGCCCTCTGTGAACAATACGGCGTAACGATCAATACGGAAAACGACGGTACCGTTACCATCTATGGCAAAAACGCCCTGAATGCCGAAGAAGCTAAAACCGCGGTGATGGGGATTGTTTCGGATCCCGAGACCGGGCGAATTTATAACGGCGTGGTCAAGCGGATTATGGAATTCGGCGCCTTTGTAGAAATTTTACCGGGCAAAGAAGGGCTGGTTCACATTTCCAAGCTTTCCCGGCAGCGCATAGCCCAGGTAAGCGAAGTACTTACCGAAGGCCAGGAAATACCCGTAAAACTCCTGGAGATTGACAAAATGGGGCGGCTTAACCTTTCCTACATCGACGCCGTGGATCCGAACGGGGCTTCTCCCGGCGGCGGCGCCGAGGGGGGCCGCCGGGAAGACCGGAACCACCGGCGGTTTTAACATGGTCAAAGACGGCCCCGGTGCGCCCTGCGTCCGGGTTTTTAAAACAAAGCCCGGCGCCGCCCTGCCCCGGTATGCTACGCCGGGGGCCGCGGGGGCCGATGTGCAGGCCCTTCTTGGTTCGGACCTAACCATTGCTCCCGGATCCTGGGCAAAGGTCCCCACGGCCCTGGTGCTGGAAATACCCCCGGGCTGGGAAGCCCAGGTACGGCCCCGTTCCGGCCTTGCCCTTCGGCACGGAGTTACGGTTCTTAATGCCCCCGGCACCATAGACAGTGATTACCGGGGGGAACTGGAGGTGCTTCTGGTAAACCTGGGCAAAGATCCGTATATCATCCGCACCGGAGACCGGATAGCCCAGCTGGTGTTTGCCGCCGCCCCCCAGGCGGCGCTGGAATTTACGGATGATCCTTCCGCCACCGGACGGGGAGCGGGGGGATTCGGTTCCACCGGGATCTCAAAAACCAATTAAGCGGTTCCAGGATGCCAGATCCGGAAGCCGGCCCGCGAAAGGGTTTGCCATGAAGGCCTTGCCTGTTTTTACCGGATCAAAGACGATCTTTTTCTACATAATCCGGGAGATTTTCTTCGCGTTCTTTGTATGTTTTCTTTTTTTCTTTTTTGTTTTTTTTGTAAACCAGCTTTTGCTTATGGCCCGGGAAATCCTTTCCAAGCGGGTGCCCCTGTTTGAAGTGGCTCTTTTGGTGTTATACGCCCTGCCTTCAATAATCGCCATGGCTTCTCCCTTCGCGTGCCTTACCGGAACCCTCATGACCATAGGGCGCTTAAATTCGAACAACGAGATCCTGGTGTTTCTTTCTTCCGGGCTTTCGTACCGGTCTGTTTTTCTGCCCGCCCTGCTGGTGGGGGTTCTTATTTCTTTGTTTTCTTTTTTTGCCAATGACATCTTGCTTCCCGCGGGGACGGTACAGTTTTCACGGCTTTACCGGCGTATTCTTATTTCATCCCCCGCGCTGGAATTAGAGGCTAATTCTGTTAAGCGCTTTAAGAATTCCGTCATCATCACCGGACAGGTGACGGGCCGCGCCATACAGGATATCCTTATTATAGACAGAACCAGGGACGGGGAACGGCGGATTATCAGCGCCCGGGAAGCAAGCTTGGAAGATCTGGGGGAAGGGGGCTTAAGCATTAACCTGGTACAGGCCTTTGTCCAGTCGGGAAGGGAAAATCTTAAGAAAAATTATGACTATGCCCTGGCAAAAACCCTTTCCTACCGGGTATCCCAGGATGATATGATGGAAGGGGTTTACGACATCAACGCCAGGGAAATGAGCTCGGTGGACGTAAAAAAAGAAATTATCAAACAGGAAAAAACTATTTTAGATAATGTGGACCGTGAACGCCGGAGGATCGCGGAAGACGCCCTGGTTATAGAAAACGCCCTGCGAAGGGGAAGCCGCGAACACAACCGCTTTGATTCCCTTATGACGGACTGGTCCTATACGGTAGATGCCGCCGCACAAATACCAAAAGACAGAAACTTTTCAACGTACCGCCTTGAGTACTACAAAAAATTCTCCATCCCCTTTGGCGGAATTTCTTTTGTGCTGGCCGCGGTGTCCATAGGGCTTATGACCCGTAAAAGCGGCCAGGTTGTGGGGTTTATCGTAGGAATATGCATCGCCGCCCTTTACTGGGGCCTGCTCCTTATCGGACAGGCCCTGGGGACCATACTTAATTTTTCCCCCTTCTGGTCCATGTGGTTTCCCAATGTACTGGCAATTAGTTTAGGATTGGGCCTAACGCTTGCAAAGGCTTCGGCCAAATGACCTTAGACCGGCACCTTTTAAAACAGTTTTTTCCCGTTTTTCTTTTTTCCCTTATCCTTTTTGTTATGCTGGTTTCCCTGATCGATCTTTTTTATTACCTGGTTCGGTATCTTAATGCCAACGCGGCTATTAAGGATATCCTAAGGGTTTCTCTCTACTATGTTCCAAAGAGTTTAAGCTATGCCATGCCGGTTTCTTTGTTATTTTCCTCCGCCTATACTTTGGGAGACCTAAGCGCCAGAAACGAACTAATCACCGTGATTGGATCGGGCATGCCCTTCTGGCGTTTTTGCCGCCCCCTGATTATCCTGGGGATTGCCGCATCGGTCTTTGCGTTTTTTTTTGAAGACCTGGCGGTCATTCCCACTTTGCGGAAAAAAAACGAAATAAGCAAAGAACTGCTTCATATCAATACAGACACCCTGGCGGATATTGTGATAAAACTTAAGGAAGGAAGAATTATCTATTCTGCGGATTATTATACCCACACCACCGAAACTCTTAACGGCGTAACAATTATTGAACTGGACGATACAAAACGGATCGTTTCCATAGTTTACGCCCCCCAGGCGATCTGGACCGGCGCTTCTTGGTCTTTTTCCAATGCCTTAATTTACCGGTGGGAAAAGGGCTTTTTTAAACCCCGGGAATACAAGGAAACCGGAGAATATACCGAAGATCCGCAGACCTTTGTACGAAGCTCCGTACCCCCGGAGGACCTGCAAAGCGCCAGCCTGCGTCTTTTAATCCAGGACCTGAAAAAGGCGGGGCTTCCGGCTGCTTCCGCCCTAACCGATTATTATCACCGGTTTTCTTTTTCCGCCGTATCCTTTGTCATTATTTTTCTTTCTTTAAGCATGAGCACCCAGTTTAAGCAAAACACCCTGCTTTTAAGTCTTCTGGGAAGCCTGGGAACCGCCGTCATATACTATGTGGTCGAAATGATCAGCATGATGAGCGCCCGGGTCGGACTTTTGCCCCCCTTCCTGGGGGCCTGGATTCCGGTTTTTATCTGCACCGCCGCGGGTTTGCTGTTACTCTGGTATTCCCGGACATGAAGAATTTTTTTTCCGTTAGCCGCCGGGATACCCTTAGCCGGGCCCGCAGTGGAATCCTAAACCTTCCCCGGGGGCCGGTAGAAACCCCGGTCTTTATGCCCGTAGGAACCAACGGAACGGTTAAAGCCCTGACTAATGAAGACCTGGAAGAAATCGGTTTTTCCCTGATCCTGGCAAATACCTACCATCTGTACCTTAGGCCGGGTATGGAGGTTGTCCGCGGCGCCGGGGGCCTGCGGGGCTTTACCGGATGGAAACGGAATTATTTAACCGACTCCGGGGGCTTCCAGATTTTTTCGTTGGCCCCCTTCCGTAAAATAAGCGACGACGGGGTGCAATTCCGCTCCCATATCGACGGATCCCTCCATGTACTAAGTCCCGAGGCGGTGGTGGATATCCAGCTTATCCTGGACAGCGACATACAAATGCCCCTGGACGTGTGTACCCCCTGGGGCGCCGGCCGGGAAGAGGCGCAAAGGGCCCTGGAACTGACAAGCCGCTGGCTTATCCGGGCCCACAGGGCCTGGACCGCCGCGGTGGACCAGGGCTGCCGGGGGGCGCTTTTTTCCATAGTCCAAGGAAATTTTTTTAAGGACCTGCGGCAGGAAAGCGCGGCCCGGACTTTGGAAACCGAAACCCCCGGCATAGCCATAGGGGGTCTTTCCGTGGGGGAGCCCCAGGAGATTTTCAGGGAATACCTTCACAGTACCTCGGCCCTGCTTCCGGATGAAAAACCCCGGTATGTCATGGGCATAGGAAGCCCCGAATATATTCTTTGGGCCATCGAGGAAGGAATAGATATGTTTGACTGCGTCCTCCCCACCAGGACGGGCAGAAACGGCCATGTCTTTACCCGAGACGGCCCCCTGGTCCTAAAAAAGGCCGAACACGCCGGGAGTTTTCTGCCCATAGACGGATCCTGTACCTGCCGGGTCTGCCGGACCTACAGCAGGGCGTATTTACGGCATCTGTTTAAAACCCGGGAGATACTCTGTTCTATACTGGCAAGTTATCATAATTTGTTCTTTCTTCACCGGCTTGTGCTTGATTCTCGAAGGGCAATTAACGAAAATAAATTTAAGGAATTTAAAGAAACTTTTTTATACCGTTATCATAACGGAGGAGGAGGAGAAGAATGATGAAGGGTGTGGTTCTTTTTTGCGGCCTGTGCATCATCCAGGGCGGCCTTTTTGCCCAGGAACCGGATACGTCTTCCCTCGCCGCGCCTTCCCTTAGTTCCACCGATCAACAGCGGCTGATGGTGATCCGCTACGGCACCGACACCGAAATTGCCAATCTTATAAAAACCCTGCGGAGCGAGCAGGCCCAGGACGCAAAAACTGATCTTCCTCTGGACCCGGAACTTTTAACCCTCGCGGAAAAATCAAAAAACAGAACCATCATCAGCGGAATACTCAACTATTACGGGGATCGGGAAAAGGGGGGCCTGGAAAAACGGGCCCTCCAGATAATCGAGGACAGGGATTACGAGGGGGCGGAAACGGTGAATGCCGCCATTGACTACCTGGGCAAGGTCCAGGCCTCCGGAATCCACGAAACCCTGATAAGCATCCTGGACGGCGAAGAAACCCGGTACCTGCCCGGCGCGATCCGCACCCTGGGAAAAACCGCGGCAAAATCCGACGCCGGAAAAACCGCCGAATACTTAATTGAGTACTATGCAAACCGCGAGAGCGGGGATGAAAACAGAAGGCTTATCATTTCCGCGGTGGGAGACACGGGGGCAAAAGAAGGAACCGCTTTTTTAGTTTCCATTGTGGAAAACGAAGAAGAACGGGCCCCCCTTCGCATCGCGGCCCTGGCGGGGCTTTCAAAAAGCGCCGATCCCGATGGACTTAAGGCCTTGATCGGCGCCGTCTCGTCCCGGGACCCCAATGTACGATCCTCCGCCGTCGAGGCCCTGGGTCCCTTTACGGGAGAAGAGGCGGAAGAGGCCGTCATGGATTCCTTCCGTGATTCTTATTACAGAACCCGCATAGCCGCGGCAAAGGCCGCGGGGGAGCGGCAGCTTGCCCGGGCGGTGCCGTTTCTTCGCTTCCGTGCCGAAAATGACGATGTGCCCGCGGTACGGGACGAGGCCATAAAATCCATAGCCCTGATCGGCGGAGAAGAGGCGGACGGGATCTTAAAGAATCTTTTTTCGGAACGGAAAAACAATGACCGGATCCGGATCAACGCGGGGGAGATGCTTTTAAGCAGGGGTTCCCGGGATTATACGGCGGATGTAATTGTTGAACTGGAGGATGCGAAGACAAGAAACCAGACGGCCCTGTACAACGGTTTTCTAAGGATCCTGGGGTCCGCTAAATCCGACAAGCTCGAAGACCTGGCCCGCCGTTTTTTTGCCGCCGGCGGAGTGGTAGAAAAATCCTACGCCATAGACATCTGCGCCAACAACGACTTCCGCAGCCTGGCCGGTGAACTACAAAGACTCGCCGACCCCAAGAACGGAAGCCTTTCCCGAAAATCTCTGACGGTTTTGGAAAAATGGGGCCTTTCCGCTGCGGAGCCGGACCCCGGGGCGGAAGACTCCGCCGCGGAAGCCTCCGGTTCCGCCGCAGAGAATCCTAAGCCGGAGAACCCGGAATATCCGGCGCCGAGGGAACCGATATCGAATGAAGCAGCTGATTGAGAATAATAAGCGGGTCCTTGTACTGCTCAAAATGAAAAAAGATCTCATAGTTTCTATCCGAAAGGATCCTGATTGTTTTTCCCAGGCATTCATACACCGGGTTGGAACCGATATCGGGAAAATACCGGGGCTTTAGGGGGGTAAAGGTACAGTTATTTCCGTCAAAGTAAAGCCGTCCGATCCGGGAAGGTATGGGCACCAGGAAAATAAGAAAGTCCGAATTTCTCCCCCCCACGGTGTAGGTGCTCCCTTTTTTTAGGGCGTGCACGTTTCGCCGCCCTATGGCCGTATTCTGTTCTTCCACAAAAATAGTCAGCATTGGCGGGTTGGTTAAAAATTGACTGGAATCCTCTCTAAAATGATGATACCGGCGGTGGGGGCCCCTAAGGGACGCCTCCGCCTGCTGGCTTGCAAACTTATTAAGAAGTTCCGCGTTCCTGGCCGCCGTATCATCCGTGGAACTCGCCGCAGCTATTACCTTATTGGGAGAGGACTGAAGCCTGCGGGCTATCATAATAATGATAAAGGCCAGAATCAGGAGAAACAGCAGTCCGGCGGCAATCAGGAGAGGGGGTGAAAGGGAGTCGATAAAGAGCCCTATCCCTTCGGCGGGGTTTTGTCTTCCTCCGGTCCCGGAATTTTCCGTACCGGGGTTTTTATTGCTTCCCGTATCCGCAGTTCCGGCGGGGTACAGCGGCGTATTCACCCCCGCGGCGCCGGGTGTCCCCGCGGCGCCGGATGTCCCCGCGGCAACGGGTGTGCCAGCGGCGCCGGGTGTCCCCGCTGCGCCGGGTGTCCCGGCGGCGCCGGGTGCAGGGCCGGATGTCCCGGCGGCAACGGATGTGCCAGCAGCGCCGGGCGTCCCCGCTGCAACGGGTGTCCCGGCGGCGCCGGGCCCCCTGGGATCCACCACCCGGTTAGCGGCAATCCGCAGGAAAAACAGATCCGCCCCGTTCGACCGGAACCGGCCCGCGGCGGCGTTTACCATAGGGCCGGAATCTTTGCCGCTTATCAAAAATACGGTCTTTGGCCGCCCCGCCGGCAGGGTTTTGACATACTGTTCCGCAAACTGCAGGGCCGCTTCGGGGTTCGAAGTATCTTCCAGCGGATAGAGCAGCCATATTCTGCTGCTGATATTTTCAATATCCGCCGGATCAAACACGGGCCGTGAAATTTCAACCCGGGGCTTCATTCCGAAGGAAATGAGGTGAAAGGTGTCGGAAAAATCCAGTTCATCCGCCAAAAAGCGGCCCGTCAGGTATGTCCCCACCTCGTAATAATGGGGAAGCATGTCCACGGAAGTATCAACCATAAGGATAAGGTCTTTACGCGGCTGGGCAAAAAGAGAAAAGGCCCCGCAAAAAATCAAAAATCCGCGGATAATCTTTTTCAAATTCATATACGGCTCCCTTATACAGGAATTTTTGCTATGCCCTTTACAGTATACACGAATTTCTTATCCCGGTTGGTCTTATCGAAGAAAAATTCAAACTGTTCACCCTTTTTTTTGTTAAGCAGGGTGCTGCCAAACGGAGACAGATACGAAATAACACGGTTTTCCGGATCCGATTCCCAGGGGCCAAGGATTGTATATTCTTCGCTTTCCCCGGAATCCGCGTTTTCCAGAACCGCCCTGGTCCCGAAGGATATCCGGTCCGTATTAACCGTCGCGGGATCGAAAATCTGGGCCCGCTCGATCTCGTCCTTTAACTTCGCCACCGTGGAGTTAAGAATTTCCTGTTTTTCCTTCGCGGCCTTGTATTCGGCGTTCTCCCGCAGATCCCCCAAAGACAGGGCAAAGGCGATTTCTTTGGAATTGGCGGGCACTTCTTCGTCCATAATATGGGCCAGCTGCCGCTGCTTTTCCTCGTACTTCGCGGCGGTAACCATAAGCCCCCGGGACACTTTCTTTTCCGTACCCCCGGTAAATTTAAAATGCGGATCCTTTTCCTGTATTATCGCCCGAAGTTTAAATTTATCCGCCGGATCAAGATCCTTTACATCCTCGATCAGGGTGTAGATCCTAAGCAGGGTATCCTCGTCGGCCTGCAGGATAAACGATTCAAGCAGTCCGTCCTTAAAAAGCAAGGTATAAACCTGTTTGTTTGTTTTACGATTTTCGGTTGTGTTCCGGTGGTTGTCGATATCCCGGTAGCTAATGTCCAGAATATAAATAAGGGTGATAATCATTTTTTCTTCGGTGATATGGGCGCCGGTAAACCACTGGGGATTCTTTACATTTTTGTAAAGCCAAACCACCGCTTCCCTGTAGTCCCGGTAATTTTCAAAACAATTCTGTATAAGCCCCACAAGCTTTTCCTCGTATCCTTCTTTTTCCAGGCTGTTAATAATCGAAGGCAGCATAGCATAGGGAAAAAGGCGTATATAAATATCGGGCCATTGATCCACCGTAAGCCGTATTTGAAGCAGGAATTCCTCCTTCAGCTTCGGATCCCGCAGGCCAAAAAACAATGCCGGCAGGTCTTCGATATTTTTAAAAATCTCTTCAAAATCACAGTTAAGGCTCTTGTCTAGGCGGGGATGCCTGCCGGCCATTTCTTTCACCACCAGGTACGAGGCAATAACCTGCTCGTTAACCTGGCTGTAGGACCGAAGATAACCGGTAAAATAATTAAACATCTCGTTAAAAAATTCAGAATCCAGTTCCGCTTCTTTTTTGGATTCAAAATCTCTAATCGTGGCAATGCGGTCAAAGAAATTTTTCTGGGCCTTAAATTCATTGTACAGTTTTTCTTCGATGCTAATGGGCCTGTCCCGGACGGTAAAGAGATCGATATTATCCTGGCTTACCCCAAAGGTGGAGTCGGTTTTAAGGATGTCCCTGGCCTTGGCAATCCAGCCGGTCCATTCCCCCGCGGAAAGCACCGAGGGCGCCAGTTCCGCCTTGATCCGCTTAAGATCGCAAAGGTTGTCAAAACTGCGAATTACCGTTTTAAGGGCCCAGGCATGTTCATTTTTTACCCGCTCGTGGAGCTTTTCTTTTTTCCAAGTGGCCTTAAGCACCCAGATGTGGTTCCGCGAAAGGGTTTGCAGGGCGTTTACCGCCATTTTAAGGGACATGGCGTGTCCCCGTTTTTTTGCAAAGTCCACCACAATTTCGTCCCCCTGCATGGACGAAATCCGCCCCACCCCCCAGGTGCGATGGAATACAAAGTTTCCCGTATCAAAGGCGATGTGTTTTTCAAAGTCGGTAATCGCTTCCTGCACATTGCGCCAGTTTTGGCTTAGATTCGACAGCCGGATATATTCCTCCAACTGGCTGTGGTCCGCATATTTAAGGCGAAAACATTCGGTAATTTCCTTGCGGGCCAAAGAATCCCGTTCGTTGTACTGTAGAATAAGTTTTAAAAGTCCTATGGCGGTATCAATATCGCCCCGTTTTTTACAGGACGCAAATACGTCTTGAAGCAGCAACGCGGCCTTGTCGCCGCTGATGTTCTTGGCTATCCGTTTTTCGACATGAAGAAAAAAGTCTATGTCCTCAGGGCAATATTCAATAAGTTTAGTCCAGATTTCCCTAACGTTGGTAAAAAGCCCCTTGTTGATATAACGGTGCAGGGTTTTTTTATAATAATCCACCGCGGTTTCTATGTTCCCCAGTTTTTCATAGTGTTCCGCCAGGGCCTTGGCTATGTCCGCCTCTTCGTAATCAACTTTTACAAGCCGCTCCCAAATGCCGGTTATAAGTTCTTCTTCATTTTCGTTTTTATAACATTCCGCCAGGGTCCGCAGGGCAAATTTGGATTCCCCGTAATCAAGGATCCGTTCGCACAGGTATTGCACGATGCCCCATTTCCGGTTGTCCACAAAGATAGTAACCAGGTTAACCAGCACCGCGTCGTCAATAAGCTGCCGGGACAGGGCGATCATCCCCGAAAGGTACAGGGCGATAATGCTGTTTTTGGTATGGATTAAGTGCTTGTCGCACAGTCGTTTTAGATCGTCGTAGGAATTTCCCGCCCTGGCTTCTTTTAAAAGCACGTCCAGTTCTTTAAACTGACCGGTGGAGTAGTTGCTTAAAGCCGCCCGGGTCCACTTTTCCTCGTTAAGCATTTCTTGGATTTTTTTTAAAAGCGGTGAAGCAACAGCCGGTTCCGCCTGGATTTCAGCAATATCTGCCATGCTCGTCTCCTAAGTAAAAGTATTCCCCTATAAGCTGCGGGTTTTTAAGGACCCCCTTAATTTCGATACCGTTCATAAATGGCCGGATCGGTTATTTTTATCTTTAACATAGTTTCTTCAATAAGAGCCGGATCGGCCTGGACGTTTTCGTAGTGGTCGATAAGCCACAGGTACCGGTTGATTAACCGGGGAATTAAAAGCCCCGTTTTACCGGCGTCCCCCCGGATCTCGTTCTCCAGGGTAAAAATTGACTGCTTAAGCCTTCCCAATTCGGCAAGCTTTAATTCCCGGTTTACCGAAAAAACCCCAAAAAGGGCTCCGTAAATAGGGATCCATTCCAGCAGTTCCTCGCCCTCATAGCCCATTTCCCGCACCCGGTTCGCCAGGCGCAAGATCAGCTCCGAATCCATGTTTCTAAGCTCTATCCCCTGGGGATCAAGAAAAAAAGCTTCCCGAAACAGGGCCTTGGCGGCCCGGGGTTCTTCAAGCAGGGCGTTTACGTCCGCCAGTTCCGAAAGGGTCTCTCCATCGTCCCGCTTAAACCGGGCCGCCTGTTCCAGGTATTTAAGGGCTTCGACAAAATTACCCACCCCCTTGTAACAACGCCCCGCTTGAAGCAGCAGGGCCGGGTCGTACCGGTTCTCCTCCTCCCCCAGAATATCCCCAAAGAACCCCAGGGCCGTTGAAAATACAAAATGCTTAACCGCATAAAGACAGGAATCGAATTTCCGATCTTCTCCGATGCGGTCCAGGAAGCTGTAAAAGCTCCTCCACTGGGAAAGGATAAAGCCGCCCCGGTCATAGGAATCCCGGACCTCGGACAGTTTTTTTAGCCGTTCCATCCACCAGGAAAGACATTTTAGAGCGTAGACAACCTCCGGATGCTCAAAATTGATCTTGAGGGCCTCGTTTAACGCAAGTTTTGCCCCCTCGGCGTCCGAGCTTTTAAGGCTGCCATAGGCTTTCTGAATAAGCCTTTCTACAGATTTTTCAGCGTCCATTACCGCCTTTTTATTATACTATTATTTACATTCTTTACAAGAGGGGTCCATGACGGTAAAATCCCTATAGAAATGGGCCGGTATTACCGAAAATCGTAATGGAGGGGTGGTAATGATACAAAAAATGCCCATGGCGTTCCTGACGCTTTTATTTTTTTGGGGGTCCGGGCCGGGTTTTACCCAGGGCCGCCCTACGTCGCCGGAAGAACTCCTTAAAACGGGGATTAGTTTTTACGGCGAGGGAAAATTTGACCAGTCGCTTACCCTGCTGCGCCTTATAGGCCCCGAAACCGGCGGCGCCCTCTATGCCGAAACCCTGTACTGGACGTCCCTGGCGGAACTTTCGTCGGGACGCTACGACGAAGCCCTGGCGGATCTGGAAAAGCTGGAAAAGGCGGGGGGGGATCGGAGCGGCGAAATTCCCTACCACCGGGGCCGGTGTTACTTTTACCAGGGCCGGTACAAGGAAGCCCTGCTTGCTTTTACGGATTCCATGGAGGGGCTGGAAGAACAGGATCCCCGCAAGGCTGCTTCTTATTACTGGATGGGGGAATCTCTCTTTGCCCTGGGTCAGTTGGACGGCGCGGCGGACGTCTTCTCGCTGGTGGTGGAAAAATACCCCTCCAGTGTAAAGTACGAAGCCGCATCGTACCGGCTGGATCTGATTAACCAGAAAAAAATAGAAACCGAACTTCTTGGCATTTTAAAGTGGAGCCATGAAGAATCGCTTAAGACCTTGGAAGAATACCAGACCCGGGAAAAAACCTATGACCAGGCCATTGTTATCTACCAGCAGAAGGTGGCGGAGATGCTGGCGGGCGCCGGGACGGCCGTGGCGGAATCCGACACGGCCTATAAAAGCAGGCTCGCCGAAGCCGAAATACGGATCGCGGCGCTGGAAGCAAGCTTAAACGAAGCCAACGCGGCCCTTATCGAACTTCAGGGCAGCGGGGTGTCCTTTTCCGGTTTAGGCCCCCTCACGGAAACTGAACGGGCCTTAAAGCTTATGGAACTAAAGGCCGCGGCCCTGGAACTAATCAACGCCCTGAACAAAAGGCTTACCGGAGACGAAATATGAAAAAAATACTCCTGGCATGTATGGTCCTCTGCGCATTTTCTTTCTCCGCGGGGGCCGCGGAATATACCGACGGAAGAATCCGGCTGGTCATCAACGAAAACACCGGCCGCTTTTCCCTGTACTTTATGACCGACATTGCCCGGGAACGGTATTTTCCTTTTTTTGTGGATCGGGATCCACGGACCAGTTTTCTTGCCCTGATGGTGAATAACAGAAACTACCGGATGGGGGAATCCTTCTCCTTTAAAACCAGGCTTGGGGGCACTCCGTCAAATCCGGTGCTGATCTTTGAATCTTCGTTTCTTACGGTGACCGAAGAATTTTCCTTTGTGCGGACCGGCTCCTCTTCCCTTACTAACGGCATCCGGCTTACCATAAGCATCACCAACAGAGGAGAGCGGCCTGTAGAAGCGGGGGCCCGGCTTCTTATCGACACCACCCTGGGAGAAGAAGGCTCTTCCCATTTTATCACCGATCGGCGCCAGATACATTCCGAAGCGGTGATCGACGCTTCGTCCGGGGACAGTTACTGGATTTCTAAAAACGACCAGCTTGCCCTTATGGGAAGCGTGGATGCTCAAAACCTAAGCCGGCCCGATTTTATCCATCTGGCCAATTGGAAACGGCTTAACGACACCCCGTGGAAGATCCCCTTTATATCCGGAAGAAATTTTAATTTTCTGCCCTATTCCATTAACGATTCCGCGGTGTGCTATTACTATGAACCGGCGGTAATTAGCCCGGGGGCTTCCCGAATCATCTCCATCGTGCTTGCGTCGGAGGATGAAAACGGCTTTGCCGTCAACAACACCGTCCCCGACGATCTGTCCCAGCTTATCCAAAGCAGCGCCAAGTTTGAAGGAGAGGACCTTCGGGAGTCGATAAAAACCGACCTTATCACACTGCGGGACATGGTAACCAGGCTGGATACGTACTTGTCCTCCGGTATTTCGGCGCCGGATGACGAACTGGCCGCGATAGGGCTGCTTATCTCCAAGATTAAATCCAAATACGGAATTCCCTAATTTCATGGCAGCGGATCCCGTATTAAAAAAAGCCATTATTCTTTCCCGGCGGAAAAAATACGACGCCGCCATTAAAATGCTGGAAGCAGAAGTATTCCGGTACCAGGATTCGTTTAACTATTACTACGTCCTGGGTACAAGCTGCCTCTATGCGGGGGATTTCGGCGGGGCCTTTACGTATTTTAACCGGGCAAAGAATATTAAAATGCGGGATCCCCGGACTCTGCTGGCCCTGGCGGTTCTTTTTTTACGGCGGGGCGAAACGGATAAGGCCCTGGATCTGTATCTGGATGTGCAGGATCTGGATCCGGATAATCCTACCTCCAGGCGGGCCCTGGCAATAATACGCCGGCACGGCGGCACCGAATCCCTGGAAACCTGGCTTGAAAAGGGAAAGCTTATTTCCCTGTATCCGCCTCTTCCCAAGGCGGGGCTTTCGTTTAACCCCTTTCCCCTGGCCCTGGTCCTGGGCGCCGCCGCCCTGGGAACGGGTGTTTTTCTGGGGATGCAAAGGATCCCCGTGGAACACCGGGGAGGACTGGACCAAAGCGCCCTGGAAGACGAAGAAGAAAAAAATCCGGTAGAAACAGAGGCAGGGGGGTCCTACCAGTACATCCTTACCGGGGACCAGGTAATTTCATATTATACCAACGCCCGCAAATTCTTTACCCAGTACCGGGACGAGGCGGCAAAGCGGGAACTGAACCGTCTGTTAGAATCCAACGCTTCGGCGGCGGTTAAAAACAAAGCCCGGCTCCTTATGGGGTATACCGTCGCTCCGGGTTTTGACACCTTAAAGGATCGGTTTAGTTATGAAGAAGTTTTTAAGGAACCGGCCCTATACCGGGACTGCTATGTACTGTGGCGCGGTACGGCGGCTAATCTGGAAAACAAGCCCGATAAAACTTCCTTTGATTTGCTGGTGGGCTACGACGGCAGACAAGTTCTGGAAGGGATAGTACCGGTGGAACTGCATTTTCCCGCGGCCATACAGGGCGCCGCGCCCCTGGAGGTCCTGGGTCAGATTATTCTTCTGCCGGGAAATGCACGAAAGTTTATGCTTGCAGGGGCCTCCGTACACCAGGCCCCGGAGTACTAACAGGAATGCCGCGGGGCTGTCCGGAAAGTTTGTTACTTCCCGCAGCCCCGAATAGTCAGCTTTCCGCTTCTGCAAGCCATGCCTTCCGGTATGCCTCCAGTTCGGGAATATGGTCCTTTTCCACCGCCCGGTATTCTACGTCAAAATCCCCGGCCAGGTCTTCCAGGCATTGTCCGGTAAAGGCCATCTTCGCGGTAACCGCCGCCCCCAGGGCGGTGGCCTCGGAGATGCCGGTAATAAAAACCCTGTTGTCCGCCAGGGCGGAAGAAAGCAGGCGGTTGTAGGCCTGATCCCGGCGGAATCCGCCCTCGGTATAAATTTCGCGGTCCCCGGTACTACCGGCCCGTTCCAGGGCCGTCAGGGTCTGCATTACCAGGGAAATCCGCAGTACCGCAAAGAATATCCCGGGGTCCGCAAAACAGGGGGGAAGGGCCCCCTGGGCGCCGCCGGCTTTCCCCGGTTCCGCCAGGGCCCTTTGCAGATCCTCAAAAAAATATTCCCGCCCGTCTTCGACGATCCTGGCCCGGGATCCGGGAAACTGTCCGGATCCGGCAGTTATTTCGGGCAGTAAGAACAGGCGTTTTTCGGCAAGTATGGTACGGTACAGATTTTCGTTCCAGCCGGGAAATTTAATTTCCCCGTGGCGGGCGGCGATGAGCGCGGACCAGCTTTCAAACTCCTGGCCCCCCAGAAAGATCGCAGTTTTTATGGGTTTACCGAAGGCGGAAATATTAAAAAACACCACCTTTCCCAGTTCCTCCGGGGCAAATCCGTATTCTTTTACCGGGTTCATAATCACACACCAGGTTCCGGTAGAATTAAGCACAAACCCGGTTTCCCCCTTCTTGGCAAAATGCGGAAGCAGGGAAGAATTAGAATCGTGGATGCCCAGGGTTACGATGGTCCCGGGGGAAAGGCCGGTTTTTCCTGCAAAGTCCTCCGTAATGGTTCCCAGCACATCCCAGGAATTGTTTAGGCTCCCGGGAAGCAGTTCCGCCACCCCCAGATCCCCGGCCACCGAAGACGGGGCCCCGGCAAGGGGATCCCACAAATAGGTATGGCAGCCCATGTAGGTGCTTTCCGCCCCAAGCTTTCCGGTAAACCGGAAGCCCCAGTATTGGGGAAAGGGAAGCAGGGCGGTAACGTTTTTAAAGGCTTCCGGAAACCGCTCCTGGGCAAAGAAGATCCCCTTGGCGGGATTGATCAGGGCCCGGAAGGCCGGCGTTCCGGTCTGTTTCTGAAGTTCCACAGGGTTTCCAAAACGCCGGTAAAACCGGTCGTAAAGATCATCCCCGGGCTCGTAGGTGTAGTACACGCAGGGCAGGGCGGCCCTGCCGTCCTTTCCCAGACAGACAAAGGTAGCCCCGTGGGTGGAAACCGCGATAACCGTAATTGGATATTCCGCGGCGAACGCTTTTATCTCCGTTATAAACCAGGCTTCCATGGCTTCCAGATCATGGGCTGCCAGCCCTTCGACAATTTTCGGCTCAAAATTCCGGTACTTCGCGTCAAGCTGACAAAGGCGGTCGTCGTAAACCGCGACCTTTTTATTAGTCATTCCGATGTCAATTACCGCTATGGCGTATTTCATCATAACCTGCTTGTTGTTTATACGGAGGAAAGGCCCGGGGGCTCGCGGCCCGGCTGGTTCAACAGACTGGGGGAGGTAAGGTATGTTTCGGCATTAAATTCCCGCAGCAGCTTGGCCATAGAACCGTTTACCGCTATTGTATGTATTGCCCGGGCGGATAATTCCGCCGAAGGGACAATTTCCAACGCAAACGTATGGGGTATTTCGGAACAGCAGATCGTATCGGTAACAATAACATGTTTTATATACCCTTGGTCGTAAAGCCTTTGCAGCCGTTCCGGCGCGGGGTTTGAAAAAACCGGATGTACCGCCATAAGGTTTATTTCCGCCGGTTTAAAGGGCCACAGCGCCCGGACAAGGGTCTCGATGGAAGCGCCCGTATCTATCATATCATCCACGATCCACAATACCTTGCCTTCCACAGGTTCCGCGGAAAGGATATTTACGCACTCCACGGTATTTTTCCGGGTATAATCCCGCTGTTTATGGGCTATCACCAAAGAAACCCCGAAAGAATTCGAGAACCGCCGGGCAAGTTTTTCACCCCCCGCATCGACGGAACAAAAAGCCCAGTTGGGCCGAACCTCTTTATGCAGGGTCCCTATGTCCCGTATATACACGTCGCAGAGCCGGCGTTTAAGCAGGGTCAGGGCCGGTATGTCATCTATGACGCAGCGGGCGGGATCGATCATCGATTTGGATTTATCCGAATGGAGCTGGTAGCTTACAAAATGCCGGGCCCCCAGGCTGGAAAGGGTCTTCAAGTGAACCCACAGGCCCACCGAACTGCGCCGGGCTGTCCTGTCGGAACGGGAACAGGACATAAAGGGTTCAAAAACGACGATCCGCTCCGCCTGGGCCCGTTTTAGGGCGTCCACCGCATGGTAAAGCTCTATTTTTGCCTCATCCACCCCAAGCCCCGCTTCATTGCGGGCACAGCTGGCAAAGATAAATACATCCTTTCCCCGGATGGAAGAGTCAATAACCACCTCTTTTTCCCCATCCGCAAACAAATCGGTGCTTAACAGATCTATGCCGTTAATGGTCCCTGCAAAGGGCGCAAAACTCGAGAATTTTGCCAGATACCCCGCCACCTTGGCTGCATAGGACTTCATTGTTCTGGTGGCGGTTATGATAAATTCGTTCATAGCACCCTTGGGTTTACAGTATACCACAGCTTGTAAGCGAGAACAAGGACGATATACGGCCGGCGGTATTCCATTTTATAAAGAAAAATGGTATTTTTTCTACGGATACGTTAAATCAAGAAAGCACTTCTTGCCATATATAAAGAAGGGGAGGGAAAGGATGGCAACGATGAACGGAGCAGAAAAACAGGCCGGCGCCGGGGAAGAAAAGCGAAGGGCCCTGGAAGCCGCCAGGCTTCAGATTGAAAAACAGTACGGGGCGGGATCCCTTATGCAGCTGGGGACCCATACCAGCGCCGTGGGGATCGAGGTTATACCCTCCGGGTCGATCCTGCTGGACGAAGCCCTGGGTATCGGGGGTTATCCCCGGGGCAGGATCGTGGAAATATACGGCCCCGAATCCGGTGGAAAAACCACCCTGGCCCTCCACGCCATTGCGGAATCCCAGAAACTGGGGGGTATTGCCGCATTTATTGACGCCGAACATGCCCTGGATCCGGTGTATGCAAAGAATCTGGGGGTTAATATTGACGAACTGTGGGTGTCCCAGCCCGACACGGGGGAACAGGCCCTGGAAATTGCCGAAAGCCTGGTCCGCTCCGGGGCGGTGGACATAATCGTAATTGACTCCGTGGCGGCCCTAACCCCCCAGGCGGAAATCGAAGGGGATATGGGGGACGCCCACATGGGCCTTCAGGCCCGCTTGATGAGCCAGGCGCTTCGCAAGCTTACCGCCACCATCGGCAAATCCAAAACCCTGCTGGTATTTATCAACCAGATCCGTATGAAGATCGGCATCATGTTCGGAAACCCCGAAACCACCACCGGGGGGAACGCCCTTAAATTCTATTCCTCCCTGCGGCTCGAGGTCCGCCGGGTAGAGACCATCGAAGCGGGAAAAGATTCCGACGCGGTGGGAAACCGGATCCGCGTGAAGGTTGTAAAAAACAAGGTGGCCCCTCCCTTTAGAAAGGCGGAACTGGAAATTATCTTCGGCAAGGGGGTGTCGGCCATCGGAAGCCTTCTGGATGCGGCGGCTAAGTACAACATAATCGAGAAAAAAGGCGCCTGGTATTCCTACGGGGAAGAAAAAATCGGCCAGGGCAGGGACAACGCCAAACAGTATCTGCAGGATAATCCCGGCTTTGCCGCCGAGATAGAGGCCACGCTTCGGAATCTAATCTTTCCCGAAAGAACCGCCGCCGTTCCCCCGGGGGAACACGGCGCCTCCGCGGCGGAAGCTTCCTCCGCGCGCGTGGGCGGCCCCGCTTCCGGCCCGGTAAATCCCGCCGGCGGCTTCCTTAAAACCGCGTCGGCCCAAACGATCCCCGGGGCGTCTCCGCGGCCCCCGGCGCCGGGAGGGGAACTCCGCGGACCGGGACGGCCCAGGAAAAATCCCGAAGTATCCTTGGAAGTACGAAGCCCCGCCGGGCCTCAGGAACCGCAGGAACTTGCTTCCGCCGGGGATGAACTCTTTTAAAACGCCGCCGGGGGAGCTTTGTATCCTGGGGCTGGGATCCAATCTGCCCTATCAGGGCCTTTTTTCCCCGGAGCTCCTCGGCCTGGCCGCGGCGGAACTGGACAGGATCCTGGCCCGGGGCAGGGTTTCGTCGGTGTACAAAACCGCTCCGCTCCACCTGAAGGATCAAGGGGATTTTTTTAACTGCTGCTTCTGCGGGTATTACCGTAAAAGCCCCCGGGAGCTTCTGGCCCGGATCCAGGCCGTAGAAATCTCCTTTGGCCGGGACCGTTCCCGGGAACGGCGCTGGGGGGAACGGACCCTGGATATAGATATACTCCTCTTTGGAAGCCGGGTACTGCAGGATCCGGCCCTGGTTATTCCCCACCCCCGGCTCGCAGGGCGGAGTTTTGCCCTTAGGCCGCTGCTGGAACTTCTTCCCGAAGCCCGGGAACCGGGGACCGGGAGAAGCTACCAGGATATCCTTAATTCCCTGCCGGAACAGGGGGTCCAGGTATTTACTACTCCACCCGGCCAGGGTATACTAAGGACCGTAGATGGAAAGACCAGAGCTGTTTACAGACTCCCTGCAAAAAGATCATCCGGCTCATACATTTAAAGTCAGGGAATTTGAAGGCCCCCTGGACCTGCTTCTTTTTCTGGTAAAAAAGAACGAGATTAATATTTACGATATTCCCATAGCTCAAATAACCGAACAGTACATTGAGTACCTTCGGTTTGCCCTTACCTTGGATTTGGACGATCTTACCGAATTTCAGGCCCTGGCGGCCACTTTGTTGTACATTAAATCCCGGATTCTTCTGCCGGTGGAACTGGATTTGGACGAAATCGAGGATCCCCGGCAGGAACTGGTAGAAACGCTTATTGAATACCAACGGTTTAAAAAACTTACCGAACTTCTTGAAGAGCAGGGCAGGGAAGCGGAATGGGTGATCGAACGAAGAAAACTACTTCAACGGCCCCTTCCCTTTGCCGACGAGGCCCTGTGGCAGCAGGTGGATGTCTGGGAACTGCTTAAAACCTTTTCCACCCTGATGATCGGCATCAGCGGGGAAGAAAAGGGCCGGAGTATTATCGATCTGTACGAAGAAATATCGGTGAACGAAAAAACCGCCCTGCTGGCGGAACTGCTGGAAAAATCCCGGGAATGCCGGTTTACCGATCTGGTGGCCCGGCGGGGCTCCGTGATGGACATTATCTGCGCGTTTCTTGCCCTGTTGGAGGCGGTAAAGAGCAGAATGGTAACGATTTATCAAAACCGCATGTTTGGTGATATATTAATCAAAGCAAAAACCGATACGACGGGACAATGAGGATACGGTGGAAAAAGAAACAGCCCTGCTAGAAGCCATACTGTACCTGGAAACGGATCCCCTGGACTACAATACCCTGATCCGGTATTCGGGGCTTTCCAAGGAAGCGGTACACCGGGCCATAGAGATCCTGGAAGAAAAATACCGCCGGGCCGATTCGGGGGTGGAATTGACCCGCATAGGGGGCGGGGTAATGCTCTCGGTTAAAAAGGAATACTGGGATAATTTAAAGGAACGGTACGGCAAAAGGAACGAAACCCGCTTTTCCCGGGCCGCCCTGGAAACCCTGTCCATTATCGCCTATTCCCAGCCCATTACCCGGAGCGAAGTTGAGGCGATTCGGGGAGTCCAGGCGGATACGATGATCAGAGTGCTTCTGGAAAAATCCCTTATCCGGGAGATGGGAAAAAAGGATGTCCCCGGCAAGCCTGTCCAGTACGGAACCACCAGGGAATTTTTACGGTTTTTCCGGCTGGAAAGCATTGCGGACCTTCCGAAACTTAGCGAACACGAGGCCGATCGTTTTGAACTTGAAGGAAACTAAAGAAGATGCCGGCCCCCTCCGGCTGCAGGTGTTTCTTGCCCGCGGCGGTGTGGCCTCCCGCCGCCGCGCGGAGACCTTTATACTCCAGGGGAGGGTAACGGTCAACGGTGAAACCGTTACCCTTCTGGGGACCAAGGTAGAACCGGGCAGCGAAGTCCGGGTAGACGGCGTACCGGTCCTGGCAGAAAAAAAACGACACTACCTGGCAATGAACAAGCCCCCCGGGTATTTGTGCAGTTCCCGGGATCCCCAGGGCCGGCCCCTGGCCTTGGCCCTTATTCCCCCGGACATTACCGAACGGCTGTACAACGTGGGCCGGCTGGATTACCTTTCTTCCGGGCTTATCTTTTTTACCAACGACGGGGATTTTGCGGCCCGCGTAAGCCGGCCCGGATCGGAAATTGAAAAGGAATACTTTATAGAATCCAAGGGCCCCGTCCCCGACAGGGTCATAGACGATTTCCTTGCGGGATTAAACATCGAAGGGGAAACCTACCGGGCCCGGAGCGTTGAACGGCTGGGGCGCTGCTCCCTAAAGATCGTGCTAATCGAAGGAAAGAACCGGGAAATCCGGCGGGTCTTTTCGCACTTTCACCTTTCTCCCCGGATGCTTAAACGGGTCCGCATTGGCCCGGTGGAACTGGGAACCCTGGAAGAGGGCAAAACCCGGCGCTTAACGGACGCGGAACTGGCCAAATTGGAAAAAATCCTATGGTAATCGCCATTGACGGGCCTGCGGGAAGCGGAAAAAGTACCATTGCGAAGATGCTGGCGCAAAACCTTCGCGGAAACGACGGCGGGCCTTTTACCTATATCAATTCGGGTAATCTGTACCGGGCCATTACCCTGGGATGCCTTAGACAGGGAATCGATCCCCGGGATCCGGAAAGGGTTACGGAATATGCAAAAAAAGCCCCGGTGATGTACAAAGCCGGCCGGCTGTACCTGGGGGACGAAATGGTGGAGCCCCTGCTGCACAGTGACGACATAGACCGGGCCGTTTCCCCCCTTTCGGCGATCGTTCCCGTCCGTCATGTAGTTAATGACCATGTGCGGAACATCGCCCGGGGGCTTAATGCGGTGGTGGAGGGAAGGGACATGACCACGGTGGTGTTTCCCGGGGCGGAATACCGCTTTTACCTGGACGCTTCGAACCGGGAACGGGCCAAACGGCGCTTTCAACAGGGGGTTTCCCGGCTAAGCCTGGAGGAAATCGAAAAATCCATCGCCCAAAGGGACGCCACAGACAGGAACAAAGAAGAGGGGAGTCTTATGGTGGGGCCCGGCGTTATTTACCTGGACACTTCGGACTTGACCTTAAGCCAAGTTTATGACAAATTAGTAGAGATAATACATTAGAAGGATGAACCATGGCTCAGATGGAAGTGGGAGCGGACACTAATCCCGGCGACATTCAATCACAATTGCAGGAAGAATACCTTAAATCACTCGAACAGCTTGAAGAGGGCCAGCTTATTGACGGCCATGTTATTCAAGTAACCCCCGACCAGGTATTTGTGGACGTGGGGTATAAGTCGGAGGGAAAGATACCCCTTTCCGAATTCTCCACGGTCCCCAAAATAGGGGATCCGGTATCGGTTATCCTGGTTTCCAAAGAAAACAAACACGGCGAGGTGATTGTTTCCAAACAAAAGGCGGATGTTAAGCTGTTCTGGAAAGATCTTCGCCAGGCCTTTCAGGACCATACCCCCCTGGAAGGAACCATCGAAAAGCATGTCAAGGGGGGCTTTGACGTCAATCTTGGCGCCCAGGTCCATGCGTTCCTTCCCATAAGCCAATCCGATTCACAAAAGGTTGACAAGCCGGAAAAATTCCTGGGGCTTACGTCCAAAATGTATGTGGAGCGGCTCTACTCCGACGGTAAAGTAAATATTGTGGTAAACCGCCGTAAGTGGCTGGAAGAAGAAACCGTCAAAAAGCAGAAGGAATTCTTTGAAAACACCCCCATCGGGGCGGACAGAAAGGGGGTGGTTAAAAGTTTTACCTCCTTTGGGGCCTTTATCGACCTGGGCGGTTTTGACGGCCTTTTGCATATCAACGACATGAGCTGGGGGCATGTAACCCGGCCCAAGGAATTTGTGAAAAAGGGCCAGGAAATTACCGTTAAGGTCATACGAATCGATCCGGAAAAAAAACGGATTAACCTTTCGTTAAAGCACTTTACCGATGATCCCTGGATGCATTTTGAAGACAAATACCATGTCAACGACATCGTCTCCGGGAAGGTTACCAAATTAACGGATTTCGGCGCCTTTATTGAACTGGAAGAAGGTATTGAAGGACTCGCCCATATCTCCGAATTTTCCTGGGTTAAGAAAATTCATTCCCCCGGGGATCTTCTTGCCATCGGGGATGAAGTGGAATGCATGATCCTGGGCTACGATTTACAGGCAGGGCGGGTTTCCCTGGGGCTTAAACAGGTTGGGACCAATCCCTGGAACAGTATCAGCGAAAAATATCCCGTCAATACCCGGCTTGTCCGGAAGGTGGTTAAAACAACTAACGCCGGGGCCTTTATCGAACTGGAAGAAGGCATCGACGGCTTCCTCCATGTGGATGATATTTCCTGGACCAAAAAGATTAAGCATCCCGGCAGCGAATTAACTGTGGGCCAGGAATTGGAAGTAATGGTTATCGGCATTGATCGGAACAACCGTAATATTAAGCTGGGGATTAAGCAGCTTTCGGAAGACCCCTGGCAGAATTTTGCCGCGGCCTATAAAATCGGGTCCCGGGTAGAAGGGGAAGTGTCTTCCGTCACCGATTTCGGGATATTTGTAAAAGTTGCCGGCGGCATCGAAGGGCTTATCCATAAAACCAACTTGCCGGAAAACCGCGAAGAAAGCCCCGACGACGCCCTTAAACGCTACCACCCCGGGGATAAAATTACCGCGGTGGTGGTGGAACTCCAACCGGAAAAGCAAAAAGCTTCTTTTTCTATCCGGGATTACCAGCGCAAGGCGCACCGGGACGAGATTTCCCGGTACATGACAGAAGAACAATCCGGCGATTCCACCGTTACCCTGGGGGACATTCTAAAATCCAAGAACAGTGAACAGGAAGCCGGCCAAATCCCCGCTTCCCAGACCCTTTCTGCAGGAAAAACCGAAACTTCCGCCAAATCCCGGAAAAAGGCCGGCGTTCCGGCGGCGGCGGAAGCTCCGGCAGCGGAAGCTCCGGCAGCGGAAGCTGTTCCGGCGGCGGAAACCCCGGCGGAGAAAGCTCCGGCAGCGGAGAAAGCTCCGGCGGCGGCGGCGCCGGAAACTGCTCCGGCGGCGGAAGCTCCGGTGGCGGAAGCGGCGGCGGCAGCGCCGGAAACTGCTCCGGCGCCGGAAGCTTCAACACAGGAGGCTGCAATACCGGAAACCCCGGCGGCGGCGGCGGCGGCGGAAACTGCTCCGGCGCCGGAAACCCCGGCGGCGGAAGCTCCGGCGGAGAAAACCCCGGCAGCGAAGAAAACCCCGGCAGCGGAGAAAGCTCCGGCAGCAGAGAAAACCCCGGCGGCGGCGGCAGCGCCGGAAACTGCTCCGGTGCCGGAAGCTTCAACACAGGAGGCTGCAATACCGGAAACCCCGGCGGCGGAAACCCCGGCAGTCGAAATTTCCCCTCCGGCATCCGAATAGAAGCCGGCTGACCGCATTCGATGCTGTCAAAAATCGACGCCAATAAATTTAATACCCTCATCGAGATTAATTCTCTTATTAATTCAAAATTTACGGACCTCCATTCCCTGCTAACCCAGATTCTGGAATCCGCCACCAGGTTCTGCCAGGGAGAGGCGTCCAGTCTTATGCTGGTAAACAAGGAAACTAAGGAACTGTATTTCGAGGTCGCCCTGGGATCCCAGAGCGCAAAAATAGCAAAGTATACCGTAAAATTAAACGAAGGAATTGCCGGCTGGGTTGCCACCCACAATAAATCCCTTATGGTAAACGACGTGGAAAACGATAAACGGCATTCCAAAAAAATTCCCGATCAGCTGGGATATCCTTCAAAAACCATGATCGCCGTACCCATGCGGATAAAGGACGAATGCATCGGGGTTATTGAACTGCTCAATAAAAAAGGGGGCAACTATTTTACCCAGGACGATCTTGAATGGCTGGAGATATTGGCCAACCAGGCCGCCCTGGCTATCCAGAATGTCCAGAGCTTTGAACGGGCCCGGTCCGAGATAGACCACCTCCAAACGGAACTGCGGAATACCCAGGGCTATCATACCCTCATTGCAAAAAGCCCGGTTATTTTGGAAAAACTTGAAATCATAGATCGGGTTGCCCAGACCGATTCTTCAGTTTTAATCCTGGGCGAAAGCGGTGTAGGAAAGGAACTAATCGCCGAGCAGATCCACCTTCGCAGCCCCCGCAGCGCCGCCCCCTTTATCCGGGTTAACTGCGCCGCCCTGCCAGAAAACCTTCTGGAAAGCGAACTCTTCGGTCATGTAAAGGGGGCTTTTACCAACGCCATCCAAAACCGCCAGGGCCGCTTTGAACTGGCCGACGGAGGTACGATTTTTCTTGATGAAATCGGGGATCTGCCCCTGGCCCTGCAATCCAAGCTTCTGCGGGTAATCCAGCAAAAAACATTTGAAAAAGTCGGATCGAATACTTCGATAACCGTGGACGTCCGTATACTGGCGGCCACCAACAGGGACATCGAAGCAATGGTAGAAAGAGGCGAATTCCGTAACGATTTATATTACCGGATCAACGTGCTGCCTATTTATATCCCCCCCCTGCGGCAGCGCCCCGAGGACATCCCCGAACTGGCGGATTTTTTTCTTACCAAATACCAACGGGAAACAAAAAAGCAGTTTAAGGGGTTTTCCAACGACGCCATGGAATTTATGCTCTCCTATTCCTGGCCCGGAAACATCCGGGAGCTGGAAAACAGCATAGAAAGGGCCTGCGTCATTGGAAAGGGCGCCTGGATACAGAAGGACGATCTTTTTTTGCGAAACCTTGCGGCCATACCCGAACATGGCGGGGAGGGCAGCCGGAACCTAAAAAACGCGATAAATACGTTTAAAGTACACTTTATTCAGAAGGTGCTGGAAGAAAATAACTGGAACCAGACAGAAACGGCAAGGGCCCTGGATATTCAAAGAACCTATTTATCCAGACTGATTAAGGAACTGTCCATTAAGGAGCATTATTCCTAAGTTGTCAAATTTAAATCCACGGAGTATAATAATGGAAATGAAGAAAGCGGGAACAGAATCCGTGCACATAAGCGATAGAATTACCGATTTTGTGCAAAAAAATAGAAAACCCCTCCTGGCGGTGATGATAATTGCGGCCGTAGGAATCGTCGGTTTGGCGGTGTTTTTTTCCGTCCGGAACGGACTGCAAAAAAAAGCAATTATCACCCTGGAAGAAATCGAAGAAAAACGCGCCCTGTTGGGGGATCTAAGCGATGGTTCCAAATCTGCCGAGGCGGAAGACCTGCTTCAGGAGATTACAGAGTTTGCCCCCAAAACTTTTGGATACGCCTCCGCCCGGTCCTATTCTTTGGCCGCTTCTATCTATATGGACCAGGGCGACTGGGAAAAGGCCGAAGCGGCCTATCTGGACTCTGCCCGGAAGGCCGGAAAAACATACCTAAACCCCCTGGGGCTGTACAATGCGGCGGTGGCCGCGGAAGAGCAGGGTAATCTGGAGAAGGCCCTGGATTACTACACCCAAAGCTTGGACTTTTCCGGTAATTTTCCCGCCGCTTCCAGGGCCCGGTTTAACATGGGAAGAATTTACGAGACCCGGAAGGATGCGGAAGCGGCCCTGGAGGCCTACCGCACCCTAATCGAAAAAGCTTCACCCGATTCCAATTGGGCCAAATTAGCTCAGAGCAGAATTATCGCTATTGAAATGTCAAAATAACGCCGGCACATATAGGGTTGCCCCTGTTTTTTTCTTCGCCGCCATATTTCCTGCATTAGCCTTGTCGCTGCCGGTCCTTTCCTGCGGTATCGAAGATTATATTTACCTTAGGCCGGTAGAAACCGCCTACGCCGAGGACATAAGCCGGGGACGCATCATAATCCCCGATAACAGCGGCAATATATATTTTCGCAGTTATACGATCTTTTACCGGATCTATATCAGTGATTTTTCATTCCCCAGCGTCACCACCGCCTCGGAACGGCAAACCATCAATCCGGCCCTGGCTTCCCACTACAGCACCCTGGAACCTTATACCACCAACGATAAGGTTTCCCCCAATGCCATAGGTTCCGTATTCAACAATCTTCATTATTACCCCCTGTACCTTACCTTGGACAGATCCAACGAGATAGCCCTGTATCAATTACTGGGAAACCAGGCCTATGGCGGCATTCCTTCCGCCGATTCTCCCGCCGGAATCGGAAGCACCGTCCATCTGGATTTTACCAGCCCTTCCAATGAACCTTTTATGAAACTGGATCATGATCCCGCCTTATCCACCTTCTATCTATTCCGGCCCGGGGACTTTACCTCCCGGCCTGACCGGTTTTTTAAGAATACCAACGGAACGAATCAAATTACCGACAGCAGCATCATCAGTTCCATGGTAAACGCCGATGTGGAACTAAATACCGCTAACAACCTGGGGATTACAACAAAATATACCTACGTTTCGATGTACATCCTTGCCTCGGGGATCGATTCCAATTATACCGTGATTTATTCGCGGCCCAAGCATATAGGGATTTTCCGTCTTCCCAGCATTTCTTCCCCCTGACGGTTCCTTCCTCCGGGAATTCCGGCAAAGGGCAGGGCCGGAAAGAAGCCGGCGCGAACAGAAAAGACCGCAGGCTTTACTATTCATAATGTCTATTCTGTCCATTTTAGTTGGAGGCCGGTTTTTTCCCGTTGTGGCATCGTGTAGAATTCAAATGGGACTGATTCACAGAGACCGCATTACCATGCAATTATTTTTGGATATTTTCCCCGGGATGCCGCTGTTTTTTCTGTAAAGAAGGATCAAGTTACGTTTACGTCTAAAGGTCTTGGTTTAAAGTATGCAGAAAAAAGTGTTGATAAATTATCGATGCGATTGTATGATACAGTTAATGGCAGGAAAATTTCAAAGTAATTTCTAGAAATGCGAAGTTCCTTAATAGTGGAATATCGATATCTAAATGGAAGTTGCAACTAGAAGAATTGCAACAAGTGCAAAGAGATTCTAAAGCGTGTGATTTAGCTGTAAAGGCTAATATACGTAAGTCGAGAGGTAAGATATGAAAAATTTTATGTTTTTTTGTATCGGTTTGTTTATTTTGTTTATAATTGGTTTAGGTGTTCTTAATGCTGTTTTATTTTTTAAGGTAAATTTTTAAGTTAGCGGTATTTTAAATAAACCCCTTGGGTGAAACCCCAAGGGGCATATAGTGAATATGCAGGCTGATTAGATTGTCTATGTCAAATCCATAACCCGGCGCCGGGCCGGAAATCCGTCAACAAGAAACAGGCCGGTTCATCAAGGCCCTGTAGGCTTCAAAGTAACCGGTATAGGGAAGAAGCTTCGCCGAGAACGGCGCCGACGGGAACGGCGCCGACGGGAACGGCGCCGCCGAGAACGGCGCCGCTGTTCCCGGCGCCGGCGCTTCGCCGGTTTTGGCAAATTCGGGATTATGGGCCAGGACGCGGCTTCGGACCGGAAAAGAACGCCCGGCCTTGTGGTTTAGCCGGAATTCTTTTTCTTCTGACGCCCTAATGCAGTGCTCCAGGGCGTCTTCGGGGCCTGTATACGTAAAGCCGTACAAAAGAGGCGGCAAAGGGTATTTTTTTGCGCCCCGGGGAATATTAAAAATTTCGGCCCGGGCTACCGAAAAGCCCGGCGGCAGCGCCGGGTTAAGCCGCAGGATAAACGTTTCCGGCTCCAGGTACTGCTTAAAGTCAACGCAGGCCGCTTCGTCCTCGCAGACAAGCCCCAGGGCGGCGGGGGAAGCAAAGTCCAGCCGTACATGAGGATTAAAGCCCTGGGTAAAAACGGGCTGTAATCCGCTTCGCAGCAGGGCCATGGAAAAAACTTCGATAACCCCCAGGTGGGGAATAAAAATTGCCGCCCCCTTCTTTGAAAACGAAAACAAAATCCGCCAGAGGGCCGGGTTTTTTTCGGAATTTTCCGGCTCTTTGTCAATTTTAACTTCATAGTGTATACTATTTTTTACAATCTGGGGGGGCGCGTTACAAACTCCGCAGGGATGTGTGCAATTTTCCATACACGCCGCGCTTAGTTCCGGGATTTCGGATCTGCGTTTTTCTGCGGCCAGGAATGTCCCGGCGGCGCCGGGTTCAATGATCCGCCAGGGAAGGGTTCCGGTTTTTTCCGCCAGGGCCGAGGAAACCAGGCCCGGATTCTTTTCAAAAAGCCCCTGCCAGATATCCCTTCTAAAATACTCGGACCAGGGATCAAGCCTGGCCCCGGCGGCAAAGGCTTCTTCAATTAAGCCCCCTACCCTTTCGTCTCCCCGGGCTATAAGTCCTTCGACCATAGAGACAAAGGGATCGTGGACGCTTACCTTATGTCCCAGCGGCTTAAGGGCAGAGATAATGTGGTTCAATTTTGGCCAGGCCTGATCTTCCCCAAGCTGGGGGGCCCTTTCGAAGGGGGTATGGGGTTTGGGAACAAAGACCCCCACGTTAATGTGAAAGTGTCCCCTGCTCCTTTTTCCCGCCTCGGCGATAAAATCCACAATGGCCCTTTCTTCCCGGCCCCCGCGGCGGCCATCTTCCGCTTCCCGGTCCGTCCCAAGGGCCGAATCCCGGTTTGCCGGAGGCAGGCCGATCATAAAGTAAAATTTCGCCCCCCGCCAGCCGCGACGCTTTGCCTCTTCCAGTATCGAAACAATCTCGTCAAGCTTTACCGTTTTGTTTATTCCCAGCTGCCACATTTCAAGGGGCGTTTCCACCGCAAAGGTAAGGCCGCTTTTCCGAACCTCGGATATCCTGGAAAGCAGGGGGAGCGAAAAGCCCGAAACCCGCAGCGATGGAAGCTGAAACGAAACATGCCGGGAAGCATACAGGCTGTTCAGGTACCCGGCAAGCTCGGTAATATAACAATAATCGCCGCTTGAAAGGGACGAAAGGCTTATCTCCCTGTATCCGCCGGCGCTAACAAGTTCCTCCACTTCCTGTACAACCAGATCCGCCGGTTTTTGCCGCATGGGCCGGTACCAAATGCCGGCATGACAAAACCGGCATCCGTTGGGGCAGCCCCGCATAATTTCAACCGCGCCATGGTGCTGGACCGTCCGGATGCTTGACACGGGAAAAACCACCGCCCCCTGCGGCCGCCGGCCAAAGTCCGCCGCCACTGCTCTGGACGCCCGGGTCTTTCCCGGCCCCCAGACATGGGGGTGGGACAGGATCCGGTCCAGCATGTCTCCCCTCGAAGCTCCGGATTTTTTTAGGCCCAGAATAACTTTACAAAGATCAAAAAAACCGGCCTCGGCTTCGCCAATCCAAAAGGCGTCGGCAAAGGGGCTGTAGGGCAAGGGGTTGGAAACACAGGGGCCCCCGATGATCACCATAGGATCCCCCCGCCCCCTCTGCGCCGCCCGGAAGGGTACGCGGGAACGATCCAGCACCGAAAGAATGCCGTTTATGCCAAGTTCGTATCCCAGGGAAAAGAGCAGCATATCTGTATCGCCAAGGGGTATCCCCGTATCAAGACCGTACAGGGGTACCCCTTCTTCTTCCAAAAGTTTTTCAAAATCAGGAGCCGGGGCAAAGGCCCTGTCGCAGGAAATATCATCAATCCGGTTAAGGGTATTGTAAAGAATACGAAAGGCCTGGTTCGACATGCCCAGTTCATAGAGATCGGGAAAAACCACCGCCGTTTGCAGAACCGCGCCGGGCTTTGCCAGCCTGCCGTATTCGCCGCCGATATACCGGGCGGGCTTTTCTACCTCTAAAAGCCGTTTTCCCAAGCGGGCAAGGGGATCAATGTACCGGATCATCTACCAGCGCTGGAATCTTCTAACGTGGATGCTCATGGCCAGGCCTATTCCTATTAACGCGGAAATAAGGGCCGAACCGCCGTAGGACATAAAAAGCAGGGGAATCCCCGTGATGGGCATAACCCCCATGGCCATACCGACATTGATCATAAAATGAAAAGAAAATACCGCCGCCAGCCCCGTGGCGATATAGGAGCCAAAGGTGTCCGAGGTGATCCTCATAAGCCGTATAAGCCTAAGGCAGATAAGCAGAAACAGGGCAAACACCAAAAGCCCCCCCAGAAACCCCCATTCTTCGGTAAAGATCGAAAAGATAAAATCCGTACTCTGCTGGGGCAAAAAACGGTAATGGCTCTGGGTTCCCTGAAGAAAACCCTTGCCCATAAAACCGCCGGAACCGATGGCGATCATGGACTGTATGATATGCCAGCCCGATCCCCGTGGATCCACATTGGGATCCAAAAAAACAATCAGCCGCATGATTTGATAATCCTTAAGAACCCTGTGGGCGACAAACGAAGCAAACAACGAACTAAACAGCAGCACGGCCCCATAGCATATCCAGTAGAAATAACGCTTTTTATACCGGGAAAACCCAAAAAACGCGATGGCCCCAATGGGAATAAGAGCCGCCATGCTAACCAGAATAAACCGGAAATTGGTAAGGATCATTATGACGGGGTACGCATTGTTTAGAATCGTTTTTTGCCAAAGCGGCAAAACCGTCATAAGGCCGGTTAGGGCGATACAGCTTCCTAGAAAGACAATGTACCGCATGGATATGCCGCTGATAAAGGTCATAACCAGCAGAATCGGGATAAACACCAGGGAAGTGCCAAAATCGGGCTGGAGCAGTACGATTGCCATGGGAATAAAGACGATTACACAGGCGATGACAAACCGGTTTAATACATTCCGGCTGTGCTTGGTGGAATCAAGATGACGGGCCAAAAAAAGTATGGTGCTTATCTTGGCAAATTCCGAAGGCTGGATGCCAAAACTTCCAATGCCGATCCAGGCCCTGGCGCCGTTAACCAGGCGTCCGAAAAAACAGGTATAGATAAGCAGCACTATGGTACCCGCGTACAAATACAGGGAAAAATCGTAGATCCGCCGGTAGTTCAGCACAGAAATAACCAGGGCGGCAATAAAGCCCGCCACGGCCCACACTATCTGCCTGCTGTACTCGGTGGAGATCGAACCCGCGGGCGTTATGCCGGAGGAATAGATAAAAAGAATCCCAAAAACCGTAAGCAGCAAGGCGGCAAAAAATAGGGAAAAATCAATTTCAAGAAAGTCCCGAAGCCTCATTCACGGCGTCCTTGTACGGGGCTTAGGTACTGTAATCCCAGGGCCATAACCGCTTCTTCATAGCTTTGGTTGGCAAAGATTCCCTGGAAAATAATAGCCGTGGCGTAGGGAGACCACCAATCCCAGGGATTGGAGGCTTCCACAAGAACCGTTACGATAATCTGTTCATCATGGTTGGTGGTGTTAAAGGGCCCGTAGGCGGTGAACCAGCAGTGCCAGCGGTCCGGCAGGCCCACTTCGGCGGTGCCGGTTTTTCCCGCCAGTTCCACCGTCCGGATATTGTCCGGGTACCGGGCGGAACCCTGGGTTACCACGGTCCGCATATTATTCCGCACGGTTTCAAAAACCCGGGGGCTTACCTCGTCCCGCATATCGTGGATAGGCTCCGGCGTAACGGTCCGTTCTATGACGCCGGAAACCGGATCCCGTATTTCTTTAAGCACATGGGGTTTGTAGGCTACGCCGTCGTTGATCACCGTGGCCATTAGATTGGTAATCTGCAGGGGGGTAACCAGAGTAAACCCCTGGCCTATGGAAGTATTCATCGTATCCCCCGCAAGCCACCGTTCATGGTAGATCCGCTCCTTCCATTGGCGGGTGGGAATGAATCCCTGGATTTCTCCGGGAAGATCAATACCCGTAAGCTCTCCGTATCCAAAGGCCCTGGCATACCGTACAATGCGGTCGATTCCCACATAGTCTCTGCCGGCGATCCAAAAATAAATATCGCAGGAAACCGCCAGGGCCTGTTGAAGATTAACCCAGCCGTGCCCTCCCCGGGCCCAGCACCGCCACAGCCGTTCACCGTAATCCATGCCTCCGGTACAGTTTATTTTTAATTCCGGATTTATCAGGTTTTCTGCCAGCAGGGCCGTGGTCATAAGGATTTTAAAGGTAGAGGCCGGGGGATAATTGGACTGGATGGCCCGGTTTAAAAACGGCTTGTTCGGATCGTTTATCAGGGTCGAATATTCCGCGGAGATGCTGGATCGGTTGAACAGGTTCGGATCGTACCAGGGATACGATACCATGGCAAGAATTTCTCCGTTGGGCTTCATCACCACCACCGCCCCCATTCTTTCCCCCAGGGCTTTTTCCGCCAGCAGCTGAATGGATCTGTCCACGGTTAATACCAGGTTTTTCCCCATGGTTGGAGATTCCCTGGTTAAACTGCCGGAAATACGCTGCCCCCGGACATCTACGGTTCTGGTTTCAATGCCGTCCCGGCCCCTGAGGATCCCGTCGTACTGGCGTTCAATTCCCAGTTTGCCGATAATATCTCCCTGCTGGTAGCCCTGGTTGTAAAGCTGGGTAAGCTCCTCCCGGGTAATATTGCCCACATAGCCGATGATATGCGAAAGGCTGCCCAGGTCCCCGTAGTTTCGTATGGGGGTGGGCTGCCAGCTTAGGCCCGGCAGGGTATCTAAATTTTCCGCCAGCACCGCCACGGTTTCAAAGGGTACGTTAACCGCGATATCCAGGGGCTGGTAGAGGTGATAGTACTGGGGGGGGATTTTTTCTTCCACCTCCCTGCGCGGCACACGAAGCAGCTCCGCGACCCTGGTAATAAGGTCCTGGATTTTCTCCTCCGGCACCTCGCCGGGAGTTATGGTTACCGCAAAGGTGTCGTTGTTAACCACCATGGGATCGGTAAAATTCCGGTCGTAGATTTCGCCCCGCTGCGCGGGAAGCACCGTGGTTCGTTTGGCGATATCAACGGACCGCCGGCGGTACTGATCCCCGCTGATAATCTGCATATTAAAAAGCCAGATTGTATAGAGCGAAAAAATAAAAATAAAGAGAAACTGAAGAACCCGTATTCTTCCCAGGGGTCTTTCGTCTATGCGCCCCGGGTATTGATCAAACGAAGAGGACATTAGTTTTCCCCCGGTGAAACAAGCAGGGGTTTAAACAGCCTGAGCAGCCAGAACAAAAACGGCGCCGTCACGGTGTTAAGCAGCAGTTCAAACCAGAAAACCGGAGTCGTTAGGGAGGGATAGGAGGGCACCGCGCCGGCAAAAAGCAGGTGAAGTCCCAAAAGCATAAGGGCCTTGAGGATGGTGGCAGAGGCGCACAGCACCATGGGCAGCACCACGGCGTCTAAAAAAAAGATTCCCTTTAAAAGACCCGTTAAGGCGCCTATGATGGTCCGGATAAACGTATAAAGCCCCATGGGGGCCACGGACAAGAAATCATAAAAAATTCCGGAAAAAAACCCCGTCACCTGGCCGTTCATGGTTCCGTTAACATAGGCGCTGAACACTAAAATTCCCAGCGAAAGATCCGGCACGGCCCCGTAAAATTTAAGCCGGTAGAGCAGCACCGACTGTAAAAGGGCTGCGATAATGGCAAAAACCGTAGACCAGATAATACTTTTACTCACGGGGAGCCCCCCCCTCCGGTCAAGCCCCCGCCTGGGGGAAGCCCCTCCGCCGGGAAATACCCGGCTTGTTCCACCGGGGTCCGGGAGCCGGCGTCAATGACAAAGACATACTCAAGCCGGGAAAAATCGGTCTGGCTTTCCAGTTCAATTTCTATGGACGTATCGTTATCCTGGTACAGAACCCGGCTTACCCGGCCTATGATAATTCCCCGGGGAAAAACGCCGCCCAGGCCGCTGGTGATTACCGCTTCCCCTATTTTAATTTCTTCTTCCCGGCCCCGCTTTCGTACAAACCGCATTAAAAGGGGGGCGTTGTGGCTTCCCTGGCCTTCCACGATCCCCTCTACCCTGGAGTCGTTTAAGCGGGAAGAAATATAGGAACTGGAATCGTACAGGGGCATTACCATGCTTTCGTATTGGGCCGCCTGAATAACCTTTCCCACCAGGGTTTCCACCCCCCCCTGGTAGGCAATAACCGGCATATTGTTGTCGATGCCGTCTTTTTTTCCCCGGTTGATCACAAAGGCCGAAAAAAGATTATCCGGTTCCGTGCCGATAATTTCCGCGGCCACATGACGGTACGACAGGATCTGGGAAAACCCCAGTTGTTCCCGCAGCCGGTTGTTTTCCTGCCGTATGTCCGCCGCGGTTCTTTCCAGCTGTTCGTACCGGATCACCCGGGCGGTAAGCTCGTTGTATTCTTCTCTAAGCTTTGCCAGTTCCCAGACCGAAAGAATCGTCCGGGAAACAAGGGAAGTTAAACCGTGCACACTTTCCCGCAGCCCCGAATACATGGAAAGCCCCGCGTCTTTAAAATTCGTTACAAAGCTGCGGGCAGAGAAAAACAGGGCCGAAAAAGAAATAAGACTTAGACCCACAAACACATACACATCGGTCCGTGCACGGCGCTTTTTTTTACTGTCCCCAGCTATCATACGGTTCTACTGCCGGCCCTATCCGTTTAGGCTGTCATAAATGCTGCGGGTATTATCAAGACCCTTGACATATTCAAAATATTTCCCCGCCCCCAGGGCAACGCAGTCCAAGGGTTGTTCCGCAAGAATAACCGGCACTCCGGTTTCTTTAGAAATAAGCTTGGGCAAGCCCTTAAGAAGAGAGCCCCCCCCGGTCATAACGATGCCCCGTTCTACAATATCCGCGGCCAATTCCGGCGGGGTTTGTCCCAGGGTGGCCTTAATTTCATCGATAATCTGGGTAATGGGATCCTTTAGGGCCTCCCGGACCTCCACCGAATCGATGTCCAGCCGCCGGGGAAGGCCCGTGATGGCGTCGGTCCCCTTAATTTCCACCTTTTCGATGATCTTGTCGGGGGATGCGTTGCCTATCTCGATTTTAAGCCGTTCCGCGGTCTGCTCGCCAATAATAAGGTTATGCACGCTGCGGACGTGCTTAATAATCGCTTCGTCAAATTCATCCCCCCCCAGGCGGATGGCGTTGGTTACAACCATGCCCCCCAGGGAAATGACCGAAATTTCCGTCGTCCCCCCCCCTATGTCGCAGACCATGTGGCCGGCGGGTTCAAAGATCGGAATATCCGCCCCAATGGCCGCGGCCAGGCTTTCTTCAATAACCCGCACGTCCCGGGCCCCCGCTTTATAGGCGCTTTCTTCCACCGCCCGCCGTTCAACCTCGGTAATACAGGAAGGAATCCCGATAACCATCCGGGGTTTAATAAAGCGGTACCGGGGCAGTATCTTGGTAATAAAATAGCGAATCATCTTTTCCGTGGATTCCAGATCCGCAATAACCCCGTCCCGCATGGGCCGAATGGCGATAATATCCCCGGGGGTTTTGTACAGCATCCGTTTGGCGTTTTCTCCCACCGCCACAACCTTTTTGGTGCCCCGTTCAACCGCCACCACGGAGGGTTCGTTAATAACAATACCCTTGCCCCGAATATAAATCAGGGTATTGCAGGTCCCCAAGTCTATCCCTATATCTGATGATTTTACCCCTAACATATGTCCTCCAACGGTTTACATGGTATTAAGCCGGGCCGCTGCCGGCAGATACGAGGCATCGGCCCTCCGGGCCCTTCTAAACGCGGCCCGGGCTCTGGTAGCGTCCCCCTGGGATGCGAAAATCTCCCCCAATTCATAGGCAACTTCTGCATCTTCCCCCCCTGTTTCCAGGACCGAGTTAAGGGTGGCAATGGCTTCTTCAGTATTTCCTAAGCTGTACAGTACTTTTCCCAATAAAAACCGGGATTTTAATACAATACCCTCGTCTTTAGATCTTTCGGCGCACCGGATCAAATAGGCCCTGGCCGAATCCCAGTCTTCCAGCCCCATATACGACTGGGCGATGGACAGAAGCAGCAGATCCGAATTTGCCCCGTCCTGGGGATCAAGCGACGCGCTTAAGGCTTCGACGCCTTTCCGGTAATCTTTTACCGCCACATAGGCCAGCCCCAGGTATTCGTTAAGGTCCCCGGCGTCAAAGGAAACGGATTTTGCCGCCTCCAGGTATTTTACCGCCATATCCGCGTAGAACGGCCCCTTGGCATAATAGGCTTTTCCCAAAACATAGCGCAGCCGGCCGTCCTGATCGATGTTTTTTTCGAGCAGAACCTTTCTAAGGGACCAGATACACTCGTTAATGTACTCCAGGGCCCCGGTGTTTTTAATCTGGGATACCGCCATTTGGTACGACGCGAAACCATGCATGGTTAAAAAAAACATGTCCATGGGCTCTTCGGCAAGTTGATCCCGGCTTTTTTCGTAAACCTCGCTGTAGAAGCCGTTTTGCCAGTTCCGCAGGAGTTCCCGTTTCTCTCCCGCATCCAGCAGTACCGAACGAAGCACAAGAATTAAAAAAACCGCTGTCGCGGCAAAAAAAACCAGGCCCGCAATTCCCAGAAAGGCCTGTCTTTTTAGAACTTCGATGATCCGGAACTTACCCATACTGACTGTGATTTAATACTTTTTACGATAAAAAGTCAATTATTACCGGAGATTCTGTGAATGTCCGGCGGATATTTCAAAAAAAGCGATGAACCATAAGCCGGATTCTGTTTAAGCCCGGATTTTGAGGTTCGCCGTGAAAACTCCACGCCGGGGCCCCAAAGCCGGGCTTAGGGCAGCCATCTGTCTGGGACAGCCGTTACCGGCTGCCTCCCTGCGGTCTACCCGCGTTTAACCGGCGGGCCGCCGGCACGAAGGCCCCTCCCCTGCCGGGGCGGAACCTCCATTGTAAAAGGCAGGCCTTTTACACGCTGCTTGACCTTGCTCCCGATGAGGTTTGCCATTTTCCGGGAACCCCGGAAAATACCGGCGCCGTTGCCGGCGCCGGGGTGGGCTCTTACCCCGCCATTTCACCCTTCCCTTTTACCCGGGGGTAATAAGGGGGTTTTTTTTCTGTTGCACTGTCTATCAAGGGATCCTTTGCCCCGAAGGACTTTTTACATCCCCTGTCCGGGCGTTACCCGGCATCGCGCCCTGCGGAGTCCGGACTTTCCTCCCGGCTTGCGGGCCGGGCGGCTGCCTGATTCATCGCTTATATACACATAGACGTAAGCGTACGGACGGGAAAGAAAGCCGGCGCCCCGCCTGTAAACAACTACAAGCGGCGGAGCCCGCCCGGATCCGGCGGAACCCGGCGCCCTATTCCTCGTATTCCATACCGGCGGCGGAACTTTCTTCGTCCTCCGCCTCTTCATCATATTCGTCTTCGTCTATATCGTCAAGGTCCGAAAGACTTCCGGCGTCTTCGTTGTTAAAATAATTCCCCTCCTGATCCGTATCTTCATAGTACAGGATCCGGGAACAATAGGGGCAAAAAAGAATGTCTTCCCCCTGGTGAACCGTGTTGGCAAACTGAACCGGCAGCACCATGTGGCAGCCCATGCACACCCCGCCTTTAATGGCCACAATACCCCGGCCCATTTTATTCCGAATAATCCGTTCAAATTTAAAAAGCACCTCGGGGTCCAGGCCCTCGTTTAGCTTCCGTTCTTCTTCTTCAAGCCGTCCGATTTGGGCCAGTTTTTCCGACACCTCTGTTTCTATGCCCCGGCGGCGTTCTTCAAGCTCCTTTTCCTGCTGTTCGATCAGGGCCTGGTTTTGTTTTATCTGTTCGTCCAGGTCGGCAATTACCCGCTCTTCCCGCTGCAGGTCTTTCCGGTGCTGCTGTTCCCGGTCCGCGGCGTCCCGAATTTCTTTATCCAGGGCTTCGTATTCCCGCTGGGTACTGACCACATCCATGTTCTTTTCGGATTTTTCCCGCATGGATTCCGCTTCTTCCAGTAAAGACCGGTATTCGGCCTCGGCAACCCGGCATTTTTCGTATTCCAGGTTTTTATCGATAAACGTTTTTTTTAGCCGGGCAAGAAGCTCTTCCTGGGTAACAAGGATCTTTGGAATCTCCTCTACCTCGTGTTCCAGCTTTATTTTTTCGGACAAAATTTCCTGGAGCGTCCTAAGTTTTTCAAATATCGATTCCATCGCCATATATCACCTCGTTAGTGGTCCAAATAATCCTTAAGCCTGCGGCTTCGCTTGGGATGCCGCAGCCGCCGCAGGGCCTTTGCTTCGATCTGTCGTATCCGTTCCCTGGTAACATTAAAGTAAAGTCCCACTTCTTCCAAGGTTAAAGAATACCCGTCGTCCAGGCCGAAGCGCATCTTAAGCACCTCCTGCTCCCGGGCCGGCAGGGTAGAAAGAACCCCGGAAAGCTGTTCCTGCAGCAGCGTAAAGGCGGTCTGGTTCGCGGGATTTTCCACATCCTTGTCTTCGATAAAATCCCCCAGCAGAGAATCTTCTTCTTCGCCTATGGGGGTTTCCAGGCTGATGGGCTCCCGGGCGACGTTTTTTACCGATTTAACCCGCAGGGCGGTCCACCCAAGCCGTTCCGCGACCTCTTCGTCCGCCGGTTCCCTGCCCAGGATCTGCATAAGCTGCCGGGATTCCCGAACCACCTTGTTGATCTGCTCGATCATGTGGACCGGCACCCGGATAGTCCTGGCCTGATCGGAAATGGACCTGGTTATAGCCTGCCGGATCCACCAGGTGGCGTAGGTAGAAAACTTATATCCCTTGCGGTATTCAAATTTTTCCACCGCCTTAATAAGCCCAATGTTCCCTTCCTGGACCAGATCAAAGAAATGAAGCCCCCGGTTGGTGTATTTTTTTGCAATGGAAACTACCAGCCGAAGATTGGCCTTAATAAGCTTGTCCTTGGCGTTTTTCATCATTACCCGGCCCCGGTTTATCTCCTTGGCCATCTGGTTGATGTTGTCTATGGTCTCTTCGAATTCCGCCTCCATCTGGCGGAGTTTCTTTTCGGTTACCTGGATATGGCGGATTAGTTCTTTTATCTCGTCTGAACTAAGCCCCAGTTCTTCTTCCAAAAGCTCCCGTTCTTCTTTAATCGTAAGCCCCCGGCCCAGGGCCCGCAGTTCCTTGAGGGATCCCACCTGAAGGCGTTTTTCTATCCGTTCCTGTTCTTTTTTATACCGTTTTATCTTTTTAGCGGCCTGGACAAATTTTTCGGAAAAACCGTTGATCTCTTCGGGGTGGATTGCGGCCCCCTCGATTTCCTGCAGCAGCCGCTTGCGCAGCCCCGAAAGTTCTTCGTCTTCATAAATATCCGTACCCCGGGCAATAAGCCGCCGCTTTATTTCCATGTAGTTTTTTAAGTCCGCCCCCACGGTCCGCAGGGTGTCTTTATAAAACTGGTTAAGCCGGCGCCGCTCGGTCATAAATTCGGACAGTTCTTTTTTGGACAGGGAAAGCTCCCGGGGATCTTTCTTGGAAAAAGTCCGCTGGGCAATGTGGTAAAATTCCGGAATTATCATTCCCGAATTTTTTACAACCCCCTTGATAATGTTTTCCCCGTCTTCCATCTGCTTTGAAAGTTCCACCTCCTGTTCCGCCGTAAGAAGGCTTTCTTTTCCTATTTCACGCAGGTACAGCCGGATAGGATCGTCCGCGGAGGATTCCCGTTCGTTGTATATAAGCTTTTTCTTCTCCGCCTCGCCGCTCTTTCGGGTTTCCGCTTCTTCGTCATCCCCCAGGGTGTCCTCTTCCACAAGCTGGACATTATTTGCCTCCAGCAAGACCAGCACCTGTTCGATTTTATCGGTATTGGCAATGTATTCCGGTAAAAAGTCCTGCAGTTCGTCGTAGGAAAGGATCTTTTTTTCCCTGGCATAGCCGATAAGCTTAATTACCGTGGTGTCCAGGGAAACATCCAGCGAACCGGCGTCCCCTTCGGCCAGGGGAAGCTTGTGACTTTTACGGCGGGCCCCCTTGTGGGCAGAAAAAACGCCGGTCTCTTGGGAGGCGGCAGGTACAGTCTTTTCGCTCATTTACCGCCCTTCCTTTGATTTAACCGGGGACGCGCCAGAGGCCTGAACACGGCTCCGTTCCTTCAGCCTGGTTAATGCACCGTCGATATGGATTTTTTCGGCCAGCAAATCGCCCTGCCGAACCGCTTCGAGGGCAGGGCTGCGTAATTCCCGGATAATTTCTCTTCTTCTCCGTTCCAGAACCTTACTCTTAATCTTGGTTATTCCGTCACTAAGCAGTTTTTCAACACTGGAAAAAGCTCCGGACGCCTCCTGCTGTAAAATATATTCCTGCAACTCTTTGTCCTGAACCATTTCCAGGAGTTCCCCGGAGCCCGCGGCATTCAAGGCCCCTAAGGCGCCGGAAGGCCCGCCGCCGGTTTTGCGGTACCATTCCTCCAGAAGCATAAAAAGCTCCCGGGCCCTTGGATCCTCTAAATCTTCCAGGGAAACCCCGGTCCGCAGGGCTTTAAAAAAGCCCGGGTTCACAAAAACCGCCGTTACAAGGGTTAGCTCG